>JAABQI010000295.1 GCA_011391545.1 Rhodoferax sp.
CCCAAGGTGCATATTGCCATCACCGGCATCGAAAAAGTGGTGGAAAAGCTTGAACACGTGCCGCCGCTCTACAGCCTGCTGGCACGCTCGGCCACCGGCCAGGCTGTCACCACC
The DNA here is from genome assembly GCA_011391545.1 of Rhodoferax sp. Taxonomy (GTDB): domain Bacteria; phylum Pseudomonadota; class Gammaproteobacteria; order Burkholderiales; family Burkholderiaceae_C; genus Rhodoferax. The sequence goes on from JAABQI010000295.1 coordinate 115, forward strand.
TATTTCAACCTGATCAGCGGCCCGCGCAAGCCCGGCGAAAAGGACGGTCCCGAAGAGGTGCACCTGATCCTGCTCGACAATGGCCGCACCCAGGCCTATGCCGACGAAGAGTTGCGCGAAACCCTCAAGTGCATCCGCTGCGGCGCCTGCATGAACCACTGCCCGGTGTATGCCCGCATTGGCGGCCACGCCTATGGCACCACCTATCCGGGGCCGATCGGCGCCATCATCTCGCCGCACATGCTGGGGCTGGACGCCACCTACCCGCTGGCCTTTGCCTCCACGCTGTGCGGCGCCTGTGTGGAGGTGTGCCCGGTCAAGATCCCGATCACCGACATCCTGGTGCGCCTGCGCAACGAATCGCAAGCCAAACCCGAAAGCGAAGAGGCCACCTTGCGCGGCAGTGGCGCCGGGCGCACCGTGGCCAGCACTGCGGTGTGGAACGTCTGGGCGCAGGTGTATGGCCGCACCGGCCTTTACAAGCTGGCGTCGTGGTTCATGAGCCGGGGCCGCGCCCTGTCGCCGTCCGACCAGGGCGCCTGGACGCGCAGCCGAACTCCCCTGGTGCCCGCGCCCAAGCGATTGCGCGACCTGTTGAAAGACCGGAAACCTTGAGCCTGACCGGGCCGGGCCGTGGTCAAATCACGGCCTATGCACAAACCACAGCCTGAACCGCGCAGTGCCTACAAGGCGTTTCGCGCCATTTCCACCCGCTGGATGGACAACGATGCCTACGGCCATGTCAACAATGTCGTTTACTACAGCTGGTTCGACACCGCGGTCAATGCCTATCTGATCGAGCAGGGTGTGCTCGACATTGAGCGCGGCAGCACCATCGGCCTGGTGATTGAGACCCAATGCAACTATTTCGAGCCGCTGGCGTTTCCGCAAACCGTGGATGCCGGCATTCGCGTGGCGCGGCTGGGCAACTCCAGCGTGCGCTACGAGGTGGGCCTGTTTGCCCAGGGCGCGCCTTTGAGCGCCGCCAGGGGCCACTTCATTCACGTTTATGTGGACCGTGCCACGCGCCGGCCCACATCGATTCCCCAGCCACTCAAAACCGTTTTGGAGAAACTCGTTTGACAACAGAAAAATTGCCGGCCTCGGATTTGCACGTGGCCACCGTGGACACCGCCATCACGTCGCGCATGTCCACCCGGGCCTTTACCCAGCAGCCCGTGCCACAGCAAACCCTGCATGACATCCTGCAGGTGGCCAGCCGGGCGCCGTCGGGCACCAACACCCAACCCTGGAAAGTTTATGTGCTGCAGGGGCAAAGCCGCAGCACGCTGGCGGACAAGGTCTGTGCCGCCCACGATGCGCTGCGCGCCGAACCGGCACTGGCCTCCGAGTACCGTGAGGAATATGACTATTACCCTGAAAAATGGGTCAGTCCCTACATCGACCGGCGCCGCGAGAACGGCTGGGGCCTGTACAACTTGCTGGGCATCGGCAAGGGCGACAAGGACAAGATGCATGCGCAGCACCAGCGCAACTACCGGTTTTTTGACGCCCCGGTGGGCTTGATGTTCACCATCGACCGGGTCATGGGCCGCGGCTCATTGGTCGACTATGGCATGTTTTTGCAGAACATCATGGTGGCGGCGCGCGCCCGTGGTCTTGACACATGCCCGCAGGCGGCCTGGAACGGTTTTGCCAGCATCATCCTGCCGCACATTGGCGCGGGTGCCGACGAGATGCTGGTGTGCGGCATGTCGCTGGGCTACGCAGACGCGGATCAGCCGGTCAACAGCTTCCACACCCCGCGCGTGGCGGTGTCGGAGTTCACCCACTGGCTGGAATGACCCAGCGGCGCCAGTGCGAACGCAAGTGAAGCAACCCATGACTTCCGAATGCATGGACTGCCACGCCAAGCGCGCCGTGACGGTTTTCTTTCTTCTTACTGAAGGTCTTCCGCCAGCACTTTGACGATGCGCTGGGCATCCGCGGCGGCGGCCGGGCTGCCATCGGCATTCTGCACCGACACCAGGCTGGTGTTGTCCTGGCTGACCACCGACACCTTGAACGTCTGCGGCGCGTTGCCCTTGGCGGAACTGCCGAAGAGCTTGCCGAAGAAGCCTGGCTCAGCCTTGTCGGCACTGGGCGCCACATAACGCACAAAGTAAGCGCCTTTGCTGCGATCGCGGTCTTCCACGGTGAAGTTGGTGCGATCCAGGGCCAGGCCCACCCGGCGCCAGGCGCGGTCGAAGTTGTCGTCCAGGCGCACCACGGGCTGACCGTTCACGGTGTCGATGCGGGCGCTTTGGGGCGCTGTTCCGGCGGCGATCAGGGCTTTGGATTGCTCCTGGGAAACACCGAGCTTGACCATCAGGCGGCGCAGAAATTCGGCTTCAAGTTCCGGGTCGGCGGCTCGCGGTTGCCAAACGGTCTGGTCTTTTGCCGTGCTGCTGTAAACCTCGATCATGCCGCGGTGGCTGATGAAAACCTCGGTGCCGCCGCTGGGGTTGCGCTCCAGCCGGGTGCGAAACTTGTCGCGTTCACCGGTGGAATACAGCGAATCGAACACCTTGCCAATGGTGCTGCGGATGATGTCCTGCGGAATTTTGGCCCGGTTTTCGGCCCAATCGGTTTCCATGATGCCCAGGTTGGCCTGCTCCATCACCAGCAAAAAGCCGTTTTCCAGCCAGAAGTCTTTCACCGGTTCCCACAGTGCGTCGGCGGGGCGGCTGATCACCAGCCAGCGCTGCGTGCCGGCGCGCTCGATCCGGACATCACCGAGCGAGCTTGTCGCCGTCGGCGTGGTCTGGGTGCTGGTCTGGCCGATCTGGAAACTTGAGGCGGTGACAGAACTGCCAGGCACCACGTAACGCGTCTCGCGCGAGAGCTGCGTCAGGTCGGGCGGAACTTCAAGCGTGGGCACTTTGCCGGCGCTTTTGTAGTCCACCTTGTCACCCTCTAAAACGGTGCAGGCGCCCAGGGTCAGGGTCAGGCCAAGCAGTGCAAGTCTGGAAATAGGGTTCACAAAAAATCCTTCAGGTGAGATACCGGGTCGGCTAATGAAAAGAGAAAAAACGGAGAAGCGTTGTTGACCTTGCCTTAAAGCAGGCCAACTTCGCGCAAGGCGGCTTCCACCACCGGCGCGTTGGCCGGGGTCAGCTCGGTCATCGGCAAGCGCAGCGTGCCACCGCACAAATTCATGCGCGCCACAGCCCATTTCACAGGAATGGGATTGGCTTCGACAAACAGGTTCTTGTGCAGCGGCATCAGTTTGAATTGAATCTCCATGGCGCGTTTGACATCGCCGGCTGTTGCCGCCATGCACAGCTCGTGCATCAGGCGCGGCGCCACGTTGGCCGTGACGCTGATGTTGCCATGACCGCCGCACAGCATCAGCGCCACGGCGGTGGGGTCGTCGCCTGAAAAAATGGCAAAGTTTTTTGGCGCCTCGCGAATCAGCCATTGGGCGCGGCCGATGTCGCCGGTGGCTTCCTTGATGCCGACAATGCCACTCACCTGGGCTAGGCGCAGTACCGTGTCGAGCGTCATGTCGGCCACCGTGCGCCCGGGCACGTTGTAAAGCACCATTGGCAGGTCAACCGCTTCGGCAATTGCCTTGAAGTGCTGGTACTGGCCCTCCTGGGTCGGCTTGTTGTAGTAAGGCACCACCTGCAACTGGCAATCGGCGCCAACACTTTTGGCAAATTTGGCCAGCTCGATGGCCTCAGCCGTGCAGTTGGAGCCACAGCCGGCCATGATCGGCACGCGCTTGTTGGCTTGCTCGACCGCCACCCGGATGATTTCGCAGTGCTCCTGCACGCTCACGGTGGGCGACTCGCCGGTGGTGCCGACCACGCCGATGCAATCCGTCCCCTCGGTGATGTGCCAATCGATCAGCTTGCGCAGCGCCGGGTAGTCCACGCTGCCATCCGGGTGCATGGGCGTGACCAGGGCGACGATACTGCCGGTGAGGAAAGGCTTTGAGTTAGGCATTTTGTCTTGCGTGTAATGGTTTAGCCGCTCATTTTAGCGAGAGTGGGTAGCGCGCGGGTTGGCTGCCTGTCGGGCCTGACGTTGCGACAATAAGCGGATGGATGGCGGCAATGCGCTGCACGAAGCGCGCCGGGTTGGGCAAAAAGCCATCTTCAAACGCCACGATGCGCAGGTTTTGGCACAGCTGCAGCAGTTCGCCGGTGCAAAGCAAAAAATCAGGGCTGGCGGGTTTGCCCACGGTTTCGTTCCCGACTGAAAAAGTCTCATACAGCAGCAAGCCACCCGGCGCCAGGCTTTGCAGCAGCACCGGAAACAATGGCCGCCACAGGTAGTTGGTGACCAGCACCACGTCAAACTGGCGTGGCACGCCGTCGTCGAGCAGAGGCCAGGGCCCGCCCTCGATGTCGGCCTGAAGGGTGCTGCCGTACTGGCGGGCAGTCTCCAGTGCCTCGGCCGAGCGGTCGATGCCAGTGCAGGCACAACCCCGCTTCGCCAGCCATGACATATGGCGGCCCGAGCCGCAGGCCACGTCCAGCACACGTGCGTCTGGGGGCATCAAATGCTGCCAGCGCTGCACCCAGCCGGACGGCTCACTCAAATTGTGTTGCAGCATCAGAAGCAGCCCCACACCTGGTTGGCCAGCGTCATGACAAAGTCAGGACGGGTGTACATGGCAAACACCAGCCCCAGCACCACCAGCAGGCCGGCGTACAGCAGGTATTTCTGAATCGGCTTCATGGCTTCAGACCCCCTGGGGCGCCGGCGTGCGCACAATGGCGGCTTCCTTGATCGGCAGATTCACCAACGCCGCCAGCACGCCCAGCGCAATCGCGATGTACCAGACGATGTCGTAGCTGCCGGTGCGGTCAAACAGATAGCCGCCCAGCCAGACGCCCATGAAGGAGCCGATCTGGTGGCTGAAAAAGACAAAGCCGCCGAGCATCGAAAAATGCGCCACGCCAAAAATCTGCGCCACGGTGGCGTTGGTCGGCGGCACGGTGGACAGCCACAGCATGCCCATCACCGCAGAAAACACATAGACGCTCATGGGCGACAGCGGCACCAGCAGGAAGATGCTGATGACGACCGCGCGCGAAAAGTAAATGAAGGCCAGAATGTTCTTTTTCTGCATGCGCTGGCCCAGCACGCCTGCGGCGTAGGTGCCAAACACATTGAACAGGCCAATCAGCGCCAGCGAGATGCTGGCCACGTTGGAGGCTAGCCCCTGGTCTTTCAGGTAGCTCGGCATGTGCACCCCAATGAACACCACCTGGAAACCACAGACAAAATAACCGGCCATCAGCAACTGGAAGCTGCGGTAGCGAAAGGCCTCGCGCAGCGCCTGCATGATGGACTGCTCGCGAAAATGCCCGGCGCCGGCCCTGAAGTTCGGCTCACGCAAGCCCCAGGCCAGCGGCATGATCAGCAGCGCCGCCAGCGCCAGCGCCACCAGGGCCTGCTGCCAGCCCAGGCTGTCAATCAAAAAACCTTCGGTCGGCACCATCAGGAACTGGCCAAAGGAGCCCGCCGCCGCCGCCACACCCATGGCCCAGGAGCGCTTGCTGGCGCTGATGTTGCGGCCAATCACGCCGTAAACGATGGCGTAGGTGGTGCCCGCTTGCGCCATGCCAATCAGCACCCCGGCGCTCAAGCTCAGCATCTGCGCCGTGGTGGCATAGGCCATGCCCGCCAGCCCCAGGGCGTACAGCAGGGCGCCACCCACGAGAACGCGAAAAGCGCCAAAGCGGTCGGCCAGCATGCCGGCAAAAATGCCGGTAAACCCCCATGTCAGGTTTTGAATGGCCAGGGCAAAGGCAAAGGTTTCGCGGCTCCAGTTCAGCTCTTGCGTCATGGGCTGCAGCCAAAGCCCAAAGCCGTGCCGGATGCCCATGGAAATCGTGACAATCGCGGCCCCGCACAACAGGACCTGGTTCATGGAGAGTTTTTTAGCTGACTGCGACATGCATGAAATATACCGAACTATGCCAACGCACCCCAGCCTCAGGCTTGTGTTGCGGGCTGATAAAACCGGATCGCGTTGCGGCCGGCATTTTTGGCCTGGTACATCGCGGTGTCGGCCCACTTGAGCAAATCAACCGGTGTGGCCTGCTGGCCCTGGAACATGACCACACCAAGGCTGGCAGAGCAGCGATGGGCAAGTGTGCGCTCGGCTTGGCCCGCTTCGGCGATGGCAAGTGGGTACGGCTTAGTGATGATCGACCGAATTTTTTCGGCAAGGACGGACGCGCGGTCAAGTGATTCGGCCCGGTCAGCATGCAAGTCGCTGAGCAACACCACAAATTCGTCGCCACCAAAGCGTGACACAGTATCAATTTCACGCACACAGGTTTTCAGTTGAGCTGCCACCTGGCGCAATAGCGCATCACCGACGTCATGGCCGTAGCTGTCATTGACCAGTTTGAAATTGTCCAGGTCCAGAAAAATCAGGGCACCAAAACGGCCGTTGCGCTTGCTGGCTGCCAGGGCCTGGCTCAAGCGGTCGTCGAGCAGGCGACGGTTGGGCAGTTGGGTGAGCGCGTCGTAAAAGGCGAGTTGGTGCACCTGCTGTTCCATCTTTTTGCGCTCGGTGGTGTCGCGCTGCACCGACACCCAGTGGGTGAACCAGCCCTGGTCATTGGCCACGGGCACAATCTCAAACTCGTTCCAGTAGGACGTCCCATCCTTGCGGTAGTTGAGCAGTTCTGCCCGGATAGGCCGCCATTTTGCAAGCGCCTCGCGCACCCGGTCGAGCGTGGCGCGATCAGTGCCCGGCCCCTGCAACATGCGCGGCGTGTTGCCGATCACTTCTTCCGGGCTGTAGCCATTGCGCTCATAAAAAATCTTGTTGACCCAGACGATTTGCGGGCCGGGGTTGCTGATAGGCTCCGCTTCGGTGATCACGATGGCGTCGTTCATGTTGTCGAGGCACACCTCAAGCAGCCTCGACAAGTTGGGTATGGACGGGTGCAGCGGCGTGTTGCTGACGATGGCTACTGGTGTGTTCATGAGTGTGTGCTGATGATTATGCGGCACACGGCCAAAAGTTTCCAACCAAAGGACACAGGAGCGTCCTTGAAAACTGGGTATTCATCCAGTTGTTTCAAAGTGGCCTGATTACAATGCGCCTCTATGGCCACCAAACCCAATACCGAATACTCCGAAGGTTCCATCCGCGTCCTCAAAGGGCTGGAGCCGGTCAAGCAGCGCCCGGGCATGTACACCCGCACCGACAACCCGATGCACGTGATTCAGGAAGTGCTCGACAACGCGGCTGATGAAGCGCTCGCCGGGCACGGCAAGAAGATCAAGACCATCGTGCACGCCGACGGCTCCATCACCGTCGAAGACGATGGCCGCGGCATCCCGTTTGGCATGCACCCCACCGAACACGCGCCGGTGATCGAACTGGTGTTTACCCAGTTGCACGCGGGTGGCAAGTTCGACAAGGGCAAGGGCGGTGCCTACAGCTTTTCCGGCGGCCTGCATGGCGTGGGTGTGAGTGTGACCAATGCGCTGTCGCTGCGTCTGGAAGCCACCACGTACCGCGAAGGCCAGGTGGCGCGCCTGGTGTTTGCCGGCGGCGACGTGATCGAGCCCCTGATCGTGCGCCCTGCGGGCGAGGGCGAGCGCAAGTCGGGCACCACGGTGCGGGTCTGGCCCGACGGTAGATATTTTGAGTCAATGGTCTTGCCCATGGCGCACCTGGAGCACCTGCTGCGCAGCAAGGCGGTGCTGATGCCGGGTGTGTCGGTGACCTTGGTGCAGGAAAAATCCAAAGAAACCCAGACTTGGCTGTTCAAGGGCGGCCTGCGCGACTATTTGACGCAAACCCTGACCGGCGAGCCCGTCATTCCGCTGTTTGAGGGCGAGGGTTTCGCTGACGCCAACAGCGACAGTTTTGCCGACGGCGAGGGCGCGGCCTGGTGTGTGGCTTTTACCGAAGACGGCCAGCCGGTGCGCGAAAGTTATGTCAACCTGATCCCGACACCTGCCGGCGGCACCCACGAGTCGGGTCTGCGCGATGGCCTGTACACGGCGGTCAAGAGCTTTGTGGAAATGCATTCGCTGCTGCCCAAGGGTGTCAAGCTGTTGCCCGACGATGTCTTTGCGCGCGCCAGCTATGTGCTGTCCACCAAGGTGCTCGACCCGCAGTTTCAGGGCCAGATCAAGGAGCGCCTGAACTCGCGTGATGCGGTGAGGCTGGTGTCCAACTTTGTCCGTCCGGCGCTGGAGCTGTGGCTGAACCAGAACGTGGAATACGGCAAAAAGCTGGCCGAGATCGCCATCAAGGCGGCGCAGTCGCGACAGAAAGCCGGCCAGAAGGTTGAAAAACGCAAGGGTTCTGGCGTGGCGGTGTTGCCGGGCAAGCTGACCGACTGCGAGAGTCGCGACATTGCCGAGAATGAGGTCTTTTTGGTCGAGGGCGACTCGGCCGGAGGCAGCGCCAAGATGGGCCGCAACAAGGAAAGCCAGGCCGTGTTGCCCTTGCGCGGCAAGGTTCTGAACACCTGGGAGGTCGAGCGTGACCGCCTCTTTGCCAACAATGAAATCCACGACATTGCGGTGGCCATTGGTGTCGATCCGCATGGCGTGGATGACAACCCCGATCTGAGTGGCCTGCGCTATGGCAAGATTTGCATTCTGAGTGATGCGGATGTGGACGGCTCGCACATTCAGGTGCTGCTGCTCACCTTGTTCTTCAAGCATTTCCCCAAGCTCATCGACACCGGCCATGTGTTTGTGGCCCGCCCGCCGCTATTTCGCGTGGATGCACCGGCACGCGGCAAAAAACCGGCGTCCAAGGCCTACGCGCTCGACGAAGGCGAACTCACCGCCATCCTGGACAAGCTGCGCAAGGAGGGTGTGCGCGAGGGCGCCTGGACCATCAGCCGCTTCAAGGGTCTGGGTGAGATGAACGCCGAGCAGTTGTGGGACACCACGCTGAACCCCGACACCCGGCGCCTTTTGCCGGTGCATCTGGGCAGCTTGAGTGTGTTGCAGACGTCGGAGCTGATGACCAAATTGATGGGCAAAGGTGAGGCTGCGGCACGCCGGGAATTGATGGAGTTGCACGGGGATTCGGTGGAGATAGATGTTTAGCTGCCCGTCATTGCGAGGAGCGTTGCGACGTGGCAATCCATGGCTTCACGATATTCCTCTGCGCCGCGACTGGCAAGGGCGGCCACCTCATGCTGGGGTACCAGAAATCGGTGACCACCCTTGCCAGTCACGGCGCTGATAGGTGGGTGCTTGAGCAGTGATTCAAAACCGGACACCAGCGACCGAGAATTGAACTTTAAGCGGTATTTGGATTGACACGGTTTGCATCCCCAATGCGACTAGCGAGGCAGCCCCTGTGGGGGGCTGACGATTTCTGGTACTCCAGTATGAGGAAGCCGCCCACAGGGCCTGCCTCGCGGGTTGCCTGGCGCAACGATGTTGCTACTTGAATTTTGAATTTTTGAAACTGTTTTGCCATGACTGACCAACTCATTATTGCCCCCCCGGCCCAGACCCAACCCGAGGGTGACGACGCGCTGAACCTGGCCACCTATGCCCAGCAGGCCTACCTCGAATACGCATTGAGTGTGGTCAAGGGCCGGGCCTTGCCGGACGTGACCGATGGGCAAAAACCCGTGCAGCGGCGCATTTTGTATTCCATGAGCCGTATGGGCTTGGGGTTTGGTGGCGCCAATGGCAACACCGGGGCCAAGCCGGTCAAATGCGCGCGTGTGGTGGGCGATGTGCTGGGCCGTTTTCACCCGCACGGCGACTCGTCCGTGTATGACGCGGCGGTGCGCATGGCGCAGGACTTTTCGTTGCGCTACCCGCTGATCGACGGCCAGGGCAACTTTGGCAGTCGCGATGGCGACGGCGCTGCCGCCATGCGCTACACCGAGGCGCGGCTGGCCAAAATTACCAGCCTGCTGCTCGATGAAATTGATGAAGGCACGGTCGATTTTTCGCCCAACTACGACGGCTCCACCGAGGAGCCCAACCAGTTGCCGGCGCGCCTGCCCTTTGCCCTGCTCAACGGCGCCAGCGGGATTGCCGTGGGCTTGGCCACCGAAATCCCCAGCCATAACCTGCGTGAAGTGGCCGATGCCTGCGTGGCGCTGATCAAGTCACCCAACCTGACCGATGACGAACTGTTTGCGCTGGTGCCCGGCCCGGACTTTCCCGGTGGCGGCCAGATCATCAGCAGCGCCACGGAAATTGCCGAGACTTACCGCAGCGGCCGTGGCTCGCTCAAATGCCGTGCCCGCTGGAAGATCGAAGAGCTGGCGCGCGGCCAATGGCAACTGGTGGTCACCGAATTGCCGCCCGGTGTCAGCACCCAGCGCGTGCTGGAAGAAATTGAAGAGCTGACCAACCCCAAGATCAAGGCTGGCAAAAAAGCACTGTCGCTGGAGCAAAACCAGCTCAAGGCCACCGTGCTGTCGGTTCTCGACGGGGTGCGCGACGAGTCCAGCAAGGACGCGGCGGTGCGTCTGGTGTGCGAGCCCAAGACCAGCAAGATTGGCCAGCAGGAGCTCATCAACACCTTGCTGGCACACACCAGCCTGGAAACGTCGAGTCCGATCAACCTGACCATGATCGGGCTCGATGGCCGGCCTACGCTCAAGTCGCTGCGCCAGATGTTCACCGAGTGGATCGCGTTCCGCCAGACCACGATCGAGCGGCGCACGCGCCATCGCCTGGCCAAGGTGATGGACCGCATCCACATCTTGGAGGGCCGGGCGCTGGTGCTGCTCAACATCGACGAGGTGATCGCCATCATCCGCCAGGCCGACGAGCCCAAGGCGGCTTTGATCGCACGCTTCAATTTGTCGGAGCGGCAGGCCGAGGACATTCTTGAAATCCGCCTGCGCCAGTTGGCGCGCTTGGAGGCCATCAAGATCGAGCAGGAACTGGCGGGGCTGCGTGACGAGCAGCACAGGCTGGAAGAAATCCTGGGCAGCCCGGCGACGCTGCGCCGCCTTATGGTGAAGGAAATCGAGGCGGACGCCAAGACCTTTGCAGATTCTCGTCGCACGCTGATCCAGGCCGAGAAAAAAGTGGTGCTCGAGGTGAAAGTGGTGGACGAGCCCGTGACCGTGGTGGTGAGCCAAAAAGGCTGGGTGCGCACGCAAAAGGGCTGGGCGCGCGACCGCCTCAACGGCTCCGCCGCACCCGAATACACCTTCAAGGCCGGTGATGCGCTGTACGGCGCGTTCGAGTGCCGCTCTATCGACACCCTGCTGGCCTTTGGCTCCAATGGCCGGATTTATTCGGTAGCGGTGGCGCTGCTGCCCGGCGGCCGGGGCGACGGTCAGCCCATCACCAGCCTGATCGAGCTCGAAGCTGGCACCCAGTTGCTGGCCTACTTTGCCGGGCCGATGGAGGCGACTCTGCTGCTGAGCAGTTCGGCCGCCTACGGTTTTACCGCCACGGTGGCCAATATGGTTTCGCGCCAAAAGGCGGGCAAGGCCTTTGTCACCGTGAACGTGGGCGAAACCTTGTGTCAGCCCTCTTTGGTGGCCAATGCCGCCACGGCGGTTGCGCCAGCCACCCATGTGGCCTGTGCCTCCACGGGCGGGCGCATTTTGACCTTCGAGATCAGCGAACTCAAGGTCATGACCAACGGCGGCCGCGGCCTGATGCTGCTGGACCTGGAAGCCAAGGACACGCTGGCCGGCGCAGCCGCCTACACCCGCAGCGTGCGTATCGAGGGCATTGGCCGGGGTGGCAAGGCGCGTGAGGAAACGCTCGAAATCCGCAGCCTCAACAATGCCCGCGCGGC
>JAABQI010000307.1 GCA_011391545.1 Rhodoferax sp.
CAAACGTGGTGGCCGTATCTGGATTCGGGTGTTCCCTGACAAGCCTATTTCCCAAAAGCCCGCAGAAGTGCGGATGGGTAACGGTAAAGGTAACCCCGAGTACTACGTGGCTGAAATCCAGCCCGGCAAGATCGTGTTTGAAATCGTGGGTGTCACCGAAGAATTGGCCCGTGAAGCGTTCCGTTTGGCAGCCGCCAAATTGCCGCTGCGCACCACCTTCGTGTCACGCATGATTGGTCAGTAATCAGGAGAAAATGATATGAAAACGACTGAATTACGCCAAAAAGACGTCGCCGGTTTGCAGGCAGAAGTCAAAGCGCTGCAAAAGGCACACTTTGGCTTGCGCATGCAAAAAGCGACCCAACAACTCAACAATACAGCCACGCTGCGTTCAGCACGCCGTGACATCGCTCGCGCCAAGACCATTCTGGTCGAAAAGCAAGCCGCTGTTCCATCCGCCAAATAAGGAGCGAAATATGACGGAAGCTAAAACATCCCTCAAGCGCACCTTGATTGGCAAGGTGGTCAGTGACAAGCGTGCCAAGACGGTCACGGTGCTGATTGAGCGCCGCGTCAAGCACGAGTTGTACGGCAAGATTGTTGGCAAGTCCAGCAAATACCACGCCCATGACGAAAAGGGCGAGTACAAAATGGGTGACATGATCGAAATATCGGAAAGCCGTCCCATTTCCAAGACCAAGAACTGGGTGGCGACGCGTCTTGTGCAAAAGGCCTCGCTGGTCTAAGTCTTTGCATGGGCTGCGTGTCAGCACTTTAAAAAACGGCTCACAATTGTGAGCCGTTTTTATTTATTCAAATGTTTTCAAATCAGGAGTTAAACATGATTCAAGTAGGTGACCAGTTACCAGCCGCGACGCTGATGGAATTCCATGAAACCGAAGGCGGTGGCTGCAGTCTCGGCCCTAATCCCGTTGACGTGGTCGCTGCCAGTGCCGGCAAGACCATTGCGTTGTTTGCTTTGCCTGGTGCCTTTACGCCCACGTGCTCTGCCAAGCATGTGCCGGGTTACATTGCCAACTATGACGCATTCAAAGCCGCCGGAGTGGATGAGATCTGGTGTGTCAGCGTCAACGACGCCTTTGTCATGGGTGCCTGGGCACGTGACCAGAAGACCGGCGACAAGGTCCGCATGCTGGCCGATGGCGATGCTGTTTTTGCCAAGGCGACCGGCCTGACGCTCGACCTGACCGGCAAGGGCTTGGGCTTGCGCAGCAACCGCTACTCGATGTTGGTGAAAAACGGCAAAGTGGTGACTCTCAACATTGAAGGTCCCGGCAAATTCGAAGTCAGCGACGCTGACACGTTGTTGGCACAAGCCAAGGCCTGATCCTTTTCAAGTCAGCAGGGGACGTCTTTTCAGATGCTCCCCTGATCAAAGTCGCGCCATTAAATAGTGTGCGCCTTCAATGGGGTTGAAGTAATAGGGCGCGACTTCCACAAACCCCAACTCCTGGTACATGGCGCGTGCCGTTTCCATTTCACTCAGGGTGTCCAGCAGCACATAGTTGTAGCCGGCTTGTTGGGCAGCCTGTATCACCGCCTCGGCCAGACGACGGCCCAAACCCTTGCCACGCAAGGCCGGGCGCACATACAGGCGCTTCATCTCGCAGGCGTTGGGGTAATCTGCGGTGTCCAGCGGGCGCAGCGCGCAGCAGCCGACCATGTCATGGGCTGAGCGGGCCATGAACAGGGCGCCGCGAGGTGGCGCGTAGTCACCTGGCAGTCCGGCCAGTTCTGCCTCAAAGTTCTGGAAACACAAGTCGATGTCCAGACTGTTTGCATACTCCTGGAAGAGCGCGCGCACTTGCTTGACATCATCCGTGCCTTCAAGCGCTTGAATTTGAATGAGTTCGGTGGTCATGGTGGGCTAGCGCTTGAGTCGTTCATTCAGCCGCCCAGTCCGATGACTGCGCCGCCCACCATGCCAGCGCAAACCAGAAAAATCAAGGCAGCACGGCTGCGCTCAGACCAACTGTCGCGGGCATTGGGTGCGGCAAAGGCAAGCGTCTTGTCGCCCGTGATCATGGGTTTGACCAGATTTTCTTTTCTGCCAAAAAAATAATAGGCGATGGCAGACAGATGCAAAGCCACCAAGCCCAGCAAGATGAATTTGCCGATCGCCTTGTGGTAAAAAGTCGCATCGCTAACCCAGGCCGACGACACAAATTGGGTCAGGGGGCCGGCATTGGCGATTTCATCATCGCTCATCAAGCCTGTGGCGACTTGCAGGGCGAGGAACACCAGCATCGCCACCACCGACAGGGCGCCCAACGGGTTATGACCGACTTCGTGGTGTGGCAGGCCTTGTCCGCGCAGGTAACGCCATACCGCCTTGGGGCCGACCAAAAATGTGGCAAAGCGCGACCAGTGGCCGCCCAGCAGACCCCAAACCAGGCGAAACAGCAGCAGGCTCAAAACGCTGTAGCCAAACCGGAAATGCCAGACCATGGCGCCACCGCCCATTTGACTGGTGACGATCAGGCCGATAAAACAAGCGGCCAGCGCCCAGTGAAACAGGCGCGTCGGCGCATCCCAGACACGAACAAGCACAGCAAATACCTCCTTGAAAGACGCGGGGGAAAGGTTAAAAGAATTCTCATACACTTCACAGCCCATCTGTTTTAGTTTAACGACGAAAGGACTTCCATGAAAAAACTCACCGCTTGTCTTCTGGCGGGTGCAGCATTGGCCATGGCTGTGCCAGCCTCAGCCCAATTCGCCAAAGCTGAAGATGCCATCAAGTACCGGAAAAATGCCCTGTTTGTGATGCAGCAGAATTTTGGCCGTGTTGCTGGCATGGCGGGCGGGAAAATTCCGTTTGATGCCGGCGTTGCCGCAGAGAGCGCCGCCGTTGCGGAATACATGGCCAAACTGCCTTGGGCAGGTTTCGGTCCGGGAACCGACAAGGGCGAGACCAAGGCAAAACCTGAAATCTGGACTGACAAGGCCAAGTTCGACGACTACGCCAAAAAAATGCAGGATGAAATGAGCAAACTGACAATCGCTGCCAAATCCGGCAATCTGGACAACATCAAGGTGGCCGTGAATGCCACCGGCGGTGCGTGCAAGTCTTGCCACGACGACTTCCGCGCCAAATAATCCGGGCTGCAAACTAGGGCATGCCGGTCACTCAGTGGCATGCCCTCGCCATGACCGGCGACAAGATGTCGTTATTCCATGAACTGCCTAGGACATGCATATGAATCGGCGCCGATTTGGTTCTTTTTCAGTGTCACTCCTGGCGTCGTCATGGCTGGGGTTCAGTGCAAGCGCAAGCGCGCTGTCGGTCAATGACCTGACCAATGCCCAGGCCACGCAGGGGCTCAAACTGGCGCTGGAAAAAGGCGCCATTGCGGCTGTCGGGCTGCTGGGGCTGCCCAACGGTTTCCTGGGCAACGACAAGGTTCGTATTCCCTTGCCGGGCTTTCTGCAAGACACCGCCAGGCTGTTGCGCAGTTTTGGGCAGGGCGCCCGCCTGGACGAGTTGATCGTCGCCATGAACCACGCGGCGGAAACCGCCGTGCCGATGGCGCGCGACATGCTGCTGGGTGCTGTCAAAGCCATGAACGTGCAGGATGCCAAGAAAATCCTGACTGGTGGCGACACGTCGGTGACACAGTTTTTTGCCGAAAAAACGCGCCAACCGCTGGGTCGTAAATTTTTGCCGGTGGTCACCCAAGTCACCTCGCGGGTCAATCTGGCAGACCAATACAACCGGATCGCAGGCAAAGCCGCCGGCATGGGGCTGCTCAAGGGAGACCAGGTCTCGATAGAGCAGTACGTCACCGTCAAAACACTGGAGGGCCTGTACTTCATGATTGGCGAAGAAGAGAAGAAGATCCGGCAAAACCCGGTGGGCACCGGCAGCGCTCTGCTGCAAAAAGTATTTGGTGCCCTGCGGCCTTGATGGGAATCCTCCCGCTGTGCTGACCCTGTTGCCGCGGCGCAACGCGATTTTGGTGTTTGTTACCTTCGCCTTTGCCTATTTCCTCTCGTCCCTGATTCGCGCCATCACGGCCACGCTGTCTCCTACGCTCACGCAGGAATTCGCACTCAATGCGCAGGACCTGGGTCTGCTTGCCGGTGGTTATTTTTTGGGTTTTGCCGCGACGCAATTACCCCTGGGCGCCTGGCTCGACCAGCATGGCCCAAAAAAAGTCATTTTGTATTTCCTGCTGGTTGCCGTGCTGGGTTGCATGGCCTTTGCCATGGCCGAGAGTTTTACCGGATTGCTGCTGGCCCGCGTGCTCACGGGTGTCGGCGTCAGCGCCTGCCTGATGGCCCCGCTCACTGGCTATCGGCGCTGGTTCGCGGCGAGTTCGCAAATGCGCGCCAACTCCTGGATGCTGATGACGGGGTCCTTCGGCATGGTCGCCTCTACCTTGCCCGTGCAGTGGTTGCTGCCGCTGGTCGGTTGGCGCGCGCTGTTTTGGGCGCTGGCGGCACTGGTGGCGTTGGCCATGCTGCTGATCGCCTGGCACACGCCGCAGTGGCAGACCCTTGCCATTTCCGGGACGAATCCGCCAGTTGCCAAAGCCAACTACGGTGCGGTCTGGCGCCACCCTTACTTCAGAAAAATGGCCCCCATGGCCTTTTTCATCTACGGTGGATTGATCGCCATGCAAACGCTGTGGGTCACACCCTGGATGATTCGCGTGGCAGGATTCACCCCGCTGCAAGCGGCCACGGGCTTGTTCTGGCTCAACATGGCCATGCTGGGCGCCTTCTTTGCCTGGGGCATGCTGTTCCCCTGGCTGGCGCGCCGCGGCCACAGCGCCGACCGCCTGATTGCCTTGGGCATGCCGCTGAGCTTTTGCCTGCTGGCCTTGATCGTTGTCCTGGGATCGTCCATCGGCGTTTGGGCCGGCTTGGCCTGGGCCCTGTATTGCATGAGTTGCACCTTCATTGCCTTGGCGCAACCGGCCGTTGCCATGGCTTTCCCACCCAATTTGGCCGGTCGCGCGCTGTCGTCGTATAACTTGCTGCTCTTTGCCGGCGTGTTTGCCGTGCAGTGGGGCATCGGCCTGGCCATCGATGGCTTTCGGGCGCTGGGATGGACCGAGGTGTCAGCTTTTCAGATGGCGATGGCGATTTATTTGCTTTGCACCATAGCGTCCTACGCATACTTCCTGATGACAAAAAGCCATAATCAGCAACCGTGTTGAATCACCAGAGCCAACACCATGCCCCTTCAAAGTTGCAGCACCCGTGAAAGACATGAATAACGGAATTTTTATCATTGCGCATGCACCCCTGGCCACGGCCTTGCGCCAGTGTGTGCTCCACGTTTTTCCGGATGCGGCAGCCTCGCTGGCGGTGCTCGATGTCCAGCCCAATACCCCGGTCGATGAATCCCTGGACAGCGCCCGTTTGACCATGGCGCTGCTCAATACCGGGCGCACGCTGATCCTGACCGACATGTTCGGCGCCACGCCCTGCAACGTGGCACAAAAACTGGTGGACGGCGTGAATTCAAGACTGGTCGCCGGCGTAAACCTGCCCATGCTGCTGCGCGCCATCACCTACCGCAACGAGCCCATGGACGCCCTGGTGGCGCGCGTGCTTTCCGGTGGCACCCAGGGCGTGATGCAAGTGGCTGTCACGGCGCCGCAAAATCAGCAACGAAAACCAAATGATCAAAACCACGACCACCATCAGCAATAAATTGGGGCTTCATGCCCGCGCTTCTGCCAAACTGACCAAGCTGGCCGGCAGTTTTCCGTGCGAGGTCTGGATGTCGCGCGGCGATCGTCGCGTCAATGCCAAGAGCATCATGGGGGTGATGATGCTGGCTGCCGGTATGGGCTCACAGATCGAAATTGAAACCAGTGGCGAGCAGGAGCAGCAGGCGATGGAGGCGTTGTTGTATTTGGTGGCAGACAAGTTTGGAGAAGGTGAATGACTTTTGCCATCCATGGTCTGGCAGTGGCCCGGGGCATCGCCATCGGGCGGGCGGTACTGGTGGCTTCCAGCCGGCTGGACGTGGCGCATTACTTTGTCGAACCCGCGCAGGTTGCCGCTGAGATCAACCGGGTGCGTGATGGCCGCGACGCGGTGGTGGAAGAAATTCACCGCCTGCAGGCCAGCATCGCCCATATGGGGCCCAAAGACACGCCCCACGAGTTGTCGGCGCTGCTCGATGTGCACCTGATGCTGCTGCAGGACGAGGAGCTGTCGTCCGGCGTTCGCCACTGGATCAAGGACCGGCTTTACAACGCGGAGTGGGCGCTGACCACCCAACTTGAAGTCGTGGCGCGCCAGTTTGACGAGATGGAAGACGACTATTTGCGCGAACGCAAAGCCGACCTCGAGCAGATCACCGAAAAAATCCTGCGTGCCATGCGCGGCGTCTCATCGCCGTTGGTCCAGCCGCTGGGGCGCCAGGGACGCAAGACGTCGCAACAGGACTTGTTGCTCGACGACACGGTGGATGTGCCTCTGATCCTGGTGGCGCATGACCTTTCGCCTTCGGACATGCTGCAATTCAAGCAGAGTGTTTTTGCCGGTTTCATCACCGATGTGGGCGGCAAGACCTCCCACACCGCCATTGTGGCGCGCAGCCTGGACATTCCGGCGGTGGTGGGCGCGCGCCTGAGCAGTCACCTGATCCAGCAGGACGACTGGGTGGTGATCGATGGTGATGCGGGCGTGGTGGTGGTGGACCCCTCGCCGATCATTTTGGCTGAATACGGTTTCAAGCAGCGCCAGGGCGAGCTCCAGCGGGGACGCCTGGGGCGGTTGCTGCACACGCCGGCGGTGACGCTGGACGGGCAAAAAATCGAACTGTTGGCCAACATCGAAATGCCCGACGATGCCACCGCCGCGCTGAAAGCGGGTGCCGTCGGTGTCGGCCTGTTCCGCAGTGAGTTCTTGTTCATGGGCCGCCATGGCAAACTGCCCAACGAAGAGGAGCAGTATCTGGCTTACCGGCGGGCGGTGCAAGGCATGCAGGGCCTGCCGGTCACGATCCGCACGGTCGATGTGGGCGCTGACAAGCCGCTCGACGACACCATGCGCGACGACGCCCATCTGAACCCTGCGCTGGGATTGCGCGCCATTCGCTGGAGTCTGGCCGACCCGGCCATGTTTCTGACTCAGTTGCGCGCCGTGTTGCGCGCGGCGGCCCACGGCCAGGTCAACGTGATGATACCGATGCTGGCGCACGCGCGTGAGATCCGCCAGACCATGGCGCTGATCGACCACGCCCGCGTGCAGTTGGACAACCGTGGCGTGGCCTACGGTCCGGTCAGGATCGGCGCCATGATCGAAATCCCGGCTGCCGCGCTGACGCTCAAGGTGTTTCTCAAGTACTTCGACTTTCTGTCGATCGGCACCAACGATTTGATTCAGTACACGCTGGCCATCGACCGCGCCGACGAGTCGGTGGCGCACCTTTACGACCCGATGCACCCTGCCGTGTTGCGCCTGGTGTCCAACACCATTGCGGAGGGGCGGGCACAAGGCAAGCCGGTCAGTTTGTGTGGCGAAATGGCGGGCGATGTGAGCATGACCAAATTGCTGCTGGGGATGGGCCTGCGCAGTTTTTCCATGCATCCGGCGCAAATTTTGGTGGTCAAGCAGGAGCTGTTGCGCTCCGATACCAGCAAGCTGGCGCCCTGGGCGGCGCAATTGATAGACGATGACGAGCCCTTTATTCAGCCGCAGAAAACGGTTTGATGAAAAGCTAAAACAGGCGGAAAAGTAGCGGGATCAACAAGGAGGCAAGCACCACCTGCAGTCCCAGGGCCAGCCCGGCAAACGCACCCGCATCGCTGTTGACCTGCAAAGCCCGTGCCGCGCCAATACCGTGCGCCGCCGTCCCCAAAGAAAAACCTCGCGCCATCCAGCCGTCGGCATCGGTTGGAATTTTCAACAGGCCAAACAAGGCCTTGCCGCTGAGTGCGCCGACCATGCCGGTGACCACCGCAAACACCGCAGCCAGCGCTGGAATGCCGCCAATCTTGTCAGCAATGCCCATCGCCACAGGTGCGGTGACTGATTTGGGCGCGAGCGACAGCACCACGTCCTGCGGCAAGCCGACCAGCCAGCCCAGCAGCAGCGCCGACCCGCTGGCTGCCACGCCCCCCACCGCAGCCGCCGCCAGCAAGGCGCGCCAGTGTTCGCGCAGGGCCGCGAGCCGTTCCCACAGCGGCCAGGCCAGCGCCACCACGGCAGGGCCGAGCAAAAAGTGGATGAATTGCGCGCCCGAAAAATAAGTGGGGTAATCCACGCCGGTCAGCATAAGCAGGCTGGCCAGCGCGATAACCGACCACAGCACCGGATTGGCCCAAGCCGGCTGATCCAGCCGGGCGTAGGCCGCCTGCGCCAGCACATAGACCACCAGCGTGGCGCTCAGGCCAAACAGTGGCGTGGCGGAAAGGTAAACCCAGAGCTCGACAAACTTAGGCATCGTGTGATCCCCTGAAAGCCCTCAGGACCAGTACCGTGACGACGAGCCCAATCCAGGTCGAGAGCACGATGACGGCCAGCATGCGCACGCCGTATTGGCCGAGCAGTCCCAGGTGCGTCATCACCCCCACACCGACCGGCACAAACAGCAGGGACAGGTGTGAGAGCAAAAAGTTGGCGCAGGCGGCCACCGGCGCACGAACAACGGGCAGGCGCAGTGCCAGCAGCAGCAGCAACATGCCGATCACCGGCCCCGGAAAGGGCAGGTTCAGTCCGCGCGACAGCAGTTCGCCCAAAGACTGCATGGCCAGCAGCCAAGCCAGTCCGCGCAGGCCGTTCATGCGGCGTCCAATTCAGAACCGGGGCAAGTCGGGGTGCTTGATCTGGCCGCCACGCACCAGCATCTTGCCGTATTCGGCGCAGCGGTTCAGCGTCGGGATGACCTTCCCCGGATTGAGCAGGCCCTGCGGGTCAAAGGCGCGTTTCACGCCAAACATCTGCTCATTTTCCGCGGCAGAAAACTGCACACACATGCTGTTGAGCTTTTCCACCCCGACGCCATGCTCGCCGGTCACGGTGCCACCCATGGCCACACTGGTCTCCAGGATCTCGGCGCCAAATAGCTCGCAGCGGTGCAGTTGGTCAGCGTCGTTGGCATCAAACAAAATCAGCGGGTGCAGGTTGCCGTCGCCGGCATGAAAGACATTGGCACAGCGCAACTGGTATTTCTTCTCCATCTCGGCAATGGCCAGCAGGATGTCGGCCACGCGCTTGCGCGGAATCGTGCTGTCCATGCACATGTAGTCGGGGCTGATGCGGCCGCTGGCGGGGAACGCATTCTTGCGCCCGCTCCAGAACTTCAGGCGCTCCTGTTCGTTCTGGCTCACCGCAATCTTGGTGGCGCCGGCGGCCAGCAGCACCGTGCTCATGCGGCCAATTTCTTCCTCCACCTCCTCGGGCGTGCCGTCACTCTCGCACAGCAATATGGCTTCGGCGGTCAGGTCGTAGCCGGCGTGCACGTAGTCTTCCACCGCCGCCGTCATGGGCTTGTCCATCATCTCCAGGCCGGCCGGAATGATCCCGGCCGCAATCACCGCGGCGACGGCATCGCCGGCTTTGCGGATGTCGTCAAAGCTGGCCATGATGCAGCGCGCCAGCATCGGTTTGGGGATGAGTTTGACGGTGACCTCCAGCACCACCGCCAGCATGCCTTCCGAGCCAATCACCACACTCATCAGGTCGTAGCCGGGCGCGTCGAGTGCGTCCGAGCCGAATTCGACCGGTTCACCGTCCATGGTGTAGCCCTTGAGCTTGACGATGTTGTGCAGGGTGAGGCCATATTTGAGGCAGTGCACGCCGCCGGAGTTTTCGGCCACATTGCCGCCAATGGTGCAGGCAATCTGGCTGGACGGGTCGGGCGCGTAGTACAGGCCCAAGGGCGCGGCCGCCTCGCTGATGGCAAGGTTACGCACACCGCACTGCACCAGCGCCGTGCGCGACACCGGGTCAAGTTTCAGGATCTTGTTGAATTTGGCCATCGACAGGGTGACCCCCACCGCGTTGGGCATGGCCCCGCCCGACAGACCGGTGCCGGCACCGCGCGCCACCACCGGCACGCCCAGGGTATGGCAGGTTTTGAGGACCGCGGCCACCTGAGCTTGTGTTTCAGGCAGAGCCACCACCAGCGGGCGCTGGCGGTAGGCGGTCAAACCATCGCACTCATAGGGCGTCGTGTCTTCGTTGTTCCAGAGCAGGGCGTGGGCCGGCAAGCATTCCAGAAGCCCTTTGACGACCAGCGCCTGACGCTCTGATCTTCGCAATGCGTCCAGACTATCCTGAGAGAGAGGTGCGTTCATGGGTTGGGTCCGGTGACGTAAAACATGCTCCGGACTTTAAGCGAAATTAACAAGGCATGGTGCGAAGAAACTTAACGCATCTGTTGAAAAAATCTGCCTACCGGTGCCGGTCGGGCTTCTCCGCAACTGCCTTGCAGGCGAAGGGTTCAGGGCTGGCCGATTTCGAAATTGGCCATGCTCTCCAGCGCCCGCACCATGGCCGAGTGGTCCCAGCCCTTGCCGCCGTGGGCGGCGCAGCTGTTGAACAGCTCCTGCGCCATGGCCGTGTTGGGCAGCGACACGCCCAAAGCGCGGGCACTGGACAGCGCCAGATTCAGGTCTTTCTGGTGCAGTTCGATGCGAAAGCCGGGATCAAACGTGCGCTTGATCATGCGCTCGCCGTGCACTTCCAGAATCTTGCTCGACGCAAAGCCACCCATCAGCGCCTGGCGCACACGCGCGGGGTCGGCGCCGGCCTTGGCTGCAAACAGCAGCGCCTCACCCACCGCCTCGATGTTCAGGGCCACGATGATCTGGTTGGCCACTTTGGCGGTCTGGCCATCACCATTTGCCCCGACCAGGGTGATGTTCTTGCCCATCAGTTCAAACAGCGGCTTGATCTTCTCAAAAGTGTCCTCGGGGCCGCCCACCATGATCGACAGCGTGGCATTCTTGGCGCCCACCTGGCCGCCCGACACCGGTGCGTCGAGGTAATCGCAGCCCAGGGCGTTGATTTTTTGGGCAAACACTTTGGTGGCAATCGGCGAGATCGAGCTCATGTCGACCACGGTCTTGCCCGGTGTGAGGCCCGCCGCGATGCCATCGGTGCCAAACAGCACGCTTTCCACGTCGGGCGTGTCGGGCACCATGGTGAAGATGATGTCGGCGCGCTCGGCCACCTGACGCGCCGAGCTGCACGGCGTTGCACCGCTCTGGCTGATGGCTTCCGGCATCGGGCCGCGCTTGAAAACGAACAGCTTGTGACCGGCCGCGATGAGGTGGCCGGCCATGGGCGTGCCCATGATGCCCAGGCCGATGAAGCCAATATTGAGTGAGGGGGTTGTCATGTGGTGCTTTCTTTGGATTTGCAATCAGTTTAGGCGCAGAGTTGCTGGCGCCAGCCCAGGCCGGCCTCGGTGGTGGTTGCGGGTTTGTACTCGCAGCCAATCCAGCCACTGTAGCCAATGCGATCCAGGTGGGCGAACAGAAACGGGAAATTGATCTCTCCCGTGGAGGGCTCATGGCGGCCCGGGTTGTCGGCCAGTTGAATGTGGCCTATGCGCGCCAGGTGTTGTTGCATGGTGGCCGCCAGTTCGCCCTCCATGCGCTGGGCGTGGTAGATGTCGTACTGGACAAAGGCGTTGTCGGCGCCCACCTCGTCCAGAATCGCCAGCGCCTGCGCCGTGGTGTTCAGGTAGAAGCCGGGTATGTCAAAGTGATTGATGGGCTCAATCAGCAGCCGCAAACCAGCGCCTTTCAGCTCGGCTGCCGCGTATTTAAGGTTGTTGACAAAGGTGGTGTGAAGCACGTCGTCGCTCACACCTGCCGGCGCCTTGCCGGCCAGGCAGTTGACCTGGTTCACCCCCAGCGTGGTGGCGTAGGCAATGGCCTTGGCCACCCCGGCGTGGAACTCCTCAATGCGGTCGGGGTGGCAGGCAATGCCGCGCTCACCGGCGTCCCAGTCGCCGGCGGGCAGGTTGTGCAGCACCAGCTTGAGGCCATGGGCGTCCAGGCGCTGCTTGATGTCCTGGGCCGGCCAGGCATAGGGAAACAGAAACTCCACCGCTTTAAAGTCGGCGCGTGCGGCCGCCTCAAAACGGTCCAGAAAAGGCAGCTCGGTAAAAAGCATGCTCAGGTTGGCGGCAAATTTGGGCATGGTGTTGTCCTTGTAATGCAGACGCAATTTATTCCAGCAAGCCGGCCATCTCCAGGCCCTGGCGACCTTCAGGGTGGCGGCAGTCGATGTCTTCGAACTCGTTGATCTTGTCAATCTCGGTGCCCATGGCGATGTTGGTCACCCGCTCCAGAATCACCTCGACCACCACCGGTACGCGGAACTCCTGTGCCATGGTCTGGGCTTGCTGAAGGGCCGCCTGGATTTTTTCCGGGTCGGTGACACGCAGCGACTTGCAGCCCAGCCCCTGCACCACCGCCTGGTGGTCGACACCGTAGCTCTTGAGGGCCGGGTCCTCCACGTTCTGGTTCTCAAACGCCAGTTGCACGCAGTAGTCCATCTCGAAGCCGCGCTGGCTCTGGCGGATCAGGCCCAGATAGCTGTTGTTCACCAGCACATGCACATAGGGCAGGCGAAACTGTGCGCCCACAGCCAGCTCTTCAATCAGGAACTGAAAGTCGTAGTCGCCCGACAAGCCCACCACGGTGCGGGTCGGGTCGGCGGCCACCACGCCTAAAGCGGCGGGGATGGTCCAGCCCAGCGGGCCGGCCTGGCCGCAGTTGATCCACTGGCGCGGGCCGTACACATGCAAAAACTGCGCGCCGGCAATCTGGCTCAGGCCAATGGTGGTCACGTAAATCGTGTCGCGCGGCAGCGCCTGGTTCATTTCCTCGTACACGCGCAGCGGCTTGATCGGCGTTTCGGTGAAATGGGTCTTGCGGTGCATCAACGCCTTGCGCTCGGTGCATCGGCTCACCCAGTCGCTGAAGTCCTTCAACTGGCTGGCGGCCTTGCGCTCGCGCGCCACCTGCACCAACAACTCCAGCGCAATTTTGGCGTCGCTCACAATGCCAAGCTCCGGGTTGAACACGCGGCCAATTTGCGTGGGCTCGATGTCAACGTGCACAAAAGTGCGGCCCTTGCAATACACCTCGGGGCTGCCGGTGTGGCGATTCGCCCAGCGGTTGCCGATGCCAATCACAAAGTCGCTCGCCAGCATGGTGGCGTTGCCGTAGCGGTGGCTGGTTTGCAGGCCGACCATGCCCGCCATCAGCGGGTGGTCATCGGGAATGGTGCCCCAGCCCATCAGGGTGGGGATCACCGGCACGCCCACCAACTCGGCAAATTCCACCAGCAAGTCAGACGCGTCGGCGTTGATGATGCCGCCACCGGCCACGATCAGGGGCTTGCTCGAAGCCATCAGCATGTCGATCGCTTTCTCGATCTGCTTGCGCGTGGCGGCCGGTTTGTACACGGGCAGCGGCTCGTAGGTGTCGATGTCAAATTCGATCTCGCCCATTTGCACATCAAACGGCAGGTCGATCAACACCGGGCCCGGGCGGCCAGAGCGCATCAGGTGAAACGCCTGCTGGAAGGCGCGTGGTACCAGCGCCGGCTCACGCACCGTGACGCTCCATTTGGTCACCGGCTTGCTGATACTCTCGATGTCCACCGCCTGAAAGTCTTCCTTGTACATCCGGGCACGCGGTGCCTGGCCGGTGATGCACAAAATGGGAATGCTGTCGGCAATGGCTGAATACAGCCCGGTGATCATGTCGGTGCCGGCCGGGCCGCTGGTGCCAATGCAGACCCCGATATTGCCAGCGGCGGCGCGGGTGTAGCCCTCGGCCATGTGCGATGCACCCTCCACGTGGCGCGCCAGGATGTGGGTGATGGACTGGCGCTCGCGCAGCGCCGAGTACAAGGGGTTGATGGCGGCGCCGGGCACACCAAAGGCGGTTGAAATGCCTTCCTTTTCCATCACCAGTACCGCGGCCATTGCTGCTTTCATCTTTGCCATTTTTATCTCCTGTTGGGGTTGTTGATGGTTTGAAGTATTTGCCAGCGCAGGTCTTTCTGGAAGACGGCCAGCCAGCATTACGCTTATTCCTGGTTGGAATATTGCCAGTGGCAGCCATCCATGTTCTACTCTTGGGCCATGGACCGACTTGAGGCCATTCGGCTGTTTATTCGCGTGGTGGACCTTGGCTCTTTCAGCAAGGCGGCGGCCGAGCTGCGTATTGGCCAGCCAGCGGCGACCAAGCGCGTGGCGCAACTGGAGAAGCAGCTGGGCGCACGCCTGCTGCACCGCTCCACCCACGGCGTCACCCCCACCGAAATCGGTTTTTTGTACTACGAGAAATGCAGGCTGATCGCGCACCATGTCGATGAGGCCGAATCCGTGGCTGGCCTGCTGCAGTCCCAGGTGCAGGGTGTATTGCGCGTCAGCACCTCGGTGGCCTTTGGGCGCCGTGTGCTGGTGCCCTTGCTGATGCGTTTCATGCGCGAGCACCCGCAACTGCAGATTGAGCTGAACTTTGATGACCGCTATGTGAATCTGGTGGAGCAGGGCATGGACGTGGCCATTCGCATGGGCCGGCTCGAGGACTCGACGCTGGGTGCGCGTTACCTGGGGCTCAATCCGTGGGTGCTGGTGGCGTCAAGCGGCTATCTGGCGGCGCGTGGCACGCCACGGACGCCCGTCGAGTTGGCGGCGCATGACGCGCTGATCTACAGCACGGTGCAAGGGGACGCGCGCTGGAGCTTCACCAGCCCGGAGGGCAACATGCTGTCGATCCCGGTCAAGGGCCCGCTGCGTTCCAACAGCTTGTCGGCCTTGCTGGCCGCTGCCCGCGATGGTTTGGGGGTGGCGGCCTTGCCACGCTATGTTGCCGAGGAATCGCTCAAGACCTCGGCCGTGACCGCGCTGTTGGTGGACTGGAGCCTGCCAGTTCAGGAAATTCACGCGGTCTACAGTTCCCCCCGGCTTATTCCCGCCAAGGTGAGCACTTTCATTGCCTGGCTGCAGGGCGCCTTTGGCGAGGACTGGTGGACCGGACCGGTCAAACCATCGTCTGCTTGAGCCAGTCGGCGAAGGCCACGCACTCCCAGCGTTCCATCATGCCGGTGCGCCAGCACAGGTAGTGGGCGTGCGGACTGGGCACATTGCTGGTAAAGACCTCGCTGGTCCCCAGGCGAACCAGCGAGCCGTTTTCCAGCCAGGGCAAGGCCAGCTTGAGGCGAATCAGCGCAATACCCATACCGGCCGCCGCGCCATCACACATCAGGCCGACATCGTTGAACTGCGAACCATCGAGCGGCTCGGGCCAGTCCAGCCCGCGCGCGGCGAACCAGGTGCGCCACGGCTCCAGCGGGCTGCGCAACAGCTCCTCCCCCTCCAGGTCTTGCGCCACTTCAAACGGCCCGTGCTCGCGCACAAAGGCGGGGGAGGCCAGCGGTGTGACCTCGTCCTTGAGCAGACAGACATGCTCGACATCGGCGTAGCGTCCGGTGCCAAAACGGATCATCAGGTCGGCGTCTTCGGCCACCACGTCGAGCAGCGGAATCGAGATTTGCAGGGTGAGGTCGATCTCGGGGTAGGCCTCGGTGAACTGGCGCAGGCGCGGAATCAAAATGGAGCGCGCAAAGGTCGGCGTGACGGCCAGGCGCAGCTTGCGCTTGCCCGGCATGGCCGCCGAGCTCGGGAACTTTTGCAGCATGGACAGGCCGTCGCGCACATGCGCCAGGTATTCCACACCCTCGATGGTGAGCGAAAAGTCGGCCCGGCCAAACAACTTGGTGCCTATGATTTGCTCCAGCTGCTTGACGCGGTGGCTCACCGCGCTGGGCGTGACGCAGAGTTCTTCTGCAGTTTGCGTGACGCTGCGCAGACGCGCCAGCGCCTCAAAAGTCAGCAGGCATTGGATCGGGGGGATGCGGGCGATGGACATGACATGATTGTGGCAGTCGGTGGTCTGAATGCACTGCGTAGAATCCCTGCCTTATGACCGACCGCACCGCCGTACTTTCCCAATACCTGATCCCCAAGCAGACCATCACTTTGCTGGCCGGGCGGATCGCGCGGGCCCGGGCTGGCGGGCTCACCACCCGCCTGATTGCCTGGTTTGTGCAGCGCTACCGCGTCAACATGCAAGAGGCGGCCAACCCGGAGCTGGCCAGCTACACCAGCTTCAACGACTTTTTCACCCGTGCCCTTAAAGACGGGGTGCGTCCTTTGGCGCAGGCAGACCTGATTTGCCCGGTCGACGGCGCCATCAGCCAGTTTGGCCGCATCGAAGGCCAGCAGATATTCCAGGCCAAGGGGCACCACTACAGCAGCACCGCGCTGGTGGGTGGAGATGCCGCCTTGGCTGCGCAGTTTGACAACGGCCACTTTGCCACGCTGTACCTGAGCCCGCGCGACTACCACCGCATCCACATGCCCTGCGCCGGGCGCCTGACTCGCATGATTTATGTGCCGGGGGACCTGTTTTCGGTCAACCCTGCCACCGCGCGCGGCGTGCCGGGGCTGTTCGCGCGCAACGAGCGCGTGGTCTGTGTTTTTGACGGCGAGCATGGGCCGTTTGTGCTGGTGCTGGTGGGCGCCACCATTGTGGGCAGCATGGCCACCACCTGGCACGGTGCGGTCAATGCACCGCGTCCGGGGCGTTTGAGTGAATGGCGCTACGACGATCAGCAGATTGAATTCAAACAAGGCGATGAGATGGGCCGTTTTTTGCTGGGCTCCACCGTGGTGATGCTGTTCCCGCAGGGGCCGCTCAACTTCAACCCGGCCTGGCAACCCGGTGGCGCCGTCCGGCTGGGCGAGGCCATGGCGCAGGGTTCTTGACCTAAAACCCGTTGCATCAGGATCACTCCTCTTTGGACAAGGCCAGCATGCAACATCAAAAATTCATGGGAAATTCTGTGACATGCCCTTCCTTTTTGCTGAACACCTTCATCCCGACAAAGGCGGCCGTGACCATCGCACTCGCTGTTTGCGGGCTCGTGGCGGGCGCAACGTCGTCCCATGCCCAAAGCATCGAGCCCCGGTCTTACTCCAATGTGCCGGTGGGGGTGAACTTTCTGGTCGGCGGCTATGCCCGCACTCAGGGCGGCCTTGCGTTCGACTCCTCGCTCCCCCTCACGGAGCCTGATCTTGCAACTTCCACGGCGGTCACTGGTTACGTGAGGTCGCTGGATTTGTGGGGGAGGTCTGGCAAGTTCGATGTGATCGTGCCCTACACCTGGTTGTCAGGCTCGGCGCTCTACCAGGGCAGTCCTGTCGAGCGCGAGGTCAACGGATTCGGCGACGCCTCGTTTCGGTTGTCGATGAATTTTTACGGTGCGCCAGCGCTGTCGCTGCCCGCGTTCAGGGCGTACCGGCAGGATCTGATCGTTGGCGGGAGTCTTCAGGTCTCGGCGCCAACCGGTCAGTACGACCCTGCCAAACTGGTCAACATCGGCAGCAACCGATGGTCCATCAAGCCGGAGATCGGGGCGTCGAAGGCGCTGGGCCCATGGACGATTGAAGGCGCGGCGGCCGTGACGCTGTTCACGGCCAACGACGATTTCTTCAATGGCAACCGACGCTCCCAGGATCCCGTTTATGCGTTGCGGGCGCACGCCATCTACAACTTCAAGGGCGGAATCTGGGGTTCTGCGGATGCCACCTATTTCGCTGGCGGGCGCACCACGCTGAATGGCGCGCAGGGCGTCGACCTGCAGCAGAACTGGCGCCTGGGTGGGACGCTGGCTTTTCCGGTCGATCTCCAGAACTCGGTCAAGCTCTACGCCAGCACAGGGGTGTCTGCCCGCACGGGCAACAGTTATGACCTGCTCGGACTCGCCTGGCAGTATCGGTGGGGCGGCGGCCTTTGAACTACTTGAAGATCACGGTCTTGTGGCCGTTGATCAGCACCCGGTGCTCGCTGTGCCATTTGACGGCGCGGGCCAGCACCTGGCTCTCGGTGTCGCGGCCCAGCGCCGTCAGGTCTTCGACCGTTTTGCTGTGGTCCACACGCGCCACGTCCTGCTCGATGATCGGGCCCTCGTCGAGGGCTGCAGTGACATAGTGGGCGGTGGCGCCGATCAGTTTCACCCCCCGGTCATGCGCCTGGTAATAGGGCTTGGCGCCCTTGAAGCTGGGCAAAAACGAGTGGTGAATGTTGATGGCGCGGCCACTGAGCTTGCGGCATAAATCGTCAGACAGGATTTGCATGTAGCGCGCCAGCACCACCAGCTCGGCGCCTTCCGCGTCGATGATCTCGATCTGTTTGGCCTCCACCTGGGCCTTGGTGGCGGCAGTCACCGGCAGGTGATGAAACGGCACGTTGTAGCTGGCCGCGAGCTGGTAAAACTCGCGGTGGTTGGAGATGATGGCGCAAATGTCGAGCGGCAGCAGGCCGCTTTTCCAGCGAAACAGCAGGTCGTTGAGGCAATGGCCTTCCTTGCTGACCAGGATCACCGTGCGCATCTTCTGCGCCTGGGCGTGCAATTGCCATTGCATCTGGAACGGTGTGGCAAAGTCGGCCAGCTGGGTTTTCAGCGCGTCAAAGCTGTGCTCGCCACAGGCAAATTGCACGCGCATGAAAAACAGGCCGGTGCCGGTATCGTTGAACTGCGCGGCTTCTTCGATGTTGCCGCTGCGTTCCAGCAAAAAACCGGACACGGCGTGCACCAGACCCAGGCGGTCGGGGCAGGACAGGGTGAGGGTATAAACAGGATGCATAGGGGCGGTATTGTCGCAGCCTTGTTTCATCATTCTCTGGGGGATACGCACATGGACATCCAGGCTCTGCAGCAAAATTTGCGGGAATTTGCCGCCGCCCGCAACTGGCAGCCATTCCATACACCCAAGAATCTGAGCATGGCGCTGATGGTGGAGGCCGCCGAGCTGGCTGAGATTTTCCAGTGGATGACGACTGAAGCCTCTCAGGCGGCCCATCTTGATCCGGCAACCAAGGAAAGAATCGCGGATGAGGTGGCAGACGTGCTGCTCTACCTGCTGCAAGTGGCGGACCACTGCGCCATTGATTTGCCAAGCGCAGCGGCCAACAAGCTGGCCAAGAACGCCATCAAGCATCCCCCGGCACCTTCCAGGGCTGCGCATGCCCGAGCACCCGAGCCGGCCCGCACGGAGGCGGCCGCCGCAGCTCAGATCGGCGCCACAGCCCCGGCAGGCACGGTGCAGCCGGCCCAGCAGACCCACGTGCTCGTGGACTGGGAAAACGTGCAGCCGAAAGACCGGGACATTCAGGCCCTGGTGCCGTCCGCCACCGATGTCTGGCTGTTTCACGGCCCCAACCAGAAAAATGTGGCGGTCAACCAGGCGCTGTTTGGTCAGCGGGCCACGCTGGTGCCGATTGCCAGGGCAGGGAAAAACGCGCTGGATTTTCATTTGTCGTTCTACATGGGTTACATCGCAGCGCGCAACCCGCATTCCAATTTTGTCGTGATCTCCAACGACAAGGGTTATGCGCCGATGTTGGAGCACGCCAGCATTTTGGGTTTTACGGCGCAGCAACTTGGGTTTGTCGGCGCATCGGGACAGGTCAGGAAGGCGGCAGCGGCCAAGACGAAAAAAACAGCGCCGGCGGCCCAAAGCGTTGCAACGCCAGTCCCGGCAAAAATAGCGTCTGCAAAGAAGCAGGTGGCATCGACCCCTTTGAGGCAAACCGCGCCAGCTCGCAAAACCGCATCCGTCCTGCAAGGTGTGACCGTCAAAAAGGCGGCAGTCGCCAAACCAGCAGTCACCAGGACGGTTGCTGTCAATCCCGGCAAAGGCCCGTCTGCCAGGGCGCCAAAAGCTGCAGCGGTTGCCGGTGACAAAAAGCCAGTCGCACGAACCGTCCAGCCGGCGGCGGCGCCTCAGTCCAGTGTGCCGCCCAAGAGAGTCAAACCCCAGGCATCGAAAAACCCAAAGCCTTCAGCCGAGTTGGACGCGGCAGTGCGCCATGTGCATGCGAGTCTGCAAAAGACAGCGAACAAGCCAGCGCGCAAGGCACGCCTGCTGGCGGCCATCACCTCCCTGCTCAATGAAACTTCCAGTGATGCCGTCCTCGTCACCGAGGTGCTGGCCAGGCTGGTGAGCAATGGCTTCGTGGTGGTGGACGATCAAGGCGGCGTGCACTTCAGTCCCTGAGCGGGCGACAGCAAAGTACGGGCAGCGCGAGCATGATTGGCATCTGTCAAAAGTGGCCAGGCGCTGCTTGCCGCGTGGATAATTGGCCCATGCGAATCCCCTTTACCAAAATGCAAGGTGCCGGCAACGACTTTGTGGTGCTCGACGAGACCCGAAACCGCTTCGGTCTGGGCACCGCGCAGTATCGGTTTCTGGCCGACCGCCACTTCGGCGTCGGTGCCGACCAGATTCTGACGGTGCGCCCGTCACCGGTGCCGGGCATTGACTTCGAGTACCTGATCCACAACGCCGACGGCGCCGAGGTGGAGCAGTGCGGCAATGGCGCGCGTTGTTTTGCGCGATTTGTGCGCGATGCCGGCCTAACCCAAAAAGACGCGATCCGGGTGCAGACCAGGGGCGGGGTGATCGAGCCGGTGCTCAAGTCCGATGGCCGCGTCACCGTCAACATGGGCACGCCGGTGTTCGAACTGGCGCGCATTCCCTTCATACCGGGTCTGGTGCCGTCCGAGTCTCATGGAGGCTGGCAGCAATGGCCGCTGCTGCTGGCCACGCCGGGACACGACACGGTGGTGCGGGTGGCTGTGGTGTCGATGGGCAACCCGCACGCGGTGCAACTGGTGGACGATGCCGATGCCGCGCCGGTCTTGCAGCAGGGCCCCTTGATCGAAAGCCACCCGTTTTTCCCGAACCGGGTCAATGCCGGCTTCATGCAGGTGCTAAACCGCCGCCAGATCCTGCTGCGGGTGTATGAGCGCGGCGCCGGCGAGACGCTGGCCTGCGGCTCGGGCGCCTGCGCCGCCGTGGTGGCGGGCATCCGGCTTGGTCTGCTCGACGCTGACATCGACGTCTATGTGCAGACTCACGGCGGCGAGCTCGCCATTGCCTGGGCCGGCGACGGTGCGCCGGTCATGATGACCGGCCCGGCCACCACCGTGTTTCAAGGTGAAATTGAAATCCCCGACGACCTTCCCAACGCGTAACTACCATGCCAAATTCACATCTGCCCAGCGCCATCGCCAACCCGATCACCGAGGACGACATTGCCGATTACCTGGCCAATACGCCTGACTTCTTTGAGCGCCATGCCGACATGCTGGCCGCCGTGCAGCTGACCAGCCCGCACAGCCAGCGCGCGGTGAGCCTGCAGGAGCGCCAGGCCAACATGTTGCGTGAAAAAATCAAGCTGCTGGAGCTGCGCATCATGGACATGATTCGCAACGTCAATGACAACACGGCGCTGTCCGACAAGCTGTTGCAGTGGGCGCGCACGCTGTTTCTGAACACCAACCCGGTCAACTTGCCCGAGCTGATGGTGGCCGAACTGGCCGACCAGTTTGCCGTGCCGCAGGTGGGCATCAAGGTGTGGGGCGTGGACGCGGCCTATGCCGATGCGGCGTTTGCCAAAGGGGTGAGCGAAGATGCCAAGCTGTTCGCCAGTTCCCTGACCGAGCCCTATTGCGGCGTCAACACGGGGCTGGAGGCCGTCAACTGGCTGCCTGACCCCAAGGCGGCGGCCTCACTGGCCATCCTGCCATTGCGCGCAGGCCCCATCGGCAGCACCGCGCCGGCCTTTGGCCTGCTGGTGCTGGCTTCGCCCGACGCCCAGCGCTTCAACAGCACCATGGGCACCGACTTTCTGGCGCGCATTGCCGAACTGGCCAGCGCCGCGCTCTCGCCGCTGCGCTAAACCTCACCCATTGGCGATCCTGTCATTTTCAGTGATTGCGAGCGAAGCGTGGCAATCCATGACCCTTCCGACGATCAGGTGGTGAGCAAGCCCAGGGATGCGCTGGTGCAGCGTTACCTCGACCACGTGCGCTTCGAAAAACGCCTGGCCCAGCGCACTGTGCTGCTTTACACCCTGGACCTGGAAAAGCTGGCCGTTCAGGCGGCGCAGGCTGGCGTCAGTCTGACGGCGGTTGAGCCCGGCCACATCCGGCGCTGGGTGGCGCAAATGCACAGTGGCGGGCGCAGCGGCCGTGGCATTGCGCTGATTTTGTCGGGCTGGCGCGGGTTTTATATCTGGCTTGGGCGCGAAGGGCTGGTGGCTTGCAATCCGGTGCTTGACGTGCGCGCGCCCAAAGCCGCAAAACCCCTGCCCAAAGCCCTGAGCGTGGATGACGCCGTGCAACTGGCGAGCTTTGAGGGGGTCGGCAACGACCCCTGGCTGGAGGCGCGCGACGCGGCCATGGTGGAACTGCTGTACGGCGGTGGTCTGCGCGTGGGCGAGTTGACCGGGCTCGATGTTCAGGCCAGCGCCGCGGCGCGCGGCTGGGTCGATTTGCCGGCGGGCGAAGCCCATGTGCTGGGCAAGGGCAGCAAGCGGCGCATTGTGCCGGTGGGCGCCAAGGCGGTGCAGGCGCTGCAGACCTGGCTGTTGGTGCGTGCGCAGGCCAGGCCCGCATCCACGGCAGTCTTGGCGGGCGGCACCGCGCAGGTGGCCTTGTTCATTGGTCGCAACGGCACGCGGCTCACCTCGCAGTCGATCTGGCAGCGCGTGAGGCGGCGCAGCTTGCAGGCCGGGCTGGCGGCCCCCGTGCATCCGCACATGCTGCGCCACTCGTTTGCCAGCCATGTTCTGCAGTCCAGCAGCGACCTGCGCGGCGTGCAGGAGCTGCTGGGCCACGCCAACATCAGCACCACCCAGATCTACACCCGGCTCGACTTCCAGCACCTGGCCAAAGCCTATGATGCGGCCCATCCCCGCGCGCACCTTAAAACCGGTGGTTCAAGTGGTTCAAAATAGCGGTCAGCACGAATTTTTTCTCAATAGGTGACTTATGCAAAAGCAAATCATTGTGACGTTGGACAAAGGCGTTGAATTTTCATTTCATGTGCCCGAAGGTACGCCGCTGACGCATGATGCAGCGCGGGCCTGGCTGGACCAGCAGTTCACCACGCTCGACTGTGAGCCTTTGCGCGCCAGTGGCAAGGTGCTGACGGCCGACAAGGTTCTGGTGGTGACCCAGGCCGCCGGGCCTGCCCTGCTGGGCGACGCCAAGTGGTCGGCCGACTATGTGGCGGCTGTCAGCGCGGCGCTCGGCAAGCCGATGATCCGCGTCGATGTGCCGGCCATGGCGATCACCTATTGAAAACCGTTCGTCTTCGCGCGGGCAAAGAGCGCTCGCTCTTGCGCCGGCATCCCTGGATATTTGAGTCGGCCATCGCCAAGGGCGGTGGCGATCCGGGTGAAACCGTGCGGGTCGAGGGCGATCAGGGCCAGTTTTTGGGCTGGGCGGCGTTCAGTCCAGCCTCCAAAATTCGCGCCCGGGTCTGGAGTTTTGATGAAGCGCAGCGCATCGATGCGGCTTTTTTTGCGTCGGCCTGTGCCAGCGCCGTCAAGGCCAGAGCCCGCTTTGACATCCACAGCAATGCCATGCGGCTGGTGCACGGCGAGTCCGACGGTCTGCCAGGCCTGATCGTGGACCGCTATGGCGACACGCTGGTGGCGCAGTTCGCCTCAAGCGGCGTGGAGCGCTGGAAAGAGCCAATAGCCGACGCGCTGCTGGCCGCCACCGGCTTGAGCAAGCTGTACGAGCGCAGTGACGCCAGCAGCCGCGCGCTGGAAGGCCTGCCCGAGGCCACGGGGTGGCTGCGCGGCCTGGGCGAGGTGGAATTGACGCTTCAGGAGCACGACTGGCAACTGGCGGTCAACATTGCCGAGGGCCATAAAACCGGCTTTTACCTGGATCAGCGCGACAGCCGCAAGCGTTTTGCCGACTACGCGCGTCGCCTCAAGTTCGCGCGCGTGCTCAACTGCTATTGCTACACCGGCGGCTTCACGGTGGCGGCGCTCACTGGCGGCGCGGCCCATGTGACGTCCATTGACTCGTCCGGCCCGGCGCTGGAAAAAGCCGCCGCCAATGTGGCGCTCAACGGTTTTGATGCCAATTGCGCCACCTTCATGGATGCCGACGTCAACGCCTCTTTGCGCCAATTTATCGACCAGGGCCGCAGCTTTGATGCCATCGTGCTCGACCCGCCCAAGTTTGCGCCCACCGTGGCGCACGCCGAGCGTGCCGCGCGCGCTTACAAGGACATCAACCGGCTCGCGTTCAAGCTGTTGGAGCCCGGCGGCGTGCTGTTCACCTACAGTTGCTCGGGCGGCATCAGCGCCGATCTGTTTCACAAGATCGTGGCCTCGGCCGGCTGCGACGCCGGTGTCGATGGCTATATCCACGAGCGCATGGGCGGCGCGCCGGACCACCCGATGACGGTCAATTTTCCCGAAGGCGAATACCTTAAGGGATTGGTGGTGATGCGTAAGTGAGTTTCAGCACGGGGTCGTTACACTCGCACCCTTTCGACATGCCCTGATATGAGCCTTATTCCCGCCACCATCCTCACCGGTTTTCTCGGTTCCGGCAAAACCACGCTGCTCAAGCGCGTGCTGTCGGAAGCCCATGGCCAGAAGATCGCCATCATCGAAAACGAGTTTGGCGAAGAAAACATCGACAACGACATTCTGGTGACCGACTCCAAGGAGCAGATCATCCAGATGAGCAACGGCTGCATCTGCTGCACCATCCGTGAAGACCTGCGCGAGGCGCTGCAACTGCTGGCCGCCAAGAAGCGACAGGGCCTGCTCGACTTCGACCGCGTGGTGATCGAGACCACCGGTGTGGCCGACCCCGGTCCGGTGGCGCAGACCTTTTTTATGGACGACGAGATTGCCGAGAGTTACCTGCTCGATTCCATTTTGACGCTGGTGGACGCCAAGCACGCCAACCAGCAGTTGGATGACCGCCAGGAAGCGCGCCGACAGGTGGGTTTTGCCGACCAGATCTTCATCAGCAAGACCGATCTGGTGTCTGATGAAGAAACAGCCGACCTGATGCACCGGCTCAAGCATATGAATCCGCGCGCGCCGCAGAAAGCGGTGCATTTTGGCGAGGTGGCCTTGAGCGACGTCTTTGATCTGCGCGGCTTCAACCTCAACAGCAAGCTCGACATCGACCCGGACTTCCTCAAGGAAGAGGAGCATGCAGCTCATGACCATGCGCACGACCACGAGCATGGCGAGCATTGCGACCACCCCTCGCACCAGCATGGTCACCACCACGCCCACGATGATGACGTGAAGAGTTTCGTTTTCCGTTCCGACCGGGCTTTCGACCCGGCCAAACTGGAGGATTTTCTGGGCGCCATCGTCAATATCTACGGCCCGCGCATGCTGCGCTACAAAGGCGTGCTCTACATGCAGGGCACCGATCGCAAGGTGATTTTCCAAGGTGTGCACCAGCTGATGGGCAGCGACCTGGGGCCCGCCTGGGCGCCGGGTGAGAAACCCTGCAGCAAGATGGTTTTCATCGGCATCGACCTGCCCAAAGATATATTCTTGCAGGGCATGGAGCAAAGCCTGGTGTGAGTTGATTGTTTAACCCCGGTCCGGAGGCCTGATGTTTGTCTCGATTTTGCAACTGATGGGCTTTGCCCCGGCTAAGCCTGTACACTCGCCCGCCGACGCAAAGCCCTTGCTTGAGGTCGCCCGCAAGACACATCAGACAAGTTCCGTTGACAAGGTGGAGGCCTTGGCCCCCGCCCAAACTGTTCGGGATAAACCCGCGAGGAGATCTTCCGTGAAAGCACAAGCTGCCAAACCAAAAACGACTGCCAAGACAGCCGCTGCTCCCGTCAAGCCCCTCAAAGCGGCTGTGGCGGTCAAGCCAGTCCAGCCTGTGAAACCTGCCCATGTCGGCAAGGCGACCCAGCCCGCCAACGCGGTCAGGGCAGTCAAGGCAAGCCAACCGGTGAAAGCTGCCAAGGAAGTGCCTCACGTCAAAGCGCTGCCTGCCAAGACCAAAACCGCCGAAGCTGTGGCTGACAAGCCGGCACCCGTCAAAAAGGTCAAAGCCGGCGCCGAGCCTGTGAGCAAGCCTGTTCCATCCTCTCCCAAGAAAAAGCCCCAAGAAGTGACTATCAAAGCCCCCGTATCCCCCAAGACTGCAGCCCCCGCAGCCGCCAAACCTGCGGCCAAGGCGGCGGTTCCTGCGACCCAGATGACATCCTCCGGTGTGCCGGTGCGCACCGGGCGGCCCTCTTCGCGACTGGCCCAACTGACGGTGCCTTCCATGGCGCAGACGGTGGCCTCCACGGCGGCCAAGTCCAGCTTCACGCAAATGACCAATGTGACGCCCATCGTTTCGCCGCTGGCCTCGTCGGTCAAAAAGGACAAGAAGCTGGCCAACAACTGGAAAACCAAGCCGGTTGACGAATTGACCGATGCCGAGGTGCTGGCCATGCCCGATGAAGCCTACATGAATGAGACGCAGCTGGCGTTCTTCAGGCTGAAATTGGTCAATTTGAAAAATGACATGCTCAGCAACGCGGGCGAAACCACCGAACATTTGCGCGAAGACACGGTGGTGGTGCCCGATCCGGCCGACCGCGCCACCATTGAGGAAGAACACGCCCTCGAGTTGCGCACCCGTGACCGCGAGCGCAAACTGCTGAAAAAAATCGAGCAGTCGATCACGCGCATTGATGCCGGCGACTACGGCTATTGCGACGAGACGGGCGAGGCCATTGGCGTGGGCCGCCTGCTGGCCCGGCCGACCGCCACGCTGTCGCTCGAAGCGCAACAGCGCCGGGAGCTCAAACAAAAAATGTTTGGCGACTGACAAGGCCTGACGCCACCTGGCGCCGGTTCGAAGCGTATGGCAACACCATCCATCAGATCAGGACTACTTACCAAGGTTGCCAAGTTTGTCCGTCATCCCAATGTCGATTGGCGTGACCTGGACAACATCGGGCGCGAGCCTGGTGCCGCGCCTGAACCGACGCTGGCGCACAACCGGCAAACGCTCAAGGACATGATCGAGCGCAAGCGTCATGAAGATGACATCCGCAAGCATGAGTTTGACCAGCTGCGCCGCTTGCGCCGCGAGATCCCGGTAGCCGCGCCTGCGGCCAGCGAGGAGGCTCCCCTGATTGGCAGCACCAACGCAGGCTCTGATCTGGATGATCGGGCCTTGACGATTCGGAAAATTGACGAAATCGAAGCCCAAATGTCCCAGCAATGGTGGAAGGTGCAAAACCTGCCACGTCGGGATGCCACATCGCCACCCGTGCACCACGCGCCGGTCGATCTCCTGACGGAAGGCGCCGAGAGCTTTTTTGCATCGACCCAGCTCAAGACCAGTCTGATCGACTTTGATGACATCCCGACCTCGCTCGGGCAGGAGACTTCGGCGCAGTCCAGCGTGATGGAGGGGGAGCCAAGCTCCATTGCCGATTGGCAGCGCCAGCCGATCGACAGCAAGGGCTTTGATTCTTCCAGATTGTTTGGCGCCGAGATGGCGGACAACCTGGCCGACCCCGACCTGGAAGATGCTGCGGTGCGTTTTGCCAACGGGGACGAAGCGGGGGCCGAAGCTGTGTTGCTGAGCGCTTTGCGTTCCCAACCGGCGTTGAGCGCGGTCGCCCAGGCCCGGGCTGAAGCCCTGTTTGACCTCTACCGAAGTTTGGAGCAGCAAGCCAAATTTGAACGTGAAGCGCTGAATTACGCGCGGCAGTTTGGCTGTTCGGCGCCGGTCTGGCGGCAGGTCACTGGCGCACTGAGCAGTGCGCCGGGTGTTGCAAGCCAAACCGTTGCCTGGCGTTGCCCGGCGCAACTTGAGCCGATGGCGCTGGCGCAACTGCCCAGCCTTTTGCCGCGCGGCAATAACCTGTCACTTGATTGGTCAGGCCTGGAACAGATCACCGAGCCGGCGGCCCAGGATTTGGCAACTTTGCTGGCCGTCTGGAGTGACCAACAGGGTGCCCTTTATTTCGAAGGCGAACGGGTGCTTGACCATGTGTTGCGTGCCGCCACGCCCCGGGGATTGCGTCAAACGGCACTCTTCTGGTGGACCGCACGCATGGACCTGCTGCGCATTTTGCAGAGCCAGGATGATTTCGAAATGGCTGCGTTCGACTATTGCATCACCTACGAAACAGCCTCCAGCCCGTGGCGTCCGGCAAGTTGTGAACTGCTTCAGCAGCCCCCGGTTGCTGAACCCGAAGAAAACCAGTGGCTGACCGACTTATGGCCGGAAATGACAGGACCGCAGGCGGCGGCCATGCCATCCTCAATCGCCGTGCCAGGCGTTGACGCGCCAACCGCTGGCCCTGCGCACATGGCATTGGCGGGTGAGCTGCTGGATGATGCCGTCCAGGGTTTGCCCCCTTTGGACGCGGCCAGCCAGCAGTCCCGAATGCTGACGATTGACTGCGACCAACTGGTCCGGGTCGATTTTTCTGCTGCCGGCAGCATTCTGAATTGGGTGGCCCAGGGCCAGGCGCACGGCTGCCAGATTGAATTCAGGGATGTCCCGCCTCTGGTGGCCTCATTTTTCAATCTGATTGGCATCAATCAGCATGCGCGCGTGATCACGCGGACGCACTAGTACGACAGGACAATTCATGGAGCAATTTCACGGCACCACCATCATCAGCGTGCGCCGGCAAACGCCCGAGGGCATGCAGGTCGCCATTGGCGGTGACGGCCAGGTGACGCTGGGCAACATCGTGGTCAAGGGCACCGCGCGCAAGGTGCGCAAGCTCTACCATGGCAAGGTGCTGGCCGGATTTGCCGGCGCCACCGCCGATGCCTTCACGCTGTTCGAGCGCTTCGAGGCAAAGCTCGAAAAACACCAGGGCCACCTGGTGCGCGCCGCCATCGAGCTCACCAAGGACTGGCGTACCGACCGCGTGCTGCGCCGCCTCGAAGCCATGCTGGCGGTGGCCGACCTGGAGGCCTCGCTCATCATCACCGGCAACGGCGACGTGCTGGAACCTGAAAACGGTATTGTGGCCATCGGCTCGGGCGGCGCCTACGCGCAGGCCGCGGCCATCGCCCTGCTAAACCACACCGACCTGTCGGCGACCGACATGGTCAAAAAATCGCTGGAAATTGCCGGTGAGATTTGCATCTATACCAACATGAATCACACCATCGAGTCGCTCTAACCATGTCCTCTCTCACCCCCCAGGAAATCGTCGCTGAGCTCGACAAACACATCGTCGGCCAGCGGCAGGCCAAGCGCGCGGTGGCCATTGCCTTGCGCAACCGCTGGCGCCGCCAGCAGGTGGGCCTTGACCTGCGCGCTGAAATCACACCCAAGAATATCCTGATGATCGGCCCCACGGGCGTCGGTAAGACCGAAATTGCACGCCGCCTGGCGCGCCTGGCCGATGCCCCGTTCATCAAGGTCGAGGCCACCAAGTTCACCGAAGTCGGTTACGTGGGCAAGGACGTCGATGCCATCATCCGCGACCTGGCCGACATTGCGGTCAAGCAAACGCGCCAGGCCGAGACCAAAAAGGTGCGCGAGCGCGCCCAGGACGCCGCCGAAGACCGCGTGCTCGACATCCTGATTCCGATGCCCAAACAGGAGTTCGGCGTGGTGCAGGACGTTGATCCCGAGAGCACCGCGCGCCAGACCTTTCGCAAGAAGCTGCGCGAGGGTCAGCTCGATGAGCGCGACATCGAGCTCGATGTGGCCCAGGCTGCGCCACAGCTCGAGATCATGGGCCCGGCCGGCATGGAAGAAATGACCGAGCAGTTGCGCGGCATGTTTGGTCAGATGAATCAGAATAAAACGCAAAAGCGCAAGCTCAAGATTGCCGAGGCGCTCAAGCTGCTGGTCGAAGAAGAAGCCGCCAAGCTGGTCAATGAGGACGAGATCAAGACCCAGGCGCTGCAGATGCTGGAGCAAAACGGCATTGTCTTTATCGACGAGATCGACAAGGTCACCTCGCGCTCTGAGGGCAGCGGGGCCGAGGTCTCGCGCCAGGGCGTGCAGCGCGACCTGCTGCCGCTGGTGGAAGGCACCACCGTGTCGACCAAATACGGCATGGTCAAAACCGACCATATTTTGTTCATTGCCTCGGGCGCGTTTCACTTGAGCAAGCCCAGTGACCTGATCCCCGAATTGCAGGGGCGCTTTCCGATCCGGGTCGAATTGCAGTCGCTCTCGGTCGCAGACTTTGTGGCCATCCTGACGCAAACCACGGCCTCGCTGGTCAAGCAATACCAGGCACTGCTGGCCACCGAGCAAGTGACGGTTGAATTTTCCGAAGCCGGCATCCAACGGCTGGCGCAGATTGCCTTTGACGTCAATGAACGCACTGAAAACATTGGCGCGCGCCGCCTCTCCACGGTGATGGAGCGCCTGCTCGACGAGGTCAGCTTCGATGCGACCAATTTGTCAGGGCAGACGGTCCGAATCGATGCGGCTTACGTCGATGCGCGCCTGGGTGAACTCAGCCAGAACGAGGATTTGAGCCGGTATATTCTGTAAACCTGAGACCTTGCGGGACAGACCAAGATTTGCGCAGCAAATTTGCTCTGTCCTCAACTGATTAGGATTCAGACCACTCGCGAAGCGACGTGCTCTGACCCCAACACTTCGTCGGATGTCAGGCTGTCTGTTCTGACGTCAACTGCCCAAGTTTTGCGCTGTCCCAACACGCCGGGGTCTAACGCATCACATTCACTTAGCCTGCTAAGTGCTTCATTTAGAACGATTTTCACCTGAATTTAGGTTTTAAATTGCTTCTAAGTCTTTGATTTCATTGTTAAAAATTTGTTGTAAACAGGTTTGCAGGTCTTGTTTTTGCTGATACAGTGCAAAAAAGTGCAATTTAGTGGTGAATTGTGCTTTTTCTCCACCGCATTCCAGTTCATTCTGAAAATCAAAGGTCAGCAATCGTGTTTCAAGGGGCTTCCTCATTAAGTCTGGACGCAAAGGGTCGGCTCTCTGTGCCAACCCGGCATCGCGACGTCTTGAGCGCCACCGCGGCTGGCCAGCTCACCATCACCAAACATCCGCACGGCTGCCTGATGATTTTCCCGCGCCCCGAATGGGAAAAGTTCCGCGAGCGCATTGGCGCCTTGCCGATGTCGGCGCAGTGGTGGAAGCGCATTTTTCTGGGCAATGCCATGGACGTCGAGATCGACGCCACCGGGCGCGTGCTGATTTCCCCTGAGCTGCGCGCGGCTGCCGGCATCAGCAAGGAGTCGGTGTTGCTGGGCATGGGCAACTTTTTTGAGTTGTGGGACAAGGCCACCTACGATGCCCAGGAAGCCAAAGCCATGCAGGGCGACATGCCGGATGTCTTCAAGGACTTCTCTTTCTGAAGGCCGGCGGTGGAGACTCCATGGACACATACCACCGTATTGTTGAGCGAGGCAGTTGATGCTTTGCTTGGCGGTGCCGACGCGGCTGGTGAGGCCCCGGTGTATGTCGATGCCACCTTTGGCCGCGGTGGTCACAGCCGCCTGATTTTGTCGCGGCTGCCAACCGGCGCCCGCCTGATCGCGTTCGACA
This sequence comes from Rhodoferax sp., assembly GCA_011391545.1. Lineage (GTDB taxonomy): Bacteria > Pseudomonadota > Gammaproteobacteria > Burkholderiales > Burkholderiaceae_C > Rhodoferax. The sequence goes on from JAABQI010000307.1 coordinate 31,396, forward strand.
AGGACACCGATGCGCTGGCAGAAGCGGCCAGCATCGTCGACCCGCGTTTTTCCATTCGCCATCAGGGTTTCAGCCATCTGGGCGAATTGCCCGCCGCCAGCGTGGCGGGTGTGCTGCTTGATCTGGGCATCAGTTCGCCACAGGTGGACAACCCGGCGCGCGGTTTCAGTTTCAGGTCTGAAGGGCCGCTCGATATGCGCATGGACACCACGCGGGGCAGCAGCGTGGCCGAGTGGCTGGCAGAGGCGGATGTTGACAAAATTACGGAGGTCATACGTGACTATGGCGAAGAACGGTTTGCTGGCCCCATTGCAAAGGCGATTGTTGCGCGCCGACAGGCTCGGGGCCCCATTTCAACCACCACTGAACTGGCCCAGCTCGTGGCTGACGCGGTCAAAACCCGCGAGCCGGGCAAGGACCCTGCAACGCGCACATTTCAGGCTTTTCGGATTTTCATCAATGCCGAGCTTGAAGAGCTGCAACAGGCGCTAGCCGCTGCGCTCAAGGTGCTGCAACCCGGCGGGCGTCTGGTGGTGATCAGTTTTCATTCCCTGGAAGACCGCATCGTCAAGCAGTTCCTGGCCAAACATTCGCGTGAGGTGTTCGACCGCCGGGCGCCGTTTGCGCCGCCGCAGGTGATGCAGTTCAGGGTGCTGGCGCGCGTCAAGCCCGGCGCCCCCGAGGTGGCCGCCAACCCGCGTTCGCGCAGCGCCATCATGCGGGTGGCCGAGCGCATCGGTGCTGCCACGCTGGAGCCGCGCCCATGATGCGGCTCAATCTGGTGCTGCTGCTGGGCCTGCTGCTCAGCGCGCTGTACCTGGTGAATGTGCAGTACCAGTCGCGCCGCGTCTATTCGGAGCTCGACCGCGCGCAGTCGCAGGCGCACCGGCTGGCGGCGGAAAATGAAGCGCTGCAGGTTGAAAAGCGGGCCCAGGCCACCTCGGCACGCGTCGAATCACTCGCCAGGTCGAAGTTGCAGATGCGCGCCGCCACGCCGGCGGTCACGACCTATGTGACCTATGACAACGGTGCCGCTGCGCCAGCGGCCAGTGCCACAAGTGCTGCCAGCGGAGGCCAGCCGTGAGCCGCGGCATCACCTACACCTCAAGCCCCCTGCTGGCCAGCCCGACGCCGGTGTGGCGCAGCAAGTTCATTGTGGCCGCCATCGCAGTGGCTTTTTCCGGCCTGATCGGGCGGGCGGTCTATATCCAGGTGATCGAGAACGAATTTTTCCAGAAGCAGGGTGAAGTGCGCTTTGCCCGCACCCTGGCGCTGCCGGCCAGCCGCGGCCGCATTCTGGACCGCAACGGCGTGGTGCTGGCGTCGAGCATTCCGGTGCCCAGCATCTGGGCCATCCCGGAAGACGTGCCGCGCTCGCCCGAAGCACTGAAAAAGCTGGCCAGGCTGCTCGACATGCCGCTGTCAGTCCTCAATAAAAAGCTCGAGGACGAAGACAAAACCTTTGTCTGGCTCAAACGGCAAGTGGATGAGTCGGTGGGCAAGGAGATCGCGGCGCTGGGCCTCAAGGGCATCTACCAGCGCAAGGAGTACAAGCGCCAATACCCCGAGGGCGAGGCGGCGGCGCACGTGGTGGGCTTCACCAACGTCGAGGACCAGGGCCAGGAGGGCATGGAACTCGCCTTCAACAAGGAGTTGGGCGGGCGCAACGGCTCGCGGCGCGTCATCAAGGACCGCATGGGCCGGGTGGTGGAGGACGTGGGCGAGCAAATCGCGCCGGTCGACGGCCGCGACCTGCAACTCAGCATCGACAGCAAGGTGCAGTTTTTCGCCTACCAGACGCTCAAGGAAGCGGTGCTGCTGCACAAGGCTCAGGCGGGCAGTGTGGTGGTGCTGGACGTGCACACGGGCGAGATGCTGGCGCTGGCCAATTACCCCAGCTTTGTGCCCGACAAACGCCGCAACCTGAGCGGCGCGCAACTGCGCAACCGGGCCCTGACGGACACCTTCGAGCCAGGTTCCACGATGAAACCCTTCATCATTGCCGCGGCACTGGAGCAGGGCATGGTGAACCCGGCAACGCCAATTCAGACCGCCCCCGGGCGCATGAGAATCGGCAACGCCACTATCACCGACTCGCACGTTTACGGTGTCTTGAGCGTGAACGAGGTGATCCAGAAGTCGAGCAACGTCGGCACCGTCAAGATCGCCATGCAAATGTCGCCCCGGAAAATGTGGGAGATGTACCAGCAGGTGGGTTTCGGTCAAAAGCCTGTGCTGCCGTTTCCGGGGGCCGTGAGCGGCCGCCTGCGTCCCTACAAGAGCTGGCGTCCGATCGAGCAGGCCACCATGAGTTATGGCTACGGCCTGTCGGTGAGCCTGTTCCAGTTGGCCCACGCTTACACCATCTTTGGCCGGGACGGTGATCTGGTGCCCGTCACCATGTTCAAAATGAACGAGCCCGCTGCGGGCGTGCCGGTGATTGACGTTCGCCATGCCAAGGCGGTGCGCCACATGCTGCATATGGTCACAAGCCCGGGTGGCACGGCGCAGAAGGCGCAGGCCATGGGTTATTCAGTGGGCGGCAAGACGGGCACCGCGCACAAGGTCGAGGGCAAGGGTTATGCCGCCAAGAAATACCGCGGCGTCTTTGCCGGACTGGCCCCGATCGACGCGCCGCGCATTGCCGTGGCGGTGATGATCGACGAGCCCAGCAACGGCAAGTATTTTGGCGGCGATACGGCCGCCCCGGTGTTCAGCCAGACCGTGCAGCAAACCCTCAGGGTGCTTGGGGTCGAACCCGACGTGTCGGTGGTGCCGCAAGTCATCACCGATGCGGTGGAGGAGAGTTTCTGATGCTGCAGCGCCTCGGCTCACCGCAAGAAGCCGCCGCCTGGCTGCGCGCGCGCGTCACCGGCACGCTGCGCACCGACAGCCGCCAGCTGCAGCCCGGCGATGGCTTGCTGGCCTGGCCTGGCGCCGCGGCCGATGCCCGCGCCCATGTGGCCAGCGCCCTGGCGGCGGGCGCGCAGGCCTGCCTGGTGGAACATGACGGCGTGCATGCCTTCGGGTTGACTGATACCCGGATTGCCACTTACGCCGGTTTGAAAGCCGCCAGCGGTCTGGTGGCCGACGCCTGGTTTGGCGCACCGAGCCAAAGCCTGGCGGTGCTGGCCGTCACCGGCACCAACGGCAAGACCTCAACCGCCTGGTGGCTGGCGCAGGCGCTGTCAAATCTGAATCCGGAATTGGCTAAAGGCCTGCCCTGCGGTGTGATCGGCACCCTGGGTGTCGGGGTGCCGCCGAACTTGGTGAGCACCGGCCTGACCACGCCCGACCCGGTGGCGCTGCAGGCGGCGCTGGCCGACTTTGTCAAACAGGGCCTGCGCGCCTGCGCCATCGAGGCGTCATCGATCGGCATCGAGGAGCAGCGCCTGGCTGGCACCCGCATCCATACCGCGGTGCTGACCAACGTGACCCAGGACCATCTCGACTACCACGGCGACATGGACCGCTATTGGCAGGCCAAGGCCAGCCTGTTTGCCTGGCCGGCGCTGCGCGCGGCGGTGATCAATGTCGATGACCCCTATGGCGCCGAACTGGCCGCGCAGTTGGCTGGTGGCGCGCTTGATGTCTGGACGCTGTCGATCACCCCGGGTCTTGCCAATCGGGCCCGCTTGCAGGCGCAGGCCATCCGGTATGAGACCCAGGGCGTGGCCTTTACCGTCGTCGAAGGGCCGCAACAACTGCGCCTGACCACACAACTCATTGGAGCTTTCAATGTGAGCAATGTGCTGGGCGTGATCGCCACCCTGCGCACGCTGGGCATTTCCCTGGCGGCCGCGGTGCAGGCCTGCGCGCATTTGTCACCGGTGCCGGGCCGCATGGAATGCGTCAGCGCGCCGGGCCGTCCGCTGGTGGCCGTCGATTACGCCCACACGCCCGATGCGCTGGCCAAGGCGCTCGATGCCCTGCGGCCGCTGACACAGGCGCGGGGCGGCAAGCTGTGGTGTGTGTTTGGCTGCGGCGGCAGCCGCGACAGCGCCAAGCGCCCGCTGATGGGCGCGGTCGCGGGGGCGCAGGCCGACCGCGTGGTGGTCACCAGCGACAACCCGCGCGCCGAGTCCATGGACGCCATCATCAGCCAGATTCTGCTCGGTCTGACCGGCTTCTCTCATGTCCAGGTGGAGCCCGACCGGGCCCGCGCGATTGCGCAAACCTTGGCGCAAGCCGCTGCGGCTGACGTGGTGCTGCTGGCCGGCAAGGGCCATGAGGACTATCAGGAAATCGCTGGCAAGCGCCTGCCTTTCTCGGACCTGGACCAAGTGAAAAAAGCCTTTGCGCCATTCGCCGTCCCTCAAACGCAAAGGAAACCCGCATGAGCGCCATGATGAACCTGCAACAGCTTGCAGATTGGCTCGATCAGGCGCGGTCGGTGGCTGGCGCGCTGGCACCTGGTGACGTGCTGATTCAACGGGTGCACACCGACACGCGCACGCTGGCGCCGGGCGACCTGTTCGTCGCGCTGCGCGGTGAACGCTTTGACGGCAACGACTTTCTGGCCGAAGCCCGTGCCAAGGGCGCGGTGGCGGCCATTTGCCAGGGCGACGGCGCGGCTGAGCAACTGCGCCAGGCCGGCTTGCCCGGTCTGGTGGTGGTCGACGCCAAACAGGCATTGGCGCAACTGGCCACGCGCTGGCGCGCGCAGTTCACGCTGCCGCTCATTGCCGTCACCGGCTCCAACGGCAAGACCACGGTGACTCAGATGATCGCCAGCATCCTGCGCGCCTGGCAGCCGCAGGCCTGTCTCGCCACGCAAGGCAATTTGAACAACGACATCGGCGTGCCGCTGACCGTGCTGGGCTTGCGCGCCCACCATCGAATTGCCGTGGTCGAGCTTGGCATGAACCATCCCGGTGAAATTGCCGCTTTGGCGGCCATCGCCCAGCCCACCGTGGCGCTGGTGAACAACGCCCAGCGCGAGCACCTGGAATTCATGGCCACGGTGGACGCGGTGGCGCAGGAAAACGGCGCGGTGATCGACGCGCTTGCGGCCGATGGCGTGGCCGTGTTTCCGGCCGATGACGCCTACAGTGCGCTGTGGGCTGCCAAAACAGGCGCGCGTGCCCGCCTGTGTTTTGGTCAGCCGGCTGTCATTGCGAGCGCAGCGCGGCAATCCATGACTTCCGAAGGTATGGATCGCCACGGCCTACGGCCTCGCGATGACGGTGCATTGTCAACGGCAGTGCACACCACGCAGGCGATCTGGTCGGGCGCGGCCTGGCAGGTCGGCGCCATGACGCCGCAAGGCGAGTTGCACTACGCACTGCACATCGCCGGCGCGCACAACGTCAAGAATTCGCTGGCGGCAGTGGCTTGCGCGCTGGCCGCCGGTGTGTCGCTGGCCGCCATTGAGGCCGGGTTGGCGGCCTTCGAGCCAGTCAAGGGCCGCTCGCGTGCGCTGTTGGTGCGCCACGGCGGGCGGGCCATCACGCTGGTCGATGACACTTACAACGCCAACCCCGACTCGGTGCGCGCCGCCATCGACGTGCTGGCCGCGCTGCCCGCGCCGCGCCTGCTGGTGCTGGGCGACATGGGCGAGGTCGGCAACCAGGGGCCGCAGTTTCATGCCGAGGCATTGCAATGGGCGATGGCGCAGCAGATCGAAAAAATCATCGTCACCGGCAGCGCCTGTGCGCAAGCCGCGGCACCCCTTGCCGCGGTTGAGGTGCATGCGCAGATGAATGAGGTCCAGGCGGCTGTGCTGGCGGCGCTGCCCTCGGTGGCCAGCGTGCTGGTGAAAGGCTCGCGCTTCATGAAGATGGAGCGCGTGGTCGAAGCCATTGTGCAGGCCTCGCAATCCGACAAGGCAGAGAAGGAGGCCGCCCCATGCTGATCTGGCTGAGTCAATGGCTGCAAACGCTGTCGCCCGAGATGGGCTTTCTGCGTGTCTTCCAGTACCAGACCTTCCGCGCCGTGATGGCCGCGCTCACTGCGCTGCTGATGGGCCTGGCCGCCGGCCCCTGGGTGATCCGGCGGCTGGCCGAACTCAAGATCGGCCAGCCAATACGCGGCTACGGCATGGACACGCACCATGTCAAAAGCGGCACCCCGACCATGGGCGGCGTGCTGATTCTGCTGTGCATCGCGATCTCGACGCTGCTCTGGTTCGACTGGAGCAACCGCTTTGTCTGGATCGTGCTGCTGGTCACGCTGGGCTTTGGCGCCGTCGGCTGGTCGGACGACTGGCGCAAGGTGGTCAACAAGGACCCCGAGGGCATGCCCTCGCGCGAGAAATACCTGTGGCAGTCGCTGATCGGGCTGCTGGCCGCGCTGTACCTGGTGTTCTCCATTTCCGAGAACACCAACTACCGCGTGCTGGAGTTGTTCTTTACCTGGGTCCAGTCCGGGTTCGATTTGAGCCTGCCGCCCAAGGCTGGTCTCATGGTGCCGTTTTTCAAGGAAATCAGCTACCCGCTGGGCGTGCTGGGCTTTGTCATCCTGAGCTATCTGGTGATCGTGGGGTCGAGCAACGCGGTGAACCTGACCGACGGCCTGGACGGCCTGGCCATCATGCCGGTGGTGCTGGTGGGCTCATGCCTGGGCATCTTCGCCTACGTCACCGGCAACGTGGTGTTTGCCCGCTACCTGTTTTTGCCACACATTGCCGGTGCCGGCGAGTTGATGATCTTTTGTGCCGCCATGGCCGGTGCCGGCCTCGCATTTTTGTGGTTCAACACGCACCCGGCGCAGGTCTTCATGGGCGATGTGGGCGCGCTGGCGCTCGGTGCGGCGTTGGGCACCATCGCCGTCATCGTGCGCCAGGAGATTGTGCTGGCCATCATGGGCGGCATCTTTGTCGCCGAAGCCCTGTCGGTGATGATGCAGGTGCTGTATTTCAAATACACCAAGAAGCGTTTCGGCGAAGGCCGGCGCATCCTGAAGATGGCGCCGCTGCACCACCATTTCGAGAAAAGCGGCTGGAAAGAAACCCAGGTGGTGGTGCGCTTCTGGATCATCACCATGCTGTTGTGCCTGGTGGGTTTAAGCACCCTGAAGCTGCGCTGATTCATGAATAACCTGCAGTCCCAACATGTGCTGATCCTGGGCCTGGGTGGGTCCGGCCTGGCGATGGCGCGCTGGTGCGCACGGGGTGGCGCACAGGTCACGGTGGCCGACACGCGCAGCGCCCCGCCCCAGTTGGCCACGCTGCAGCGCGATGTGCCTGCCGCGCGTTTTGTGAAGGGGCCGCTGGACGCCGGTTTGCTCCAGGGCGGCATCTCGGCGGTGTTCAAGAGCCCGGGCCTGAGTCCGGCGGACGTTGCCCCGCTGGCAGCGGCAGCCCAGGCGATGGCCATCCCCGTTGCCGGCGAACTCAGCCTGTTTTCGCAGGCGCTCGCCGATCTCAAGTCCAGCCGCGACTACGCACCCAAAGTGCTGGCCATCACCGGCACCAACGGCAAGACCACGGTGACCTCGCTCACCGGGCAGCTGGTCGAGCGGGCCGGCAAAACCGTGGCGGTGGCCGGCAACATCGGCCCGACGCTGCTCGACACATTGATGGAGAAGCTGGACGTCGAGGCGTTGCCTGAAGTCTGGGTGCTGGAACTGTCGAGCTTCCAGCTGGAGGGCGTCTGCAACTTCGTGCCCACCGCCGGTGCCGTGCTCAACATCAGCCAGGACCATCTGGACTGGCATGGCTCCATGGATGCCTATGTGCAGGCCAAAGCGGCTGTTTTCGGCGAGCACGGCCTGATGATCTTGAACCGCGATGACGAGGCGGTCATGGCAATGTTGAGCGCCGACAGGCCGCCCTTAGGCGCGAAGGCCCCCTTGGGGCTGACGGCCGCGGCTCCTGACCTGCCTGCGCAGGTCGGGACGGACGGAAGAGCCGTTGCCTCTGGTATCGGCACGTCCAGCGCAGCACATGCAATGGCAAGCGTGGGGGCAACAAAGCCAGCACCTGTCAGGGTCAAATTGCAGAAGCCCCGGCAGCGCGATTGCGTCACCTTTGGTGGCGACGTGCCGCAGCGCCCCGGCGATTTCGGCATCGAAACCGTCAATGGCATGGCCTGGCTGGTGCGCGCGCTGGAGGCCGATGAAACCATCAAGCCGCGCAAGGGCGAAGCGGTCGAGGTGCACATCCAGCGCCTGATGCCCGCCGACGCGCTGCGCATTCGCGGTCGCCACAACGCCATCAATGCCCTCTCCAGCCTGGCGCTGGCCTGTGCCGCCGGTTGCGCGCTGGGCCCCATGCTCTATGGCCTGCGCGACTACCGCGGCGAGCCGCACCGGGTGCAGCCCGTCGGCATCATTGACGGCGTCGAATTTTTTGACGACAGCAAAGGCACCAACGTCGGTGCCACCGTGGCGGCGTTGCAGGGGCTGGGTGCCGAGCGCCGCGTGGTGGTGATTCTGGGCGGCGAGGGCAAGGGCCAGGACTTTTCCCCGCTGGCTGAACCGGTGCGCCGCTTTTGCCGCGCCGTGGTGCTGATCGGGCGCGATGCGCCGCTGCTGCGTGCGGCGCTGGCGGGAACAGGCGTGCCGTTGCTCGCCGCGGATTCGATGGCTGATGCGGTGGCCCAGGCCAGCGCGCAAGCCCAGGCCGGTGACGCGGTGCTGATGTCGCCAGCCTGCGCCAGTTTTGACATGTTCGACAACTACGAACACCGCGCCCGCCAGTTTGTGCAGGCCGTGGAAACCCTGGCGGTGGATGCCGGTGTCATGCTGGAGGGCGGCCTGTGAGCGCGGTCGCTGCCCGTTTCCAGGGCCTGATGGGCTGGCTTGAGCGGCTGGGCATTTCCCGGGCACCCGTGGGTGTTGTCTTGCCGGTGCGCTTGGGTGGCTCGCGCCTGTCTTCCACCGGCACCACGCCGTCGCGCGCCCAGGGCTTCGATGAGCCGCTGGTGTGGGTCACGGTGGCGTTGCTGCTGTGGGGGCTGGTGATGGTGTATTCGGCCTCGATCGCCATGCCCGAAAACCCGCGTTTTGCACGCTACACCCACACCTACTTTCTGGTGCGCCACGCGATGTGGCTGGTGATTGCGCTGGCGGTCTCGCTGATGGCTTACCAGGTGCCGCTGGCGCGTTGGGAAAAGGCTGCCCGGCCGCTGTTTTTGATCTCGCTGTTGCTGCTGGCGCTGGTGCTGATCCCGAATGTGGGCAAGGTCGTTTATGGCGCGCGCCGCTGGATCAGCGTCGGGCCGCTGAGCTTTCAGCCCTCGGAACTGGCCAAGTTCACCGTGCTGCTGTATGCGGCCGACTACATGGTGCGCAAGATGGACGTCAAGGAGCGCTTCTTCCGCGCCGTGCTGCCGATGGGCGCCGCGGTGGCGGTGGTCGGCGTGCTGCTGCTGGCCGAGCCGGACATGGGCGCTTTCATGGTGATTGCCGTGATCGCCATGGGCATACTGTTTTTGGGCGGCGTCAACGCCCGCATGTTCTTCCTGATCGCCACCATCCTGGTGGTGGCATTTGGCTTGATGATCGCCGCCAGCGAGTGGCGCCGCGAGCGCATTTTTGCCTACCTGGACCCGTGGAGCGAGCAAAACGCGCTGGCCAAGGGCTACCAGCTCACGCATGCGCTGATCGCCATTGGCCGCGGCGAAATTTTTGGCGTGGGGTTGGGCGGCAGCGTGGAAAAACTCAACTGGCTGCCCGAGGCGCACACCGACTTCCTGCTGGCGGTGATCGG
>JAABQI010000297.1 GCA_011391545.1 Rhodoferax sp.
GGTCACTGCAAAGGTTGCGCGCGCTGAATCAGTTTGTCTATCGTGACCTGAATTTTGGCGGCAATTTCAACAACTTCATGGACCCCGACAACAGCTACGTGCATGTGGTGTTGCGCACGCGTCTGGCCATTCCCATTTCACTGGCCGTGATCTGGCTGGAACTTGCCATGGGCATCGGCCTGAAGGTGCGTGGCATCAGCTTTCCGGGGCACTTCATGGTCAAGGTCAATCTGACCGAAGGCCAGGTGGTGATCGACCCGTTGACCGGCAAATCGCTCAGCCGCGAAGAGCTTTCCGAACGGCTCGCGCCGTTTCAGGAGTTGAATGGTTTTGACGAAGAGCAGGAACTGCCACTGGGCCTGTACCTGCAGGCAGCGCCCGCGCGCGACATCATTGCCCGCATGTTGTTCAACCTCAAGGACATCCATGCGGCGCAGGAGGATTGGGGGCGTCTGATTGCCGTGCTCGACCGGCTTATCGTGCTGCTGCCGCAGTCCTGGCCGGAGTACCGCGACCGAGGTCTGGCGCACGCCGAAGTCGGCCACCGGGGTCGCGCCCTGGAAGACCTGGAAACCTATCTGGCCAACGAGCAACAGGCTGCTGACCGCGGCGCCATTGCTAACCGGGTGGCCGAGCTAAGACGCGCCACACATTGATAATTGCCGGGTTTGACCTGTTCTCAACCCCATTTCAAGGAGCGTTCCCATGCCAGCCCAAGCCCTGATGCCACGTGACCCGGTGCCCGCGCTGAATGTTGCGCTGACCACAGGCGAGCGCTTTGTGCTGGGTGCAAAGCCTGGTGAACATTTTGATCTGCTGGTTTTCTACCGTGGCCTGCATTGCCCGATCTGTGCCAAGTATCTGATTGAGCTCGAGCGCCTGGCGCCAGAGTTTGCCGCGCGCGGTGTGCAGGTGCTGGCGGTCAGCAGCGACGACGCGGAACGCGCCCGGCAAATGGCCGACAAGGTCAGCGCCAGCGCAGTCAAGTTCGGCTACGGCCTGAGCCTCAAGAGTGCGCGCCAGTGGGGGCTGTACATCAGTGCCGGACGCGGCAAGACCTCAATTGGCATCGAAGAGCCCGCGCTGTTCAGCGAGCCGGGTGTTTTTATCGTGCGACCGGATGGCACGCTGTACTACGGCGCGGTGCAAACCATGCCGTTTGCCAGGCCACAGTTTCAGGATTTGCTCGGCGCCATTGACTTTGCCATTGCCAAGAACTATCCGGCACGTGGCGAATACACCGGCGACGTCTAAAGACCGGGGCTCGCCACGCCTATGTGCGCGAGTCTGATGGTTTTTACAGCACCGCCTGCAAGCCCAATGCTGGCGCGGGTTTGGCAACTTTTGAACAGGCTTATCCACAAACTAGCACACAGTTTCAAGGGGTAACTCTGTTGGCCAAACGCTTGCAGCGAGCGCAGATGACAACGCTTCAAAGTATTAACACAAAATCACGCTCTCCAATGAAACGCATAAGAAAAGCGCTTTTGCTGACTAATTTTTGGGCACTCTCTGCCAAGCCATATCCGGCGCGGCTCACGCCGCTTGTTCCAGTAGTTATCCACAAGGTAGCACACACAAAATTAGGGTAACTATTTATGCACAGCACGCCTGACAAAGACACCATCGCCCTGTTGCCGCCCTTTGCGCGGCTTGGGCTCGATCGCATTGCGCTGGTGACCACACAAGCCGAAGCCCATGCCGCCTTTGCTGCATTGGCGTCAGCCAGTGCCTGGGGGTTTGATACCGAATCAAAACCGACCTTTCGTGTCGGCGAAGTGTCTGACGGTCCGCACATCCTGCAGTTGTCCACCCCCGAGTGCGCCTGGGTCTTCCAGTTGCACGACCCCGCCTGCCGCGCCGTGGCGGCCGAGTTGCTGGAAATGAAAGGTATTGCCAAGGCAGGTTTTGGCCTGCGCGACGACCGCAAGCGCATCATCGAAAAACTGAGGGTGGAGCCCGCCGGCATCCTGGAACTGAACACCGTCTTCCGGGAGCGCGGTTACCGCAAGGACATGGGGGTGAAGGGCGCGGTGGCGGTGCTGTTCCAGCAGCGCTTCATCAAATCCAAAAAAGCCGCCACCAGCAATTGGGCCAATCCGCGCCTGTCGGAGGCGCAGTTGGTGTACGCCGCCAACGACGCCTACGCAGCGATCCGGGTGTTCGATGCGCTGGGGCTCAGGTCCGGGATGACCGGGTTCAGTGCGTGACGAACTCGTAGGCCACTTCTTCGCTTTCGACCATGTCGAGCAGGTCGTTCAGCACATCGTCGTCTTCGGTGCTGGCCCAGGTTTCCTCGGGGTCGCTGGCAAACAGCGGCTCGATCGCGATGTCCAGAAACTGACCGTTGGGCAGCTTCAACACGTGGCCGCCTTCAGAGGTTGCAGCCAGTTCCCAGTCGTCCGGGACCGACATTTCCAGCTTGATGGTGACGTTGAGTTTTTTCATGGTGTTCCTTGGTTGCCAAGACGGCGAGGTTAACCGAAATGTGTGACCGTCATGAAACCAGTTGCGCGGCTTGCCTGGCGTGCAGCTTGGCCGCGATGTACTCGCCGTGGGTCACGTGCAGCAGGCCGGCAATCTTGCTGATCAGGTGGTTTTCATTGGCGTCCAGATGCCCGTCGGCAAAGGCCACCTGCCACATGTGCTCCACCACCTGAATCTTTTCGGCCTGCGAGAACTGGTCGTTCATCGCGCTGGTAAAGCGAAAATAGTCGTTGGTGCCCTTGGCTGTGTATTCCGCTTGCGCCAGCAGGCGGGCCAGTTCAGCCTCGCTCAGGGCAAATTGGGTGCGCAGCGCCGCCAGGGTGGAACTGCGCTCCATGGCCGACACGGCGGTGTCGGAGCGCATCACCTCGACCAGCAGCACGGCGGTGGCCAACTGCAGGCTGCGCGCGTCATCGAGACTTGCCTGGTCGTTGTCAGGCACGAAAAACTGATTGAGCAGGTTTTTGAATGAACTCAGCATGGTCAGGAACAGTGAATTTGAAATTGGCCGATGGCCTACAGCCCGCGCTGCCAACTCGGGCGCAGTTTGGCAGACTCGGGGCGACGCATCGCATTGTCCACTTCCTGCAACAAACGCTCTTTTTCCGCGCCCAAAATTCCCTTGAGCACAAGCCAGTTTGAGGCATGGTCGCTGCGAAACACGGTGCGCTTGAGTTCCAGCGCTTGCAGAAATTGCGCCATCTCGGCAAACAACGCCTGCGGGTTGAGGGGTTCCCACTGCGGGAAACCCTGGCGAAGGCGGTCTTCGCCCTGCGGAAAGCTCACCACCAGCGTGGCCAGAAACTCAGGCTGGGTCAGGTTGATGAGTCGGGCCGAGTTGGCGGCATGCTGCTCTGACAGCACGCGGCCGCCCAGCCCGTTGAGCAACATCACCGAGCGGGTGATGCCAGCCGCGCCCAGCTTGTCCAAGGCGTCCCGGGTGGTCTCGAAGGTTTCGCCCTTGTTGACGTGGTGCAGCACGTCATCGTCGCCAGACTCCGCGCCCACATACACCAGCGACAGCCCCGCTGCGCGCAGGTCTTGGAGTTCCTGCACGGTCTTGTGGCGCAGGTTTCGCGGCAGGCAGTAGCTGGAAATGCGTCGCACCTTGGGCAGGTGGGTTTTGATGGCGGTCAGCAGCGTCATCAGCCGCCGGGTCGACAGCACCATGGCATCACCGTCGCCAATAAAGACCCGCTGCACCTGGTTTGCGAACTGTTCGCCACAATTACGGATGGCGTCCAGGGTCTCCTGCTCGTCGCGAACGCCAAACTTTTTTTGCGGCGCGGTGTACATCTCGCAATAGGTGCACTGGTTCCACGAACAGCCGTTGGTGACCGGCAGGATCAGCGACTCGGCTTCGCTTGGCGGTCTGAACACCGGTTCGACATACCGGATGGGAAAAATTTCACTCATGCCACACTCCCGCCCAGCCTGGCATTGAGTTCCCGCACATCGGGCTCGGAAAGCACCGTGTTGTGCAAGTGGGTGAGCGGCCCGCCACCGGGCTCGACGCCACCGGTGGCGTCATGGCCCACAGCCTTGAATTTCCAGAGCGCGCCAATGCGCTTGAGATTGCCAACGTGTGATCCGTCAGCCAGGTGCACGCTGTACACGTTGGTGTTGACAAGGCTTAGGGTGAGCGCCGTCATGCCACCTTGATGGCATTGCCGAACGCGACACGCCCGCGCACCATGTCAGCCTCGGGCTTCGGGTCGGGGTAGTACCACACGGCATCGGTCAGCATCTCGCCGTTGATCAGCAGCGAGTAGTAGCTGGCCTGGCCCTTCCAGGCGCAACTGGTTTTGTGGTTGCTGAAGGTGACGTACTCTTTTTTCAGAGCGCTCTCGGGAAAGTAGTAGTTGCCCTCCACCAGCACGGTGTCGTCACTTTCGGCAACGACGATGTTGTTCCAGCTTGCTTTCATGGTTTCAAGGTTCTCCGGTGAGCAGGGACCGGGTGATGTTACAGCGTCGGGTAGTCGGTGTAGCCCTTGGCACCCGGGGTATAGAAGGTGGAGGCATCGGGCGCATTCAGCGCCGCTTTGGCCTTGATGCGTGCCGGCAGGTCAGGGTTGGCCAGGAAGGCGGTGCCAAAGGCCACCGCGTCGAGTTGGCCCGCAGCAATGGCGGCCTCGGCTTCTTCGGCGGTGTAGCCCATGTTGCCGATCAGCACGCCCTTGTATTTCTCGCGCGCCGGTGTCAGCACATCGGCTTTTTGCACACCGAAGAAGTCGGCGCGCATGACGTGCAGATAAGCCAGGTTGAAGGCGTTGAGCTTCTCGCACAAGAAGCTGATCAAGGCCATCGGGTCGCTGTCTTTCATGCTGTTGTAGCTGTTCAGTGGCGACAGGCGCAGGCCCACTTTGTCAGCGCCAACGGCAGCGGTGACGGCGGTCAGCACCTCAAACAACAAGCGTGCGCGGTTTTCTAGCGAGCCGCCATAAGAATCAGTGCGCTGGTTCGGGGTGTCGCGCAGGAACTGGTCGATCAGGTAACCGTTGGCACCGTGCACTTCGACGCCGTCAAAGCCGGCAGTCATGGCGTTTTTGGCGCCCTGTGCGTAGGCGGCCACGATGGCGGGCATTTCTTCTGCGGTGAGCGCGCGCGGCACGGCGTGGGGTGCCTTGCCCTTGGGGGTGTCGATCTCACCTTCAATGGCAGTGGCGCAGGAAGAAACCGTCGGCACACCGTCGTTCATGTCCGGGTGGGCGGCGCGGCCTGCGTGCCAGATCTGCATGTAAATGCGCCCGCCTTTGGCGTGCACAGCGTCGGTCACTTTTTTCCAGGCGGCGATTTGCGCGTCCGAGTAAATGCCGGGTTCGTTGACAAAGGCGGAGGTGCCGGGCGCGACCATGGTGCACTCGGTGATCAACAGGCCGCCCGTGGCGCGCTGGCTGTAGTACTCGGCCATCAAGGCATTGGGCATGTGGCCCGCGTCGGCGCGGGTGCGGGTCAGCGGCGCCAGCAGAATGCGATTGGGAAGGGTGAGTGCGCCGACTTTGAGGGGGGTGAATAACATTGTTTTTTTCAGACGTGTTGGTAAAAGGATGATCAATCAAGGTTACCAGTCGGTCAATACTTGTTCTCCGAAAAGGCCTTGCAGGCCGCTCAGCCTGCACCCCCGAGATAATCACCCTGTCACGTTCAAACAGCTTTCAACCCGGCAAACTTCCCATGAGCGATTCACATTTTTACCCCATCGGTACCGCTGGCCTTGCCTGGGGGCCGGCAGAGCTGGCCCAATGGCGCGCGCGCCAGGTGCGCCAGCGCAGTTATGTCGACGATGTGCTCAGCAGCATCGAGCGCTTGGGCGAGCGATTTGACGTATCAAGCTACGGCGAGGTGGCCTATGCGGACGAGCGCTTTCCCATGCAGGCCATTCGCAGCCGAAACTGGCGCCCCGAACTGCCCACAGCGCTGATCACTGGTGGCGTGCATGGCTACGAGACCAGTGGCGTGCACGGGGCGCTGCGTTTTGTGGATGAACATGCTTTAACTTATGCCGGCCGGCTGAACCTGCTGGTGGCGCCATGCGTGAGCCCTTGGGCGTATGAACGCATCCAGCGCTGGAACTATGACGCCTTCGACCCCAATCGGTCGTTTTTTGAGGCCAGCCCGGCGCAGGAGTCCGCCGCGTTAATGAGGCTGGTGGCGCCGCTGCGCGGGCAGTTTGTGGCCCACATCGACCTGCACGAAACCACCGACACGGATGATTCCGAATACCGCCCGGCTGTGGCCGCGCGCGATGGTAAGCCCTTTGAGCCTTGCACCATTCCCGACGGCTTCTACTTGGTGGACGACCTGGCCAACCCCCAGCCCGCGTTCCAGCAGGCCATGATCGAGGCGGTGGCGCGCGTCACACACATCGCCCCGGCGGATGAACGGGGCGGCATCATCGGCTCACCGTTGGTGGCGCATGGCGTCATCCACTACGCCGTGAAGGGCCTGGGCCTGTGCGCCGGCATCACCGGCGCGCGCTACACCACCACCACCGAGGTTTACCCCGACAGCCCCCGCGCCACGCCAGAGCAATGTATAGCAGCGCAAGTGGCGGCGGTGTGTGCGGGGCTGGATTTTGTGTGCCAGCCATGAGTGTTCCACCCACCCGTTTGATTTGCTTCAACAAACCTTATGGTGTGTTGAGCCAGTTCACCGCCGAGGGGCGTTGGCGCGGGCTCAAGGACTTCATCGACATCCCCGGCGTGTACGTGGCTGGAAGGCTCGACGCGGACAGTGAAGGCCTGCTGCTGCTCACCAACGACGGCAAGCTGCAAGCACGCATCAGCCACCCGCGCCACAAGATGGAAAAGACCTACTGGGTGCAGGTTGAAGGTGTGCCGGATGAAGCCGCATTGCAGTCCTTGCGCCAGGGAGTTCAATTGAACGATGGCCCCACCCGGCCAGCCCGCGCCAGCTTGATAGCGCAGCCCGAGCCGCTCTGGCCGCGCGACCCACCGGTGCGCGTTCGCCAGTCCATTCCCACCAGCTGGTTGGAATTGGTGATTTCGGAGGGGCGCAACCGCCAGGTGCGCCGCATGACCGCAGCGGTGGGTTATCCGACGCTGCGGCTGATTCGGGCTGCCATTGGGCCTTACTCCCTGGATGGCCTGGCGCCCGGCACGTGGCGGGGCATTTGACCTGTGTCGGCTGCGGGCGGCGATTGACCGAGCGCTGGACCTGGAGGAGCCCATGCGGTTGTCGACGCTGGGGTGCACAAGGTGGCGGCGGAACACTATGTTCCTGTCAAAAGCAAACACACCCTTGAATGAAAAGTGCGGATCTTGTACGACAGCAAATAGCCCATGGTTTTGAGATAGCTTCTCGATTTTGCTTGAACCGCCCACTTGGAAATCCACTCGATCCAATTCTGGGTGACCAGCCGGTCAAAGCGCTCACAGTCGTCACAGAATTTTTCAAATTGCGCATATTCCTCCATGATGTTGCTGGCGGCTGACTTCAGGGTGCTCACTTCCGTCATGAAAGCTCGATCGCGATGTCGATTCAAGTCAAGCACCCGAATCGCCCGCTCCAGATAGGTTTGGGCCATCTTGGCTGACTGCAAAAAGCCGTAATCGTTGATGGCGATCGTGGCAAGCCGATGCGTGCCTTCAACAATGAAAACGGTGATTTCATCTGGAATTTCTGGCCGTTGCATTTGCATCTCTGGCAACTCCTTGCATCATGGTGGTTCACGATCGACCTCAATGACTTCATCATTGGGGCATCCCTTGGTGATGTCAAGGCGTCTGATCAAAACCAAGCAATGGCCTGCGCACGCTTACCTGCAACGCCGCACAGCTCACCAGGTAGGCGCGTGCGATTTCGTGCCCGGTGAGGCCTGTCAAGCAGTGAAGATCTGGAGCGGCCGGTCGTCGCTGATGGGGTCCTTGTGTGACCCTCGCCCCGGCCCTCTGCCCGCAAGCGGCAGAGGGAGATTGGCACTTACATCTGCGCGGGCGCCGCTGCCTCGTCCATCCAGAACACCTCCCACTGGTGGCCGTCCAGGTCGGCAAAGCCGTGCTGGTACATGAAACCGTGGTCCTGCGGCTCACTTGGCGTGGTGGCACCGGCGGTCACAGCCTTGCGCACCACTTCTTCAGCCTCGGCACGGCTGTCAACCGACAGCGCCAGAATGACTTCGGTGGCCTCGAGGGCGTCGCTGACCGGCTTCTTGGTGAAGCTCTGAAAGAAGGGCTCCACCAGCAGCATGGCGTAGAAATTCTCGCCAATCTCCAGGCAGGCGCCTTTCTCGTTGGTGAAGCGCTGGTTAAACGTGAGACCCAAGGCCTTGAAGAAGGACTGTGAACGGGCCATGTCCTTGATGGGCAGGTTGACGAAGATTTGTCGGAACATGGGGGATTCTCCTAATTGCCGAAGGGTTGTGCGGAGGGGGCGCGAGGTCTTGCAGAGTCATGCGGGCAGTAGAGCACTGCGACAAAAAATGTCAAACATGTTTGACGAAAAAGTCTGGAATACTGGCTGGAGTTTTTTGGCCAAATTGGCTTTTAGCCCACGTGAAATTTGCGAAAACAGCTATGGCAAAAATAGCAAACGCAAGACAAAGACCTAGAACGAAGAGCCCGGCTCGCTCAGAAACGCCAGTTCTTCCGCGCTGGAGGTGCGCCCCAGAATCGCGTTGCGGTGGGGGTAGCGGCCAAAGCGGTCGATGATGGCCTTGTGGCGCAGCTCAAAGTTCAGGGTGTTCTCCATGCCCGGCTGCGAAAACAGCTCAGTAGCCTGCGCATGAACCAGCGCAGACTCGCTGTGCATGTAGGGCATGTAGGCAAACACGCGCTGGGCTTCAGGCAGGCTGCGGTCCTGCCCGCTGGCCACCAACTCTTGCGCCAACACCAGCGCCAGTGCGTCCTGTGCAAAGGCGCGGGGTGTGTCGCGGTAGACATTGCGCGAGAACTGGTCCAGCACGATGATCTCCGCCAGCCGCCCCTCAGCCGTTGCGCGCCAGGCAAACAGCTCACACCGCGCCGCCGCTTCCAGCATATCGCCGAAGCGCGCGCGAATGGTTTCGTCCAACGCGGCATCTTTGACGAAGTGCTGCTTGGCGGCTAGCTCTTCGAACCAGAAGTGTAGGATGGGTTGGGTTTGCATCATGAAATAAGCCTCTAGCCCTCGTTCGGTAAGCGCAATTAGCCATCAAAAAAAGTAGTGAAGCTACTCAGCCAAGGATACTATCTGCCGTTTCACCTCGTCCAGCGTCTTGCCGTTGGCTGTCTTCCACTCGATCCAGCCGTTGGCAGACCGGCCCATCACCGCACTGGCGGCCATGCTGTGGCTGGTGAAAAGGTGGTCACGCGTGAAAACATAGGTGTCGCCGTCCTGTATTAGAACGCCATCCGTGACCAGTTGCTGGCGAAAGCGCTCTTGCGAGGTGCCTTGAATGGACGCCACATTGCCAATGCGAGCGGTCGAGCCTTTGTGCACCACGAAGCCCTCGGAGGTGTATTCACCCACGCCGTTGGCCTGCGGCCCTTTGCAGTAAAACAGCTCTGGTGCCTGTGTCTTGCCATCCGCCTGCTGCGCCGAGTCGGTCAACGGCTCAAAAATCGGCTGGCCCAGCGTGGCGACAAGGGTTGCAGCGGTCTCGAAAATCTCGTGGCAGTCCGCTTGCAGCGGTGCGGGGGTGTAGGGTTGTGAGCCGGTGTTGCCGTTTTCCAGGCTGTAGCGCCCGGCCTGGGTGGCCTGTTGAATGGCAAACCACTCCAGAAACAGCGCATGCGTTTGCGTCATGCTGTTGGTGAGCGAGATGACCACCAGCGCCCGGTTCCAGAAGTCTTTGTTCTGGTTGTGGTGCACCAGTCGGGTGCCGACGTTTCCGGACTGGCCGATGTACACGCGCGGCAATCCGGCCTCGGACAGTTCGCCGATCAAAAAATATACGCCCACCTGCTGTGCCTCTGGCAACTTCAAGAAGTCGGTCAGCTGGCTGCGCGGCACTTCGATGACACGAACAATGCGCGTCGTGATCTCGGCGACCCGCATGCCGCGCGGGTCACCGGCAGGGAGGTAGATTTGGATGGTTTGGGGGCGGGGCATTACTTCCCCCAACTATCCTTCAACCCCACCGCCAGATTGAACACCGGCTTGGAATCAGTGACATGGTCCACCCGATCCGCCACAAAGTAGCCATGCCGCTCGAACTGGAAGTTCTGGCCGGGCAGGGCGTTCGCCAGCGACGGTTCGACCTTTGCCGTGATGACCTTCAGGCTGTTCGGATTCAGGCTTTCGATGAAGTCTTTGCCGCCTGCATCGGGCTGGGCGTCCAGAAAGAGGCGGTCGTACAGGCGCACTTCGGCATTCACACCGTCGGCCACGCTGACCCAGGTGATGGCGGCTTTGACCTTGACGGTTTCGCTGCCGGGCGTGCCGCTTTTGGTGTCGGGCACCACGGTGGCCAGCACTTCGGTGATCTGTCCGTTCGCGTCTTTGGTGCAGCCGGTGCATTCGATCACGTAGCCACCTTTCAGGCGCACCTTGTTGCCGGGGAACAGGCGTTTGTAGCCCTTGGGCGGCACTTCTTCAAAATCTTCTCGGTCGATCCACACCTCTTTGCCGATGCTGAAGTGGCGTGCGGGTGGTGGCTCGGTGCCCTCCGGCGGATGCGGCAGGGCAGGCTGGGTGCAGGGCTCCAAATGGCCGACGCCCATCACCTCGTCCCAGTTGGTCAGCACCAGCTTGACCGGGTTCAGCACGGCCATGCCGCGATGCGCCTTGAGTTCCAGGTCTTCGCGCAGGCAGCCTTCCAGGGTGGAATAGTCGATCCAGCTGTCGCTCTTGGTCACGCCGATGCGCTCGGCAAACAGTTGCAACGCTGCAGGCGTGTAGCCGCGGCGGCGCAGGCCGACGATGGTGGGCATGCGCGGGTCGTCCCAGCCGTTGACTTTGTGGTCGTACACCAGTTGGGCCAGCTTGCGTTTGCTGGTGATGACGTAGGTGAGGTTCAGGCGGGCAAACTCGTACTGGTGCGGCGGCGGGCTGGCCAGCAGGCCGCCTTCGATCAGCCGCTCCATCAGCCAGTCGTAAAACGGGCGCTGGTCCTCGAATTCGAGCGTGCAGATGCTGTGGGTGATCTGCTCCAACGCGTCCTCGATCGGGTGCGCATAGGTGTACATCGGGTAGATGCACCATTTGTCGCCGGTGTTGTGGTGTGTGGCGCGGCGGATGCGGTAGATGGCCGGGTCGCGCATGTTGATGTTGGGGCTGGCCATGTCGATTTTGGCGCGCAGCACCATGGCACCGTCGGGGTACAGGCCGTCGCGCATTTGGCGAAAGCGGGTCAGGTTTTCAGCGGCCGTGTGGTTGCGGTAAGGGCTGTCGATGCCGGGCTTGCCAAAGTCGCCCCGGTTCACGCGCATTTGCTCGGCCGTTTGCTCGTCCACATAGGCGTGGCCGGCTTCGATCAAATACTCGGCGGCGCGGTACATGAAGTCGAAGTAGTCGCTGGCCTGGTAGGGCGCGGCATCGGGGGCGCCGTTCCATTCAAAGCCGAGCCATTTCACCGAGTCGATGATGCTGTTGACGTACTCGGTGTCTTCTTTTTCGGGGTTGGTGTCGTCAAAGCGCAGGTGGCACACGCCGCCATAGTCGCGCGCCAGGCCAAAGTTCAGGCAGATGCTTTTGGCGTGGCCAACGTGCAGGTAGCCATTGGGTTCGGGCGGAAAGCGGGTGCGGATTTTGGCCGGGTCGGGTTGGCCGGCAGCATGGTGCGCCGCATCGCCCGGGCTGCCACCCCATTGGCGGCTGGCATAGGTGCCATTAGCCAGGTCAGATTC
>JAABQI010000298.1 GCA_011391545.1 Rhodoferax sp.
CTGGACCCCTCCGACGGCCAGGTGTTTGACCAGATTCAGCGCAGCAACGCCAAAGACATTGACGACGCCGTGCGCGCCGCGCGCCAGTGTTTTGACACTGTCTGGGGCAAGACCCCGGCGGCGGAGCGCGGTCGTTTGTTGATGCGCTTGTCTGCGCGCGTGGCCCAGGGTGTGGACGAGCTGACTGCCCTTGAGCAGCGTGACTGCGGCAAACCCACGCGCCAGGCCCGCGCCGATGCGGTGGCGCTGGCGCGCTACTTCGAGTTTTATGCCGGTGCCTGCGACAAGCTGCATGGCGACACCATTCCCTACCTGGACGGCTACAGCGTGCTGACCTGGCGCGAACCGCACGGCGTCACCGGGCACATCATCCCGTGGAATTACCCGATGCAGATTTTTGGCCGCAGCATCGGCGGCGCGCTGGCGGCCGGCAATGTCTGTGTGGTCAAACCAGCCGAAGATGCTTGTCTGTCGCTGATCCGCGTCGCGCAAATGGCCACTGAGGTGGGTTTTCCGGCCGGGGCGCTGAACATCGTCACCGGCTATGGCCACGAGGTGGGCGATGCGCTGGCGCGCCACCCCGGCATCGACCACATCAGCTTTACCGGCAGCCCCTCGGTCGGCACTTTGATCCAGCAGGTGGCGGCTCAGCGGCATTGCCCGGTGACGCTGGAGCTGGGCGGCAAGAGCCCGCAAATCGTGTTTGCCGACGCTGATCTGGATGCTGCCTTGCCGGCCATCATCAATGCCATTGTGCAAAACGCCGGGCAAACCTGCTCAGCCGGTTCTCGCCTGCTGGTGGATCACGCCATTTACGAGCCGTTGCTGGAGCGCCTGGGTGCGGCATTCGAGCAACTGCGCGCCGGCCCGGCCAGCATGGACCTCGACCTGGGTCCGCTGATCCGCCAAAGCCAGCAACAGCGCGTGTGGGACTTTTTAAGCGAAGCCCAGGCCGACCACATCACCCTGGTGGCCCAGGGCAGCGTGGTCGACGAGGCACCCGAATCCGGCTTTTACCAGGCTCCGACCTTGCTGCGGGACGTTCCGGTGATGCACCGGCTGGCGCAGCAGGAAATCTTTGGCCCGGTGCTGTGCGCCATGGCCTTCCGCGACGAAGACCATGCCGTGGAGTTGGCCAACGCCACGCAGTTCGGGTTGGTGGCGGGGGTCTGGACGTTGGATGGCGCGCGCCAGTTCCGCATGGCGCGGCGCCTGCGCAGTGGCCAGGTCTTCATCAACAACTATGGCGCCGGCGGCGGTGTCGAGCTGCCGTTCGGCGGTGTCAAATCGTCAGGTTATGGCCGCGAAAAAGGCTTTGAAGCGCTGCAGGGCTTCACCACCCTCAAGACGGTGGCCATCAAACACGGCTGACCGCTGGCATAAAGAGCCAGGGTCTTTTCGAAATTCATTCAAGGGGCATCTCACATGCGGGTTCAAGACAAATCCATCATCGTCACCGGCTCGGGGCAGGGAATCGGCAAGGGCATTGCGCTGCGGTTGGCCGCCGAAGGGGCGAAAGTGATCGTCAACGACATCGACGCATCGTTGGGCGAAGCCGTGGTGCAGGAGATCGTCAATGCGGGCGGCACGGCCTCTTTTGTGGCGGCCGATGTGACGAACTCGGACCAGGTCAAGGCCCTGGTGGCGGCTGCTGTGCAGCGTTATGGCCGGCTCGACGTGATGGTGAACAATGCTGGCTGGACGCACCGCAACCGGCCGGCGCTGGAGGTTCCCGAGGACGAGTTCGACAAGTGTTATGCCGTCAACGTCAAGAGCGTGTACCTGGCCACCGTCCACGCCACGCCGGTGTTTCGCGCGCAAGGCGGTGGCAGCTTCATCAACATTGCGTCCACGGCGGGAGTGCGCCCGCGCCCCGGGTTGACTTGGTACAACGGCTCCAAGGGCGCGGTGATCACCACCTCCAAGTCGCTGGCGGCCGAACTCGGCCCGGACAACATCCGCGTCAACTGCGTCAACCCGGTGTTCAACCCCGAGACCGGGCTGTCGGCTGAATTTGCCGGTGGCCCGCTGACCGATGACCGCCTGGCCAAATTCCGCGCCACGATCCCGCTGGGTCGGTTCTCCACCGCGCTTGATGTTGCCAATGCCGCGCTCTACCTGGCCAGCGACGAAGCGGCCTTCATCAGCGGCGTGTGCATCGAGGTGGACGGCGGGCGCTGCGTGTGATGCTGCCCTGGAAAGCCGCCCACCCCGCCGATCCTGTCAGCGCCATCGACACGCCCGCGCTGGTGCTCGACCTCGATGCCTTCGAGCGCAACCTGCAGCGCATGATGGATGCGCTCAAGAGCCATCCGGTGCGCTTGCGCGCCCATGCCAAGAGCCATAAATGCCCTGAGATTGCGCGCCGTCAGATTGCGCTGGGTGCCATTGGCATTTGCTGTCAAAAAGTCAGCGAAGCCGCGGTGTTTGTCGAGGCCGGCATCAACGACGTGCTGGTCACCAATCAGGTGGTCGGCACAACCAAGTTGCTGCACCTGGCCGATCTGGCCCGGCGCGCGCGCATGGGGGTGCTGGTGGACGACCCGCTGCAGGTGCTGGCGCTGGCCGACGTGGCGCGCAGTCAGGGCGCATCCATTGATGTCTATGTCGAAATCGATGTGGGCGGACACCGCTGTGGCGTCACACCCGGCGCGGCCGCCGCCCGCCTGGCGCGCCTGATTGCCGACCGGCCGCCCTTGCGCTTTGCCGGCCTGCAGTGTTACCACGGTCCGGCGCAGCACCGGCGCACAGCGCTGGAGCGGGAGCAGGCGATTGCGCAGGCGTGTGATGCCGCCCGGCTCAGCCGCTCACTGATCGAGGCCGACGGCCTGCAGGTCGAACGCATCACCGGCGCGGGCACTGGCACCTTCCTGCTGGAGCGCGACTCCGGCGTCTTCAACGAGATTCAGGCCGGCTCCTACATCTTCATGGACCGCGACTATGGCGACAACCAGCCGGGAGCCCAGGACGTGTCCTTCGAACATGCGCTGTTTGTGCGCAGCGCCGTGCTGAGCCGCACCCAGCCCACACGGGCGGTCCTCGATGCGGGCCTGAAGGCGTCTAGTGTTGATTCAGGCATGCCCACGGTCTGGCAGCGCCCCGAGCTCAGGTACGTGAAGGCCGCCGACGACCATGGCGTGCTGGAGGTCCCGGCGGATTCGCCGCTGGCCCTGGGTGACGCACTGATGCTGGTGCCGGGGCATTGCGACCCCACGGTCAACCTCTACGACGAATTGGTGTGTATCCGCGGCGACCACGTCGAGGCGATCTGGCCGATCGCCGCGCGCGGCGCCTTGCTCTAAGGCTTGGCCTGCTCGCCCCACAGTTGTGCCAGGCGCGCATCGCGGCCACAACCCTTGCGATAAAAGTCGTATCGCACCGGGTTGGTCTGCTGGTAGTTCTGGTGCTCGGCCTCGGCTGGGTAAAAGTCGCCAGCCATCAGCAGTTGCGTGACGATCGGCTCGGCAAAAGGCTTGATTTTTTCCAGCTCTGCCAGGGATGCCTGGGCTGTTTCGAGTTGTTCGGCACTGGTGGCAAAAATCACTGTGCGGTAGGGCGTGCCAATGTCGCAGAATTGGCGGTCTTTGACAGTGGGGTCGATGGTGCGCCAGAAATGGTCCACCAGTTGCCGGTAGCTCACCCGGCTGGGGTCAAAGATAATCTGCACGGCCTCGGCGTGGCCTGTGGTGTGGCTGGAAACCTCGGCATAAGTCGGGTTGGCGGTCTTGCCGCCGGTGTAGCCCGAGGTCGTGGCCAGCACCCCCGGCACCTTGTCAAAGTCGGCCTCGGTGCACCAGAAACAGCCGCCGGCAAACACCGCCACTTCGCTGCCTTCGGGTAACGGGGCGGTTGTAGCCGCGCCCGATACCTCTGGCTCTTCACGCGGCGTGACGTACACCCACCAGCCGATCAACGCCAGAATAAGGGTCAGGATCAGCCAGAATTGGCGGCTCGTGGACTTGGATGCCGGTTCGGTTGGAGTGTTGTGCATGCCGAATGATAAATCGCCGCGATCTGTGACAGACTAGCGCCCATGAATTCATTCCCTGATGGTTTCCGCGCCCTGGTCATCGGCGCCAGCGGCGGCATAGGCCAGGCCTTTGTGCAAGCGCTGCAGGCCGATCCACGCTGCGCCGGGGTGGTGGGATTGCACCGCCATTCGGAACCGCCAGTTGATTTTGACGACGAAACCAGCATTGCACTTGCTGCCGAGGCGTTGCGCGCAAGCGGCAAATTTCACCTGATCATCAACGCTGCGGGCCTGCTGCACAACGCTGAATTCATGCCAGAGAAAAAACTGGCTGACCTCAGCTACGCCCAGCTCGAAGCCACGTTTCGCATCAACACCTTTGGCCCGGCGCTGGTGCTGCGCCACTTCAGCCCGCTGATCGATGGCCAGCGCGGCGTGCTGGCCGTCATTTCAGCCAAGGTCGGCAGCATCGAAGACAACCGCCTGGGCGGCTGGTACAGCTACCGTGCTTCCAAGGCGGCGCTCAACATGCTGCTGAAAACCGCAGCCATTGAGGTCAAACGCGGCAACCCGCAGGCCGTGCTGGTCAGCCTGCACCCGGGCACGGTGAACACCGGTTTGTCCAAGCCGTTCAAGGGTGCGCAAATTGGCCGCGCCGCAATGGATGCGGCGCGTGACATGCTGGGCGTGTTGGCGCAGTTGACACCCGCAGACACGGGCTCGTTTTTGGCCTACGACGGCACACGCCTGCCCTGGTAAGGGTGGCCTGTGCCGGCGCGTGATCAACGCAGGTAGTTTTGATTGTTGCGCATCATCCGGTCCAGATCGGTACTCAATCCGGCCAGTTCATTGCGCAGTTGACGGCGTTCTTGCTGGGTCACGACACCGTCGCGCTTGTATGCGGCTTCGTGGCGGGCAATGGCGCGTTCCCGGTTGTGCAGCCTGCGCGCTTCGCGCTGGGTGATGCGGCCAGAACGCACGCCCGCATCAATGCGCGCGCTGATGTTGAGCTGGCGGTTGTCAATGCCCTGTGTCGTGACGGTGGGGTTGCCGGGGGGCTGAACATAGTCGCGGTTCGCCATCATGCGCTCAACTTCAGCGCCGAGAGCGTCCAGGTCAGAGCGCAACTGCTGGCGCTCCTGGGGGGTGGCCGTGCCATTGGCCTTGAAACGGCTTTCGCGCAGGTCAATCTCGCGATCACGTCGAAGGAGTTCCCTTGCCTCGGAGGGCGTGATGTGACCGGACGCCATGCCTTGCTGAATGCGGGCGCTGATGGTTTGCTGCGTTCGGTCAATGGCCGGCGTGCTGGTGCCTTGCGCCATGACCGGGGCAAGGCCGAGGCCCATGAAGAGGGCAGAGGCCAACAATGAGGTGGTGAAGAGTTTTGATTTCATGGGTTTTCCTTGGTGGTCAAACAGATTTTTTGTGAGCGCTTGGCGTGTCTGCTTTGGCAGACTTGGGCGCGGGCTCGCTGGCGCCTGGTATTTGAAACATGGCGAAGAAGGAATGCGTGAAGGCATCGTGCATTTTTTCCATGTCAGTGACCATGTGTTCCCACGAGTCAACGCTGGCAGCTTTCATCTCGTCGAGTTTGGCGGCGGCGACCTTGGACTTTTGACGCAGTTGGGTCACTTCGTCCTTGTAGTTTTGCCTGGCTTCCTCTTTCGCTTCTTGTGCAGAGGTCTCAAGTCCGAGCATTTTCTTGTTCAAATTGTCAAGTTGGGTTTCCATCTTTTCAATGTATTCGGCGCGTTTTGACATTTGGGAGTCCTTTGATAGGTGAATGGTTGTATCGACGACGGTCAGATGCAGGCTTGCATTGACACCATGCTTTTCAACATGTGGCCGAATACTAGTCAGGGCCCGAGACGATGTCTGTGTGCGCCCGAACACAGGACAAGTGAGAAGCCAACGCATGACCCGCGCCACCTCGCGGCCGGCTCCGGTTGCAAAAGATTGCTGTGTCAGAA
Source organism: Rhodoferax sp. (assembly GCA_011391545.1). Classification (GTDB taxonomy): domain Bacteria; phylum Pseudomonadota; class Gammaproteobacteria; order Burkholderiales; family Burkholderiaceae_C; genus Rhodoferax. The sequence continues at coordinate 5,941 of JAABQI010000298.1, forward strand.
TCGCCGCACCGAAAACAAGGCATTGGAAGCGGATCTCAGTATCCGTTCAGGGGGGCTGGTGTCAGACACATGGGTGTCAAGCATGTCGCTGCTTGCGCTCTTTTAATTGACTTCAATTCTCCCGCATGGCGAGTCAACGGTATGGACGTTGATCAACAACGTATCACTTCAATCGTGTCATCAAGGGAGTCACTTATGCAATTTACAACCAAACCATTTCAAATTATTTTCACGGCTGGCGCTTTGCTTGTGCTTGCGGCTTGCGGCGGTGCGCCGTCCGAGGGTGACATCAAGACGGCCTTTGAAAAGCAAATCGTGGCGGACGCAAAGGCCATGGAGCAAATGGGCGGCAAACAAGCCGCGGGCATGATGAAAGGTCTGCTGCCTGAAATCAAGAGCGTCAAGAAAATCGGCTGCAAAGAGGATGGCGAAAACGCTTACAAATGTGATGTCGAGATGGAAGTCACACAGATGGGCAGCACCAATAAAGGAATCGTACCCATTCGTTTTGTGAAAGGCAGCGATGGCTGGATGGCCTCGAAATAGAGATTCAACACAGCAGAAGTCATTCGCACAGTCAACAGGTCAGAGAAATCGCTGTTGACTTTTTGCTCGCTCCTCCAGATTCGAGAGTGTCACGCCTGCAGGCGGCTGGCCAGGGTGTAAGCATGTGTTACATTTTGCGAACAAAAAATTGGCGGATATTTTTGTCAGCCAAAACATTCTCAGGGAGTGTCAATGTCAACATCGACTTCAGGTGCGTCCGCGCACGGCCTCAAACAGAAACTGGGTAGCTCGGCCTCTTTGCTGGAGGCCGTTGATGCTGCTTCCAACTGGCCTGCATTCCTCCTCCTGAGCGGGACCTGGATTGTGTCAGTTTTCTCTCTGGCAATCTTTGGCGCCCTGACCTCTTACCTGTCAAGCCAGTCGGGTGGTCTTGGCGCCTTTTCAGGTTTGATCATGTTTTTGTTGGTGACATCGATTTTGATCGTTGGTGTCAATGCAACCGGAATCATGTTGTCCGACACCCTCTGGGGCCGAGCACAGCGCGGCATCATGGATTCGATCCTGGCCTCTGCGTTCACATGCCACCGCTTGCTGGCAGTTCTTTTCATCGAGTTCTTGCTGTTTTTTGCCTTGCTGGTCGTACTGACTTTTGTTCTGTTCATCTGCAAGATTCCAGGCCTTGGGCCTGTGCTGTATGCCGTGGTGTTTCCGCTGGGCGCCATCGCGACCGGATTGGTCATTTTTGCCTTGTTCTACATCGCAATTCCCTTGGCGGCACCAGCGATCTGGAACGGCGCCAGCGTGAAGCACACCTTGTTGATGCTGCAAGCCGTCGCCAGGAAGCGGCTGCTCAACTCGATCATCATGATGCTCCTGATGGGTCTGCTGATTCTTGTGACGGTTGGTTTTGTCTGGAGTATTCTGGGAATCGGCACTGCCGTTGTGACTTCGCTGTCGGCTGGGGTGCTTGGCGCATCGAGTGGCGGTTTCGACAGCGTTTTTGGCATGTTCACGGGCGGCGGCGGAGGCGGATCGGGCTACGCCTACGCCATGGGATTTGGTGGCGCCATCTTGCTGTTGGTCGGCGCGAACCCTGGTCTTTTGATTGGTCTCAAGGGCCTGTCCATCATTTACCGCGAAGTGTCTTCCGGTTTGTCGCTCGAGGAAGACGAAAAGGTCATGGATCGCCGGATGCAAGACATCAAGGCACGCGCTGACCAAGCCCGTCAGCAAGTTGCCGCAGCCGCGCAGCGGGCGAAAGATGCCGCCACTGCAGCGCCAATTTTGACCCCTGCTGCGACGCCGGTGGTTGACGCTGCCGTCTGTCCCGCGTGCAACAACGCGATTACTTCAGAGGATGTGTTCTGCGGCGGCTGCGGCCAAAAACTGAAGTAACGAACGGTTGCAGAGGATGGAGCGTCAACACTGGCTTCATGACAATCAGACTCACCCGCGTGAAATTATCAGAAAGTCAATATGAGCATCAGTTGCCCAGTCTGCCAAAAAGAAAACCGCGATCAAGCTAAATTTTGCGTTCATTGCGGCGAAAACTTCGCGTCTTATCATCCCTGTCCGTCGTGCCACGCGCTGTCAAGAAGTTCCAAATTTTGTACCGCATGCGGGCAAAAAATGGAAGCCCCTGCGCCGCAAGCCACGGCCGGCGAGGCCATGCTACCGGTGCCGCCCGCCCAAGCGCTGTTGGCGACAGCACCCGAACCACCACTCGCACCAGCATCAATACCCGTTCCCGTGCCCGTGCCCGAAACAGTGTTCGAACCAGCACCCGAAGTAGCACCCGAGTCGCAACCTGAACCAGTACCTGAACCAGTACCTGAATCCGAGCCAGCGCCAAAATCAGCGCCAGTGTCATCGCCCGTGCCTGCAAGAGAAGAGAAGGGCTCCGCTTCCAGTGCAAATGGAACCGGGGCTAAATCGACTCCGAATTTGCTTGTTAGCGGCGTGCTCGTTGCCGCGCTGCTTGCCGGCGGCGCTTATTGGTTTGTGTCCAAGGACAAGGCAACGGACCCAGACCTTGTCGCCACAACACCATCACAAGCGCCAGTCGTGCAAGTCGCACCTTCACCCGCACCGCAAGCGGCTGCCTCGGCAGCCCCCACGGAGGAACCAGCGCCAGTGCCTGTCGCTGTGCCGGTAACGCCACCTGCTGACCAACCAAAAGCAGAAGTGCCTCCAGCAAAATTAGCCGTCGTCAAAAAGAAACCCGCCGAAAAGAAGACGCCTGAATCGTTGCCGGTGACACCAGTGCAGTCCGCTTTCGAGGCACCGCCGGTAAAGGTGGACACCCCACTGCCGCCCAAGCAAATTGCGCGAACGCTTGACGAGACACTCAACGCACGCGTGGCGGCAGAATGCGCGAAGGGTTTCTCGGGTCTGCTTTGCCGCGAGAAAATCCGTTTCTCTGTGTGTGACGGCAAGTGGTCAGAAAGCCCGCCCCCAGGCCAGACTGCGTGCAAAGGCACAGGAACGACGTAGCGCGGCGCCGTCAGGCGCATCGAAACCGGAAGGCCGCAGCAGTTGGCCCATCCCCTTTTTTGGCTCCCTACCGCTCGAATCCGTTTGGATCAATGCGGATCGGTGCCGGTGGGTTTTGTTGCAACGTTGACCAACTTGACGATCACACTGCCACCCGGAATCAACGCGTTGGCCAACTCAGCCCCCACATCAAACAGGTTCTCTCTGGTCATCATGCCCTTGGCCAGGTTGGCCAGCATGTTGCCCTCACGATTCACGTTCCCTGTCAGCGCATCAATTTCCACCACGCCGCGCTTGTCTCGCCAAGCATACTCAAAAGCGTAAACCGGGCGGTAATAAAGTGTCAACTCATGCACCGCCAATTCGTCTGAAATGATGTTGCTGGCATCCACCGGTTCCATCAGGCGTTTTCTGATTTCCTGCGCAATCAAGGCCGCTGTTACTTCAGGCGGAATCAGTGCCAAATCTGCCTCGTTTTCGGCAACCTGCGAGTTGTATTTGGCCACGTATTCCGCTGGCGTTTTGTTGAGACTGGTCGTTTTCAACCCATGAAAAAACTCCGAAAGCTCGACCCTCTTTTCGCAATACTCACTGCCACTCAAAACCATGGCTTTGCTGGACGGAAAGTCCAGGGTCTGGCCCAGCACGGTGGTGGTCAATGCGTTGGTGTTTGCTGCCTTGATGGCGTAGGTCGTTTTGAACTCAAACTTGATCTCACGGCTTGCCTTGATGTTCCAGAAGGGTTCGAACCGCTTCTGAGAAGATACCAGGGTAATGTCTGCGTCCTTGGGCCGGTCCCAAAGCTTGGCTTTGGCAGCCCAGCCAAAAGCACTGACTTTTTCCACATCGGCTTGGGAGCGGGCGGCAGGCTCGCTGTAGATATCGGGAAAAACCATCAGTTGTTGTTTCATTTTGAGAACTCCCGGAATAATAAGAACGAGGCACGTGGCGGGCAGCCTGATCATGTGCGGCAACCAAAAAAGTCACCCATTGCCATCGGGCAATGATACCGGGCCTGCCCGATGGCGCTTGCGATTCAGCGCTGCCTGCGCTGTTCGCGCTGCATGAACAGGTACAGCCCTTCGACCTTCTCGCGCGCCCAGGGCGTTTTGCGCAAAAACTTCAGGCTCGACGCGATGCTGGGGTCGTGCGTAAAGCAGCGCACCGGGATGCGCTCGCCCAGGTCGGCCCAGCCATAGTGGGCGCTCAATGCCGTCACCATGGCTTCCAGCGTGATGCCGTGCAAGGGGTTGCGGGCTTGCGGCGCTGGTGTTGCGGCTTGCGGGGCGGAGGGTGAGGTGCTCATGCGCCGATTTTGGCACCTGGACCTTAGGTCTTGCGGACTGAATTGGAATTTTTGGTCTTGACTTTGTCAGACTTTTGTCTGGCTGCCTTGGCCAGTGCCGGCTTGTCCTGCAAGGCCGCTTCCAGGCGCTCGCACAGGGTGCGCAAAATCTTGACCCGGGCGAAATTCTTGTCGTTGGCTTCCACCAGCGTCCAGCGCGCCTCGCCGGTGCTGGTGCGCTCCACCATGTCGCAAATGGCTTGCTGGTAGTCGTGCCATTTTTCGCGGTTGCGCCAGTCTTCCTGGGTGATCTTGAAGCGCTTGAACTCAACCTGTTCGCGTTCCTTGAAACGCTTGAGCTGCTCGGCCTGGCTGATTTGCAGCCAGAACTTGACCACAATGACGCCGGCGTCGATCAGCTCGTGCTCGAAGTCGTTGATCTCGCTGTAGCCGCGCAGCCAGTCGGCCTCGGAGCAAAAGCCTTCCACCCGTTCCACCAGCACGCGGCCATACCAGGTGCGGTCAAAAATCGCGACATGCCCATGGCGCGGCAAGTTGCGCCAGAAGCGCCACAGGTGGGGCTGCGCTTTTTCTTCGTCGGTGGGCGCCGCCACCGGGGTCACCTGGTACTGGCGCGCATCCAGCGCTGCCGCAATGCGCCGTATGGCCCCGCCTTTGCCCGCCGCATCGGCGCCTTCGAAGGCGCACACCAGCGAGCGGTTTTTGAAGCGTTCGTCACGCACCAGTTCCGACAGGCGCCCCTGCCATTTGGCCAGCTCGTCCTTGTAGGGTTTGTCGGCCAGCGTCAGCGTCAGGTCGAGCGCAGACAGCACGTTGCGGCCGTCCAGGTCCACCCGCACCATGGGTGCCATGGGCGTGTGCGGCGCTTCCTTGGCCGCCAGCTTGTTTTGCATGGCTTTCAGCAGCACCTGGCCCACCGTCATGCAGCGGTAGCGGTCGTCGGTGCCTTCCACCACCACCCAGGGCGCAGCAGCAGTGTTCGTCACGCGCAGTAAATGCCGTGCCACGTCCTGCAGTTGGTCATAGGTTTTGAGGCGGTCCCAGTTCCACTGGGTCACGCGCCACGCGGTGCGCGGGTCGCTAGAGAGCGCCTTGAGGCGCTGCTTTTGGCCCTCCTTGGTCAGGTGAAACCAGAACTTGAGCA
>JAABQI010000299.1 GCA_011391545.1 Rhodoferax sp.
GTATCCATTGGCCACTTTTGTCGAAATGTTTTTCGTGCGGTAACCGCATGTATGGCAGTTTGGCGGGCAAGCAGCCAAAGCTGAGTGATCTGAGCCATCGACAGCGATGGAATGATCTACCAAATCGACCGTTCATACCTCCACGTCTGCTCCACCGAACCAATAGGCGAGGGGTGGGCAGGCCATTAAAAAAAAGTGCTTCGTTGCCGATGGTTCCATCCTGCAGAGAAGAAAAACCAGGCTTTACATTTGGTAACCCCGCCGTCACGACAGGGTCCCAAAATACAACAAACAAGCTCAGCTCAGAATGCTCTGCAGCTCAAGTTTCTGAATGGCAGAATATTGAACAGGAGAATCCCAATGCAAGCTCACATCGAAAAGGAAGTCCCAAGGTTGGTGGAAGCCAAGGACCAAGGCTTATCGATCACGATTGAAAACCTCTCCGGTGAGGTCTATGAGTCAGCACCATCGGACGTTAAAAGCCGCATGCTTTCAGAGTTGGTTGGCAGTGTGTACGCCACGGCACCTCCAGTTGAAAAAACCCGCCTGGTCGCCCATTTGATGAAACCCTTGGGGATTCTCTCGTTGGTCACCGTTGCCAATGGGGTGTTTGCCAGCATCCGGTTTCGCGGCGCATCGAATGATTTCCCTGTGGGCATCGACGATGTCCAGAATGTACAGGCCAGTGATGTCATTGCCTTGGCCAGTTACGCGCAGCAGGTCAGCATGCAAGCGGTCAATGGCTTGGCTCAAATTCTTGCGACATCGCCGGCCTTGATGAGTTCAGCGGCGGCCTTGATATTGGTCCGGATTCTGATGCGTGAATCCAGGAAGCGCCGGCTCAACGACGGCACGCAGTAGCCTGGATCAGCCAGAAGTCAGACAACGCCTGTCTGGCGCCCCTGTATTCCACTTTCCATGCCTGCTTGCGTCATCACGACCGGGTCGACAGCGCCGGATCTGCTCCCGGTCAATATCTTTCTTGAATCGGTTCAGCTTGCGTTCATGCACGAACGCGCAAGATGCGATTCATACCAACCCAAGGAGTTTTCATGAAACATCTCATTTCCACCAAATCGCTCGCCGTCGTTGCGGTCGCGATAAGCGCCTTCGCGGCGGCTTCGTCGGTGCATGCCCGCAGCGATGTGTACTTCTCCATTGGTGTGCAGGTCCCGGGCGTCTATGTGCAGCCGGCGCCTGTGTACGTGCAACCCCGGCAGTTCTACGCGCCCGTTCCCACCTATTACGCACCCGCGCCCATCTTTTACGCGCCCGCACCCACCTACTACCAGCGCTATGACAATGGTCGACACTACGGCGCCCAGAACTGGCAACGTCGCGGGCCCAACGGTGATCGCGACCGCGACGGCATCAAGAACCGTCACGACCGCGATCGTGACGGCGACGGTGTGCGCAACCGCTACGACCGCGTCCAGAACCATCCAGGCCGCAGGTAAGCGGGGGAGCGCCCAGTCTTCAGGGCACCACCTTGCGCCACACACTTGCCAGCCACGGCTGCTGCTCGCGCGGCAGGCCTGGCGGCCGATAGTAGTGAGTCAGCGCCACGAATCCGGCCGCTGTGACGTAATTGCGCCAGGACGGCCAATCGTGGAAGGCGCCATAGCGGTCACCATTCCAGCCTTCCTGCCCGTCGCCGTGCGGGTTTGAGCAAAACAACACGCCGCCGGGTTTCAAGGCGAAATGAAGCTGGCTGAGAACGCGCGGGAGTGCCTGACTGGGGATATGGAACAGCACTGCGTTGGCGAACACGCCATCAAAATGGCCGCTCGGCAAGTCCAGGTCGAGAAAGTTCTGTTCCAGCACCTCACAGCCGCTGTTCGCTCGGGCCAGTGCTGCCAATTGCGCTGAGCCCTCAAGACCCGTCACCCGATGCCCAAGCGCCCTGAGGCTCATCAGGTCTCGCCCTGGGCCACATCCGAAGTCGAGCAGCTCAAGCGGGGAAGCCGTCTCGATATGCTTCAGCATCGCATTGATGTTTTGGCTCACGTCGTGATCGCGTGTGCCCTCCCAGAACCCCTGCGCATTCTGGTCGTAGTGCGCCAAGGTTTGCGCGGCGATGCGTTTCAAGTCTTCGGGTGTGTATTGCATGTCAGGCCACCTTGCAAGCCAATTTACCGACATTTTCAGCGTTGGCAAAACGGCCCCACTATTTTGAAAGCCGGCTTTCATCGCTTTTGTAGGTTCGCAGCCGCTGATCGGCACAAACTTTCAGTAAAAACAAAACGCCCCGAAGGGCGCATGTTTATTAGGGTTCTGGCGGAGCAGGGGGGATTCGAACCCCCGGGGGATTTAACTCCCCGCACGCTTTCCAGGCGTGTGACTTAAACCACTCATCCACCGCTCCAGAGCTGGGCATTCTACCTGCGAGAGGCCGTGCTTTCGTCGATGCAGCGCATCAGCCCAAAAAAAAGGAAGCAAACCAGAGCTTGCTTCCCTTGCAGGCTGACGCCTCAAGGCGTCAGCACGGCTTGCCTTTCGCTTAGCGAATCACAGCCAGGGTTTCCAGTTTGCCACCGCGAATGGTCTTCAAGGTCAAGGCGCCATTCTTGATGTCGCCAATTTCGTCAAAAGAGACAGGGCCGGACACGCCTTTGTAATCAGCGGTTGTGGCCAGCATCGGCAGGTATTTGGCAGGATCAGCCGAGTCAGCCTTGACCATGGCGGCCACCATGATGTTCACCGCGTCATAGACGTAGGGTGCATAGAGTTTGACGTCGGTGTTGAACTTGGCCTGGTACTTGACCTTGAACTCATCCATGCCAACCTTGGCTTCGCCATCGACACCGCCGGCTTCAGCGCAGTAGACCTGGTCGTCAGCAATGGCGTCGCCACCGAGCTTGACCAGTTCTGTGGTGCAGATGCCATCGCCACCCATGAATTTGGGTTTCATGGCCAGGCCCTTCATTTGCTTCATCATGGGGCCAGCCACTGCATCCATGCCGCCAAAGAACACCACATCGGGTTTCTTGGCCTTGATGCTGGTCAGGATCGCGGTGAAGTCGGTGGCCTTGTCGGTGGTGAACTCCTTGGCGACCACTTTGCCGCCAGCGGCTTCGACGGCCTTGGCGAATTCTTCGGCAACGCCCTGGCCGTAAGCGGTACGGTCGTCGATCACGGCAATGGATTTGCCCTTGAGGGTATCCACTGCGTATTTGCCCAGCGTGCCACCCAATTGGGTGTCGTCAGCCACCATGCGGAAGGTGGTCTTGAACCCTTGGCGGGTGTACTTGGGGTTGGTCGCCGAGGGAGAGATTTGGGGAATGCCCGCGTCGCTGTAAATCTTGGAGGCGGGAATGGTGGTGCCGGAGTTCAGGTGGCCGATCACGCCAGCCACTTTGGCGTCAACCAATTTCTGCGCAACAGCGGTGCCTTGCTTGGGGTCAGCGGCATCGTCTTCAGCCAGCAACTCAAAGGTGACCTTCTGGCCACCCAGCATGATGCCAGCGGCATTGAGTTCGTCAATGGCCATGCGGGCGCCGTTTTCGTTGTCTTTACCCAAGTGGGCAATGGCGCCGCTGGTGGGACCAACGTGGCCGATTTTCACCACATTGCCAGCCGGGGCTGGTGCGGCGGCAGGAGCAGGAGCCGCAGGTGCGGCTGCCGGGGCGGCTTCTTCTTTTTTGCCACAAGCCACCAGCAAAGTTGCGGCAGCGATCAGGGTCAAGGTACTTTTAATGCGCATAAAAACTCCAGGTTAAAAATAAATTGTAGAAATAAATTCTAGCCGTGCACGATAGCTTACTTTGAGGGGCTGCACCATAGGGGTGCTACTCATTTGGTGCATATATTTCAGTCGTTTGTTGACACTTGGGCGGATTCAGATCGGTTTTGGGGCGTTAAAGCGTCGCGCACAGCCTGACGAACCAGCGGCTCCATATCAGTTTGCAGTCGCACGGTCAATTCTTGCAATTGTTGTGCCAATGTTGCGCGCAGCCATTGTTCAGACGCCTGTTGCAGTTTGAGTGCAACCATGGGCTGAACCTGTTGCCAGATCGTGGCCATGAGGGCATCAACATCAGCGCCCGGGCAGGCTACGGGCTGGTTGCCAGTGCTGGGTTCAATCACTTCGGTGAGTGTGGGCACAAAGCGCGGCGGGTGGCGTGCAGTTGTGTTCATGACGCAGCCCTGGCTTGAAAGTCGTGGCTGGTCAAATGACATCCCGAACCGGCGTAATGCTTCCAGCGGCGGCGCGCCTGGAGTTTGTCACTTGCATCGTCGCTGACGATTTCGATGACGCGCGCAAACTGCTCAAAACCAGCGGGAACCCCCGAGCCCAGGTTCAACAAGATGGTTTGTGCGGCGCCAGCTGGCAGGGCAGGGGACAGCACGATGGGGCTGTTGTCAAGCACCTGCGAAGGAGCGTCCTGGAAACAGTGGGGTACAAAATCAGTGCTGGAAAAAGCCCAGAGTTGCCGGTCGAGTTGGTCCAGTGTTTCCATATCGGCTGTCACCAGGACTTGCGCTGCGCCGGCAGCTGCTTTGCGCAACAGGCGGCACGCGTAAAGCAGCCGGTCGGGCGCCTGGGTGTGAAATTCAATGTTGGTCACTGGCATCAGGCGGCGCTGGTTTGAAAAGACAGCACATAGTGCAGCAGCAGGCCCACCGGGCGCCCCGTGGCGCCTTTGGCGCTGCCGCTTTTCCAGCCGGAGCCGGCAATGTCCAGGTGCCCCCAGGGATATTTTCCAGTGAAGCGCTGCAAGAATTTGGCGGCGGTGATGGCACCCCCAGGCCGTCCCGCGACGTTGGCCACGTCGGCAAAGCTGCTTTTCAGACCCTCGGCGTAGTCGTCATCAAGCGGCATGGGCCAGCAAAGGTCTTGCGACGAGTCGCCGGCCTTGGCGACTGCCGCCGTCATGGCTTCGTCGGTCGAGAAAAAGCCGCTGCGCAAGCCGCCCAGCGCAATCACGCAGGCACCGGTGAGCGTGGCAATGTCGAGCACCGCCCGCGGTTTGAAGCGCTCGGCGTAGGTCAGGGCGTCACACAGCACCAGCCTGCCTTCGGCGTCGGTGTTGAGGATCTCGATGGTCTGGCCGCTCATGCTGGTGACGACGTCGCCGGGCTTCACCGCGCGGCTGCTGGGCAGGTTTTCGCAGGACGGAATCAGGCCGACGACGTTGATGGCGGGTTGCAGTTCGGCAAGCGCCCTGAACACGCCCAGCACGCTGGCGGCACCGCACATGTCGTATTTCATCTCATCCATCTCGGCGGCGGGCTTGATGGAAATGCCACCGCTGTCAAAGGTGATGCCCTTGCCCACCAGCACCACCGGTGCCTGCGTTTTGGGGGCGCCTTTATATTGCAATTCAATGAATTTGAGGGGTTCGGCAGAACCTTGTGCCACCGCCATGAAGGCGCCCATACCCAGTTTATGGACATCCTTGTGGTTCAACACCTCGCATTTGATGCGGGGAGATTTTGCCAGCGCTTGTGCCGCGCGTGCCAGATGCGTGGGTGTGGCATGGTTGGCCGGGCGATTGGCCCATTCCTTGGCCAGTTCGATGCCGTGCACGGCAGCCACCGTTCGGGCGAACGGGGCGGCAAGGTCGGCGCTGTCGGGCACACCGACCTTGACGTGGGCAATCGTGCGCACCTCGGCCTTGCTCAGGGTGGTGGCATAGACGTAACTGGCTTCGGCCAGCGCTGTCAAGGCGACATGGAGCGCCTGGTCGTCAGGGGCCTGGGCAAAGCACAGGGTAATTTGTTTGGGTTTGGCGGGCTTGATCAGTGCAATGGCCGCTTGCACGCCCTTGCGGACATTGCCGGCCTTGGCATCACCCAGCTGAACCAAGACCAGGCGTGCGCAGGCCAGGCCGGCAGGGCGGTAAATGTCGAGCAGGCTGGTGGGCTTGTCTGCCAGGTCGCCCGATTTGAGCGCCTTGCCAATCAGGGTGGACAGCGGATTTTTGCCGGGTTTGAAGCTGGCTGGCAGCAACATCAGCAAAACATCACTCTTTTCATGGCCAGCAACTGCCAAGTCCAAGGTCACCAGTTCAAAGTTCATAATTCAGCCTTTCATATTGACGCAATGTTATTCCATTCATCCCTACGCAAAGAGCTCTCGCGCAGTTTTGGCGCGACCCTGATCGTGCTGGTCACGGTGGTCATGACCATGACCCTGATCCGCACCCTGGGTTTGGCATCGCGCGGCAGTTTCAATCCGTCAGACGTCATGCTGGTGATGGGCTACATTGTGCTGGCCTACATGCCCACGCTGCTGACCCTGGGCCTGTTCATCGCCATTGTTTCAACCATGTCGCGCATGTACCGCGACAGCGAAATGGTCATCTGGTTGTCCAGCGGCCAGGGCCTGATTGCCTTGGTTCGACCTTTGCTGAACTTTGCTTGGCCGGTGTTTGTGGTGGTCGCCGGTTTGGCTTTGGTAATTCTGCCCTGGACCAATTTGCGCGTTGAAGAGCTTAAAACCCAATACCAGCAGCGCGGTGATCTGGAGCGCGTCGAGCCCGGCCGGTTTCAGGAATCTGCCGACGGCAAGCGGGTGTTTTTTATTGACAAGGAGGTGGCGGGGGCGCAAGGCGGCACCAATATCTTTGTGGTCACCACCGAAGAGGGCAAGGAAACCGTGACTTCGGCGCGCAGCGGGCGCATCGAAACTCTGCCGACCGGGCGGTTTTTGATGCTTGACAAGGGCCAGCGTCTCGAGCGCGCCGTGGATTCGGCTGAAATCAAGGTCAGCAACTTTGAACAATACGGCATCCAGATTGGCGAGGACGCCCTCGAAGCCATCAGTTTCGTGCCGGTGAAAACCCGCACCACCGCCGAACTGCTTGACGACCTGTCGCCTGCTCATTGGGCCGAATTGTCGTGGCGGCTGGGCCTAATTTTGATCTCGTTCAACTTCGTGATCATTGCGGTGTCGGTGTCGAGCGTGAACCCGCGCGTGGGCCGAAGCACCAATCTGGTGTTTGCCTTGTTCACCTTCGTCCTTTATTACAACCTGCTCGGGCTTGGGCAAAACATGGTCGCCAGCGGCAGGTTCAGTTTTGCCCAGTTGATGCTGGGCCTGCACGGCGGTGTATTTGTTCTTGCCATCCTGATGCTTGCCAAAATGCACCTCAACCTGCAATGGCGCGAGGTGTTCGGTCTGTCGCGCTGGCGCCAGAAGGTGGCCGTGTCATGAAAACGATTCGCCGGCTGATCTATAACGAAGTGCTCACAGCGGTGGCCTATGTCACGCTGGGTTTTTTGTCGCTGTTTTTCTTTTTTGACCTGGTTGAGGAAATTGAGACGGTGGGGCGGTACGCAGCCACAGGCTACAACCTGGCGCACGCGCTCGCCTATGTGGCCTTGCTCATTCCCAGCCACCTCTATGAACTCACCCCGATCGCAGTCTTGATTGGCACCATTTTTGTCATGGCGCGCCTGGCCCAGAGCTCTGAATTCACTATTTTGCGCACCAGCGGGCTCGATCCGTGGCGCGCGCTCAGGTCGCTGCTGATCCTGGGGCTGGGCTTTGTCATGCTGACCTTTGCGCTCGGAGATTACCTGTCACCGGTGGCCGACCGAACCGCCCAGTTGCTCAAGGCGCGCTACACCGGGCGCATCACGGTTGGGCAGACGGGTGCCTGGCTCAAGGAAAAACAGGATTACGGCCAGTACGCCGTCAATGTGGGTGAACTGGCATCCGACGGTGTGATGCACGACATTCGTGTTTTCGAGTTTGACAACCGTGGCTACTTGCAGTCGGTCATGGAAGCCCAGTCGGCCACGGTGTCCGACGATGAAGCCTGGCAGCTGCAGCAGGTCAAGCGCACCGAGTTTCCGGTCGAAGGCGTCTCGATCGCCAAGATCAATCATCTTCAATGGGACACCTTGCGCTGGCCCAATCACCTCAGCGCAGAAATGGTGTCGGCCGCCCTGCTCAAGCCCGAGCGCATGCGCACCCTTGATTTGTTTCAGTACATCCAGCATTTGCAAAGCAACGCCCAGGACGCGCAGCGCTACGAAATTGAATTCTGGAGAAAGGTCTTTTACCCTCTGAGCTGTCTGGTTATGGTGGTGCTGGCGCTGCCGTTTGCCTACTTGCATTTCCGCGCCGGCAGCATCACCACCTATGTGTTCGGCGGCGTGCTGGCGGGCATCAGCTTCTTTTTGCTCAACAACGTGTTTGGCTACATCGGCACACTGCAAAATTGGCAACCCTGGCTGGCTGCCGCCTTGCCGGGCCTGATTTATTCGGTGCTGTCGCTGTCGGCTTTTGGCTGGCTGGTGCTCAGGCGATGAGGCGCAGCCGTTTGACGGATTAACCCTATTTTTGAAAGGCAAGCTCATATGCAGGCAACCATTCTTTTCGGTCATGGCTCGCGAGACCCCGTCTGGCGCGTGCCCATCGACACGGTAGCGAAGCGCATGCTCGCGATTGACCCGGCGTGCTGTGTGCGCTGTGCATTTCTCGAAATCACGACGCCCGACCTGGCGAGCACCACCGCAGAATTGGTGGCGCTTGGCGTTCGCCGCATCACCATCGTGCCCATGTTTCTTGGGGTTGGCCGCCATGCCCGCGAAGACCTGCCGGTGCTGGTCAAGGACCTTCAGCGTGATTACCCGGAGGTGATGTTTATATTGCAGCCGTCGGTGGGTGAAGACGCCCGTGTGGTTGAACTGCTGGCGCAGATTTCCATGCCGGCTGCCACTGTCTGACGCCTGGCAGCGCCATGAACCTGCATCAATTTCGTTTTGTCCAGGAGGCTGTCCGGCGCAACCTCAATTTGACCGAGACCGCCAAGGCGCTGCACACCTCCCAGCCGGGTGTTTCCAAAGCCATCATCGAACTCGAGGAAGAGCTGGGCATCGAGATTTTTGCGCGCCATGGCAAACGGCTGAAGCGCGTCACCGAGCCCGGCCAGCAGGTGCTCAAGAGCATTGAACTGATCATGCGCGAAGTCACCAACCTCAAGCGCATTGGTGATGAATACAGTTCGGAGGACAGCGGCACCCTGTCGATTGCCACCACCCACACCCAGGCGCGCTATGTGCTGCCCGAACCGGTGGCCAAACTGCGCCTGGCCTACCCGAAGGTCAATGTCAGCCTGCACCAGGGCTCACCCGACCAGGTGGCGAAGATGCTGATCGATGAAGTGGCCGAGATCGGCATCGCCACCGAGTCGCTCGATGGCTATGACGAACTGGTGACCCTGCCGTGCTACGAATGGCAGCACGTGCTGGTGCTGCCCACCGGCCATCCACTGTGTACCAAGGCGCACTTGACGCTGGAAGACATCGCCCACGAGCCGTTGATCACCTACCATCCGTCCTACACCGGGCGCACCAAGATCGACCAGGCCTTTGCCACGCGCAAGCTCGAACCGCGCATCGCTCTGGAAGCCATCGACTCGGACGTGATCAAGACCTACGTCAAGCTCGGGCTCGGCGTGGGCATTGCCGCTGAAATGTCGGTGCGGGACGTGGTGGAAGGCGGCGCCGACAACGAACTGGTGATCCGGCCCGCCGGCCAGTTGTTTGGCCAGAATGTGGCGCGTGTCGCCTTCAAGCGCGGCGCCTACCTGCGCAATTTTGTATATCAGTTTGCCGAACTGCTGAGCTCCCGGCTCGACCGAACCCTGGTCGCCCGCGCCATGACCGGCCATGTGAATGATTATGAATTGTGAAAACTTGCGGGACAGACCGCAGTTACATGAAGTGAACCAGCTCTGTCCCCAACATATCAGACCCTTGCGGGACAGGCCAAGATTTGCGAAGCAAATTTGCTCTGTCCTCAACAAATTAAAGGATTGCGGGACAGACCGCAGCTCGCGCAGCGAGCCAGCTCTGTCCTCAACTGATTAAAAATGATCACCCTCCAAAGCAAACTGCCCAACGTCGGCACCACCATCTTTACCGTCATGTCGGCCCTGGCCGTGGAAAAAAATGCAGTCAATCTGGGCCAGGGTTTCCCCGACTTCGACTGCGACCCCAGGCTGGTCGATGCCGTGACCCAAGCCATGCAACAGGGCAAAAACCAGTACCCGCCGATGCCGGGGGTGCCGGCATTGCGCGAAGCCGTGGCGGCAAAGATCGCCGCGCTCTACAAGTTTTCCTACAGCCCTGGGACCGAGATCACCATCACGGCCGGGGCCACACAGGCGATTTTGACCATCATTCTGGCCATCGTGCATCCCGGCGACGAAGTGATCGTGCTGGAACCCTGCTACGACAGCTATGTGCCCAACATCGAGCTGGCCGGTGGCGTGCCGGTGCGCGTGCCCTTGACGCCCGGCACGTTTCGCCCCGACTTTGCAAAAATAGCCGCCGCCCTCACGCCCAGAACGCGCGCCATCATCGTCAACTCGCCGCACAACCCGAGTGGCACGGTCTGGACAGCGGCCGAAATGCGCCAGCTGGAGGTTTTGCTGGCGTCCACCAACGTGCTGCTGATCAGCGACGAGGTGTATGAGCACATGGTGTTTGATGGCCAGAATCACCAAAGCGCGGCCATGTTTTCAGGTCTGGCAGAGCGCGCCTTTGTGGTGTCGAGCTTTGGCAAGACCTACCACGTGACCGGCTGGAAAGTCGGCTACGTGGCGGCCCCGGCAGCGCTCACCCAAGAGTTTCGCAAGGTGCACCAGTTCAACGTGTTCACGGTCAACACCCCGGTTCAATACGGCCTGGCCGCCTACATGGCCAATCAGGACGCCTACCTCCAGCTGCCCGATTTTTACCAGGAAAAGCGGGACCTGTTTCGGGCGGGTCTGAAAGACAGCAAGTTCAGGCTGCTGCCCTGCGAGGGCACTTATTTTCAGTGTGTCGACACCTCGCAAATCAACGACCTCAAGGAAGCCGATTTCTGCAAATGGCTCACCTCAGAGATCGGCGTGGCGGCCATTCCCCTGTCTGCCTTCTACGGCGCAGGGTTTGACCAGCAGGTGGTGCGGTTTTGTTTTGGTAAAAAGACAGCCACGTTGAACCAGGCGCTGGAAAAACTGCAGCGCCTTTAATCGATCGGGCGGCGGAGACGAAGCATGGGGCATGACCGTTTGGTATCAGGCGGTGTGCCATGCCGGGTCGGTTCGGCGCCTGTTCGGTTTTGGCAAAAAGCTTGCGGTTCATCAACGCCAACCCGGCATTGGAGGGACATCATGTCGTCAGTACTTTGAACGAGGACTGACCATGAAAACCCCTGAGAAATTCGTCTATGTTTTTGGCAGCAGCCGCACTGAAGGCGCTGCCGCCATGAAAAACCTGCTCGGTGGCAAGGGCGCCAATCTGGCCGAGATGTGCCGACTGGGCATCACGGTGCCCTCGGGCTTCACCATCAGCACCGAAGCCTGCACCGCTTTCACCGAACAGGGTCGTGAGGCCGTGTTTGCGCTGATCCAGGGCGAGGTGCTGGCCG
>JAABQI010000300.1 GCA_011391545.1 Rhodoferax sp.
CGCAGGGTCTCGGTCACGGTCAGCACCAGGTCGGTGGCGGTGACGCCCTCGCGCAAACTGCCCGTCAATTCAAACCCGACCACGTCGGGCGTCAGCAGATACACCGGCTGGCCCAGCATGGCGGCCTCGGCCTCGATGCCGCCCACGCCCCAGCCGACCACGCCAATGCCGTTGATCATGGTGGTGTGGCTGTCGGTGCCAACCAGCGTGTCGGGGTAATAAATACCGTCCTTGCCCTCATGCACGCCGCGCGCCAGGTACTCCAGGTTGACCTGGTGCACGATGCCAAAGCCGGGCGGCACCACGCCAAAGGTGTCAAAGGCCTGCATGCCCCATTTCATGAACTCATAGCGCTCGCGGTTGCGCTGGAATTCAAGCTTCATGTTGAGGTCGAGCGAGTCCTTTTTGCCATAGTGGTCAACCATGATGGAGTGGTCCACCACCAAGTCCACCGGCACCAGCGGCTCAATGCGCCGCGGGTCCAGCCCCAGGCGCTGCGCCGTGCTGCGCATGGCGGCCAGGTCAGCCAGCAGCGGCACACCGGTGAAATCCTGCAGCACCACGCGCGAGACCACAAACGGGATCTCGTCGGTGCGCGGCGCGTTGGGCTGCCAATTGGCCAGTTGGGCCACGTGCTCCGCGGTGACCTTGCGACCGTCGCAGTTACGCAGCACGGCTTCGAGCACGATGCGTATCGACACCGGCAGGCGGCTCACGGTGGGAAATTGGCCGGCCAGCGCTGGCAGCGAATAACACTGGCCCACCTTGCCGGCGGCCGTGGTGAAGGGTTTGAGCGTTGAGGCAAAGGCGTGGGGCATGGCAGTCTCCGGAAAAAAATTTGGGTTGAAGCCATTCTGGCAGCAGGCCAATGGCCCTGATCCACTCAGTGTCAAGCGACTCAGCTTACCCAAACTGATTGGTGTTGGGTTGTGCGCCAACACACAGACGCCTGCCTTGGCTGGACAAACAATGGGCCGATGAAAAACACACACATGCACATTGAAATGCCAACACCCGCTCCGACGCCAGAATGGATGCCACCCATCCCCATGCCGCCAACGCCCATGCCGGCGCCATCCGAGGTGCCCTTTCCCTCACCGCCACCTGCACCGTTGCCCACGCCGCTGCCGATGAAGGTCTAGCCGCACTGACGTCACGCCGTCTCGGCCTTGCCACTTCCACTGATCGACCGCCAGCACCATGCGAAAGTTGCCACGTTGGGCTTTTATTGTGGCTGGCGTGGCCGGTCTCGCTCTGGTCACAGGGCTGCTGGTGTCGAATTTCATGGGCGGTGAGACAAAAATAGAGCAACACGTTGAACGGGTCTATGCGCTCGATGATCCGCGTTTCACGAACGAACTGGGCGTGCTGCTGGGTCCGCCGTTCCTGGCAGGAAACAAAGTCAGCACCCTGCTCAACGGCGATCAAATCTTCCCGCCGATGCTCGCGGCCATTCGCGGTGCCGAGGTGTCCATCACGTTCGAGACCTACATCTACTGGTCGGGCGACATCGGTCAGGCGTTTGCCGATGCCCTGACCGAGCGGGCGCGCCACGGCGTGAAGGTGCATGTGCTGCTCGACTGGGTCGGGAGCGCCAAGATGGATGACAGCATGCTTGCCGCCATGCAGGATGCAGGCGTCCAGGTGCGCAAGTTTCATCCGCCGCACTGGTCCCATCTGGGGCGCTTGAACAACCGGACCCACCGCAAGTTGCTGGTGGTTGACGGTCGCACCGGGTTCACGGGCGGCGTGGGCATTGCGCCGCAGTGGACCGGTCGAGCCCAGGACCCGGCGCACTGGCGCGACACGCATTTTCAGGTTGAAGGCCCCGTGGTGGCGCAACTGCAGTCGGTTTTCATCGACAACTGGATCAAGGTGACGGGTGACGTGTTGCACGGGCCGACCTACTTTCCGGTGCTGGAGAAGGTTGGGCGGGAGGCGGCACAGATGTTCAGCAGTTCGCCCAGCGGGGGCAGCGAGTCGATGCAACTGATGTATTTGCTGGCCATCACGGCGGCGTCACGGTCGATTGACCTTTCGGCGGCCTATTTCGTGCCGGACGCCCTGACGATGCGCGCCCTGGTGGATGCACTCAAGCGCGGTGTCAAGCTGCGCATCGTCGTCCCGGGCGAGCACATCGACAGTGATGCCGTGCGCGGTGCATCGCGGGCCGATTGGGGTCCCCTGCTCAGCGCTGGCGCGGTCATCGCGGAGTACGGCCCCACCATGTACCACTGCAAGGTGATGATCATCGATGGTCTGCTTACCTCGGTGGGTTCCACCAACTTCGACAACCGTTCCTTTCGCCTCAACGACGAGGCGACGTTGAACATTGTTGACAAGGACTTCGCGAGCACACAAACAACAAGCTTCGAAGCCGATTTGGCCTTGTCGCATCGGGTAAGCTTTGCCGAGTGGCAGGAACGCCCCCTGCGCGAGAGGCTTGGCGAATGGATCGCATCCATCATCGGCACGCAACTGTGACCGAATGCCTGAACTGAAGATCAGGGGCGGCTAACGTTCAACGGCTTGAAAGGCTTCGCCGCGCCGCCCGTGAGTGTGCTTTGATTGTTGATGCGCAGTCCAGGCACAGCCTTTTGTGCGGTGAGCGCCAACCCAAGTCGCTCTTACTTATTCTCCAGGTCTTTGATCAGCGCCTTCATCTCGTCAATTTCTTTCCGCTGTGCCACGATGATGCTGTCGGCAAGCGCCCGAACGCGTGAGTCCGAAATATGCGCACGTTCGCTGGTGACGATCGCGATTGAATGATGTGGGATCAT
Source organism: Rhodoferax sp. (assembly GCA_011391545.1). Classification (GTDB taxonomy): domain Bacteria; phylum Pseudomonadota; class Gammaproteobacteria; order Burkholderiales; family Burkholderiaceae_C; genus Rhodoferax. The sequence continues at coordinate 2,781 of JAABQI010000300.1, forward strand.
GGCTTTCATCCATGAAATATCCTCAACAGTCTCCTGACTGCGGACGAGCCAGAGCGCAAGGGCAAATACTATGGCACTGCCAACGACAATCCCGATATTCACTTGCCGGTTGGTGTACATGCTCAGCATGAAACCCAGCATGATGACGGCCATTGTCGATCCCATCACTAGCGCCATGTAGGCTCGGGTCTCGCTAAAGAACAGATGGTCCAAGCTGTAGGTATTCAGGTACATAAGCCCCAACATGACGACGGTTGAGACCGCAATCATGGCACCAAATCTCGCATACTTATTCATGTCTGATTCCTCTTATAAAGTAAATGAATTACTGACGATCAGGGGCGACTTTTCGTCAAAGCCTTGAAAGCCTTCGGCGCGCCGCTGGCGCCGAGCACTTTGCCCGCCACCTCGCGGCCATACATCGAATCCTCGGTGTCGTGGAAACCTTGCCGGGTGCCTTGCACATTGCCGGTGTAACGCGGGTCTTGCGGGCGCTCGTGGCTGTTCATGTACAGCGCCACGTCCCACGCCTGTTGGTCGCTCAGCGTGCCGGGCAGACCGAGCGGCATGTTGGCTTTGACGAAGGCGGCGGCATTGCTGATGCGCCCCATGCCGGCACCCCAGTTGAACGAGTCCGACCCCCAGAGCGCCGGGAACACCGCGTAACCGCTCTGCGTGCGCTGTCCCGCGCCATCGGCACCGTGGCAGAGCGCGCAGGTCTGGACGTAGACCGCCTCGCCGCGGGCGAAGTCGGCCGTTTGCGCCGGCGGGGCGAGCGCCGGGTAGCCGCGCCCTGCGATCTTCGGGTCGAGCGGTGCGCCAGACGCGAGCCAGTACGCGTAGCTCTCCAGCGCCACCAGCTCAGGCGCACCGAGCGGCGGTGCGCGCCCGTTCATGCTGTACTCAAAACAGCCCTGCAGCCGCTGCTGGAACGTAGTGACGCTCTTGGTCTTGCTGCGGTAGGCGGGGTAGCTCACGAACGCGGCCCACAGCGGCGACGAGTCCGCCAGCCGCCCGGCGTCGAGGTGGCAACTGACGCAGCGCAGGCTGTTGCCGACATACGCCGGCGCGGCGCGGGGCGTGTCGATGAAAATTTCGCGGCCACGACGGATCACGTCACCGAACTCGCCCGCAGGCATCTCGGACTCCGGCGGTGGCCGGAACGCGACGCTGGCACCTGTCTTGGCAGCCGGCGCAGCGAGTTCGGCGCGTGGTGGATCTCCCGCCAGGTCGTTCGGCGCGGGCGGTGCCGATGCTGGCGCTTCTGGCGGAGCATGCTTCAGTGTGCCAAACTGGTCGAACACACCTCCCGCATAAAGGCCAACGCCGATCACCAGCACTGCCAGCGCGCCACCCCCATAAAGCCGTTGTTGTGCAGTCATCATCAATTGTCCTTCGCGGGTAGAGCGGCATAGTGATCGGCAACGGCGAGCACATCGGCCTCGGATAGTTTCTTGGCGACGACGGCCATCAGGCCCAGCGGGCCGGGCGGTCGCGCGCCGTTTTTCCATGCCGTTAATTGGCTGGCAAGATAGGTCGCACTTTGCCCTGCCAGTGGCGGGAAGTCCGGACCCACGCCGCGCCCTCCCGGGCCGTGACATTGCTCGCACGCCGGCAACGTGTCGGCCCAGCGGCCGCGCGTGGCCAGGACAGCGCCGGCGGACGCAGGCGCCGGCGCTGCCTCAGGGGCTGATGCCGATGCCGTTGGCAGGGCTGCAGCCGGTGCAGGCAAGGCGGCATAGTACGCCGCCACCTCAGCGCGATCGGCAACTGACAAGGCCTTGGCAATCGGCATCATCACGTCGCTGACGCGCGTTCCGTCCGCGAAGGCGGCGAGCTGGCGTTGCAGGTAGGGCGCACCGAGACTTGCCAGGCGTGGAAAGCCGGCTTGCGCAACGCCTTCGCCGGCAGGGCCGTGGCAGGTCTGGCACGCCGGGGCAGCCCCGGCGCCCGCCTTGGCGATGGCCGCGCCGTCGGCATGACAGCTTGCGCTGAGCATCAATCCCAAGCCGAGTCCGAAGACACGCCCGCGTGCCAGCAAGGTCTGCAGAGACTGCATTGCAATGACCTCGGGAACAAGAGGTGCAGTGGTCGAAATTGCCATGGCTGTCCTTAGCGTGAATTGCAGGTTTGGAAGTGCGATGCCCCATGGCATCGGCAAGGCTTGAACGGTAGTGGCCTTGCGAAGCCGGGTCTGTGGGATGACGCACATAAGCGTGGCCGGGCAAAAAGTCGCGGCAAGGTGCGGCGACACACCGACGCGTCAGTCGCAGATTTTTAACATTGGAGGCAACTCATCTGTTTAGGAGGCAACCATGTTTTTTCAGCGTTTAAAGACACCCGGCTTGGGACATAACTCATACGTTCTCGGGTGCGGAGACGGGCTTGCCGTCGTGATCGACCCGCGCCGCGATGTTGACGACTATCTGCGTCTGGCCCGGGAAAACGACCTCTCGATCGCCTATGTTCTGGAGACGCACCGGCAGGAGGATTTCGAGTTTGGCTCAAGGACGCTGGCGCAGGCGACAGGTGCCCAGATTGTCGGCGGCGCCCACGCACTGTTTGGCGAGATGGATGTGAAGCTCGAGGGCGATGAAGAACTCAAGGTGGGCACCACCCGCATCGTCGCGCTGGCGACGCCCGGCCACACGCCGGAGAGCATGTCCTATGCGGTTTACGTCAAGGACTCGGGTGACAAATGCTGGGGGGTGTTCACCGGCGATACGCTGTTTGTCGGCGACACCGGGCGCACCGACTTGCCCGATCCCGAGAAAACCGGTGAGAACGCCGGCATCCTGTACGACGCCATCCACCGCAAAATCGCGCCACTCGGCGACCACACGCTGCTCTTTCCGGCGCACGGCGCAGGCTCCGCATGCGGGGGCAACATATCGGAGCGCGACGACTCCACGCTGGGGATTGAAAAAGCGACGAATCCGGTGTTCAGCAAGAGCCGCCGCGACTTCGTTGCGCACAAGCTGGCGGTGAAAATGGCGAGGCCGCCTTATTTCAGGCACCTGGAAAAAGTGAACCTTCTCCCTGGAAGACCACTCAAGTCGCCGTGCGGCGCTCAGGTGCTGCAGCCCAGTGAATTCCAGCGTCGGATGAAAGAGGGCCTGGTGTTCGACACCCGCTCACCGGAAGCCTTTGCTGCGGCACACATTCCCGGCGCCTACAACATCTGGCTCAACGGCCTGCCGGCGTTCGGCGGCTGGATCGCCAACGAGAACACCCGCATCTTTCTGGTCGCGGATGGGCTTAAGGCGATGGAACTCGCCGTGGTGTCGCTGGCGCGTATCGGCATCGACACGGTGGAGGGCATCCTTGCCAACGGTATTGAGGGTTGGCGCGACCAGGGCCTGCCGCTGGAATCACTCGGGACGACAAACGCTGCTGAGACGGCCAACTGGATGCAGCAGGGCCTGGTCCATGTGCTCGACGTGCGGGACGACTATGAATGGGACGAGAAACACATTCCGGACGCCGTGCACTGCTTTGTCGGCTATCTCGAGGACAAGTTGCCGCTGCTGCCCAAAGACAGCGAAATCGTCGTGCATTGCAACGTGGGGCACCGCTCGGGTGTGGCCGCGAGCATCCTCAAGCGCAATGGCTTTACGCACATTCACAACATGCTCGGTGGCATCACTGCCTGGGAAAAGCTGGGTCTTCCGCTCGAAAAATCCGCCGAAGCGAAGAAGGAAGACTGACCATGCAACACGCATCAGGCGCCTGGTCGCCCTACCTCGTCGGCGCGCTGATCGGCCTGCTCTCGATGGCGACATTCTATTTTTCCAACAAGCCGCTGAGTGTGTCGACCGCCTACGCCCGCCTGGCAGGCCTGGTCGGAAACCTGTTCTCCAGGGGCCACACCGAGAACCTGAAGTTTTATCAGGACACGAAGCCGAAGATCGCATGGGGGGAAATGCTGGTGTTCGGCATGCTCCTGGGCGCCTTCATCGCCGCAGTCACCGGTGGCGAATTCACCGCCACTTGGGTGCCCGCCCTGTGGGAACAGCGGTTCGGCCCTGATGTCGCGCTGCGTCTCGGGGTGGCATTTGCGGGTGGCGTGATCCTGGCATACGGTGCCCGGCTTGCGGGCGGCTGCACCAGCGGCCACGGCATCAGCGGGGCACTCCAGCTGTCGGTGAGTTCGTGGACCGCGCTGGCCTGTTTCTTTGCCGCCGCCGTACCGACCGCCCATCTGTTGTATCGCCTGTGAGAATCGCCATGACCACCCCTGTGAATCCCATGACCGAGAATGCGCCTCCGGTGCTCGCACCCGTACTCGTTATTCCGGCCCAGGCGCATGAAGAAAATGAAACCGCCGATCCTGGCAAACCGGATTCAGCGCGCCAGCTCGTGCTCGGACTAGTGTTCGGCGTCGTATTCGGCTTCCTGCTGCAGAAAGGCGGCGTGGCCAAATACGAGGTGCTGATGGGCCAGTTCCTCTTCACGGATTTCACCGTCATCAAGGTCATGCTCACGGCGATCATCGTCGGCATGATCGGCATTTTTGCGCTGCGCGCACTGGGCCTGGTCAAATTGCATGTGAAGCCCACGCACTATGCCGCCAACATTGCAGGCGGGCTGCTCTTCGGTGTCGGGCTGGGCTTGCTCGGCTACTGCCCGGGAACCGGCGTCGCCGCGCTGGGCCAGGGCAACTTTGATGCGATTGCCGGCATCCTCGGCCTGATGGCGGGCAGCTATTTCTATGCCGAAACATCGGGCTACCTCGCATCAAGCATCCAGAAAATCGGCAACCGCGGCCGCATCATGCTGCCCGATGTGCTGGGGATGCCTCTCGCTGTTTTCCTTGCGGTGTTTGTCCCGCTGCTGGTGCTGGGCTTGTTCGCCGTGGTGAAGCTGGCGCCCTGAAGCGCCTGGCGCTTCGCATCACACCGCCACAACGCTGGCGCGCCGGCCACCGCGCACCTGGCGGCTGCGGGCGAACAACTGCTGCAGGGACTCGATCGCATCGATCTCGATCGTCTGCCGCTTGCTGCCGTACTTCTTGGGCACGCCTTGCTCGCCCAGCATCGCGGCGCGGTAGATGCGGCCCGGCTGGACCGGCGCGCCGTCGACCAGCAGGTCTTCAATGCGGTGGCCTGTCGGGTTCTCCATCTTGAAGTACATGTTCAGCCCGCGGCAGCGTTTGACGAAGCCGCCCATCTGGCAGTAGGGGTCGGGCGAGTAGGTGCGCTCCAGGTTGGCTTCGAGCATTGCGCGCAATTCCTCGCCGGTGAGCTCGACGGTGGAGATGGGCGGATGGGTAGGCACGATGTTCCACAAGTGTTCCATCGTCACGGCGCCGGGCAGGATGGGCGCGCCGTAACGCCAGCCGTTGGAGAAAGCCAGGCGGGTGCCGGCTGCTCCAGCAATGGCGTCGAGCAGCACGTTGTCCATCGACGCTTCCAGCGACGTGGCGCGGTCGAGCGGGCTGTGCACCCGCCCCACCACCTGGTCGAGGAAGGCACGGTGCGGTGCGACGGCTTCCTCCACCCGCTTGGCCATCTCGGCGTCGGGTTCGATCTGTTCATCGACGCAGATCAGTTCGTGCCGCACATCAATGACCTTGCCGCCATCCACCGTGAGGTCGAGCCGGCCGACGAAGGAGCCGTGACAGCCCGACTGGATGATAGGCGTCCTTCCCACCCAGACGGGGCGGTAGAGCCGGTTGTGGGTGTGACCGCTGATCAGCGCATCAATGCCTGAAACCTCGGCGGCGAGCTTGGCGTCCTGAGCGAAGCCGAGGTGTGACAGCACCACCACCAGGTCCACTTTGTCGACGCTGCGCAGCCGTTCGATGTGGCCGGGCAGCTCGGTGTTGCCGAGCGTGAAGCGCACCCCTTCGGAGTAGCTCGGCGGCATGCTCTTGTCGACGATGTTCGACGCAATGCCGACGATGCCGATGCGCAAACCGCCGCGCTCGATCACGCAACTCGGATCGAAAACGAGCTGGTCCGTCACCTTGTCGTAGATGTTGATCGCCAGCGCCGGGTACGTCAGCCCGGCAGCGAGCTTGCGCACCTGCGCCGGCCCGTAGGCAAATTCCCAGTGCAGCGTCATCGCGTCGAATGCGAGCGCGTTCATCAGCGGCAGCATGGCCTCGCCGCGGGACTGCCCGGCGACGAAGGTACCGTGGAAGGTGTCGCCGTTGTCCAGCGCCAGCACTTCGCCGGGACGCTCGGCGCGCACCCGCTTGAAGAGGCTGGCGATGCGCGCCAGGCCGCCGCAGGTGCGGTAGTTGAACTTGCCCCGACCGCGAAAGACTTCGGGGTGGGGCTCGAGGTAGCCGTGCAGGTCGTTGATCTGCAGGATGGTGAGGTGGCGTTCGCTCATGGATACTTTTGCTTAATCCTCCGGTTTACCCGTGGCACCAGCGACAGCGCCTCCCGCGGCGCCGGCAACGGCACCCAGCGTGGCTCCGATTAAAACGCCCACCGGGCCGGCCACGGCGACACCGATGGCGGCGCCCGTGGCGGCACCCGCCACCACGCCACCACCGATCAGAACCGAATTGGCCTCGCGCTCGGCTTCACGGGGTTCAAGCTGAACTTGCGCCGCTGCATCCGGGTCCTGCGACGGAACGCCATGGCCGGGGTTGGCCTGCTCGGCCAGGTCTTCGTCGACAGGAACGGTGTCCGCAAGCGGGCTGTCGGACGGCACGGTGTCGGGCAGCGGGGTGATCAATGGGTTCATATGCTTCTCCTTGTTCAGTTGACGATGCAACTTGTCCGTCAACTGTTCGGAGACGTTAAGTTGTCGGCAGGGTTCTGTCCGTGCGACAGCGAACGGTCGCCCATCACTGCGAAACTGGACGACTCAGGGCAGCTGCAATGTCTGAGCCAGTTCAAACACCGAGTTGGGCACATCGGGCCGGATGGCTTGCTGAACCGGAGCTTTGAACACCCCCCGGTTTGGCGCGGGCGTTCGTTCAATCTTGCCACCCATGGCCAACTGGGCAAGTGCCAAACTCTTCAGCGTGACAGACTGCGTGAATGCAAGCACTTTGGCGCTCATGGCGTCCCACAGTTCTTGCGTCGTGTCTTGCGCCGGTGAAGCGTCCTGCTGGTTTTCCTTTGGTTGCGCCTCTTCGACGGCGAAGATGATGTCCGCCACGGTGATTTCATCACTTGGATGACCCAGTGCGTAGCCACCAGCTGGTCCGCGTACGCTGATGACCAGGCCCTTCAGGCGCAACTTGCTGAACAGTTGCTCAAGGTATGACATTGAAATGGGATGACGCGAGGCGATGTCGGTCAGCGAGACCGGTCCGAAGTCTTGGCGCAATGCAATGTCGATCATCGCAGTCACTGCCAATCGGCCTTTGGAACAAAAGCGCATTTTGAATACTCCTGTGATTGCAGGGAACCCCGGTAATAACTTCAACCCATCAGGATGCCGTCCAGTCGTCAATGTCGAAGCTTTCACGAACGAGTTTGCCGGGGGTAAAAAAAGCCCGGCCACAGGGCCGGGCTAAGTCTCTTTCGAGCCGCGATGAGAGGGGTGAACAAATCGCAGGGGCTTGAGGACCCAGCGCCAATGTAATTGCCTGCGACGGTGTTCGTTTGTTCGATGCCGCACCGACCAGCTCTTGCTGCATAAATATTATTTGTCGACATCAGACAAGGAATCACCATGACAAGCACAGATGCATCCATTTCGCCAGAGGCGATCCTCACGCCTCAGTCCCTTCATCGTGAAGCCGCAGTGCAGCTCGAAAAGGCCGTCAAACACCATCGGCAAGCGGCGACTCTCCATGATGCTGGCGACGCAAGGCAGGCAGAGACCCATGCAAGCATCGCCTACAACCATGCTGAGCAGGGGCTGGCAGTTAGCGGCCGGGCATTGAATGTCCTGCTCTGGTAGCTCCTGTTTTGTTCAGCGAATTCATTCATTTGGCACCGCGCCGCAAGACTACTTCAACCCCGGGTGCATGCTGTTGCTTGAGTGCCCGCGTCGGGCTTCAGTTTTCGGGAAAAGGGTGTGCGAGCGCACAGATGCCCCTGGCTTGCCTCCCTACGATTCAACCAATGCGCAAGGCACGAGCCGTCGGATTTCCCGGCGCTCGAATCGCTTTGTTCATGCAACGACTGCACATATTTCCCCAACCTAACCTAGGACTGCCCATGACCCCCACCAAGACTGCCGCACCTGCCAAGGCCTTGTCGCTCGACATGGTCAAACTGGGTGCGCGCATGGCCGCCCGCAAACAAGAACTGTTGGCGCTGGTCGCCTGAATCGAAAGGAAAAAATTATGAATGACACCATCCATCCCAACGGCACCTCAACCATTCCCTGGCTCACCAGCGACCAACGGGTACGAGAGCCCGACACGTCGATGTTGCCCGACAGCGAGAAGGCCGTACCGGTAGCGATCGGCTTGATGAGTAGCGCTGTGCAGGGTGCGCACCACAGCATTGATCGCTTTGCGGAAAGCGCAGCACCCGTTGTGCGACACCTGGGCGAGAGCGTCGCGGCAGCCGGAGAGGCGCTGCATGCGAAGGCCGATCAACTGCGCGTCACACGCGACGAATGGTCGGAAAGCGCGCGCACCACCGTGCGCAGCA
>JAABQI010000301.1 GCA_011391545.1 Rhodoferax sp.
GGTGGCAAGGACAGCTACGGGCTGCTTGACATCCTGCTGAAATTGCAAAAGCGCGCGCCGATCAACTTCGACATCGTCGCCGTCAACCTGGACCAGAAACAGCCCGGCTTTCCGGCGCACATCCTGCCCGAGTACCTGGCCAAACTCGGCATCGAATACCACATCGAAACGCAGGACACCTACAGCATCGTCAAAAAGGTCGTGGCCGAGGGCAAGACCATGTGCAGCCTGTGCAGCCGCCTGCGCCGGGGCATTTTGTACCGCGTGGCTGACGAGCTCAAGATCACCAAGATTGCGCTGGGCCACCACCGCGACGACATGCTGGCCACCTTCTTTCTGAACATGTTCTTTGGCGGCAAGCTCAAGGGCATGCCGCCCAAACTGGTGAGCGACGACGGCGGCCACATCGTGATCCGGCCGCTGGCCAACGTGGCCGAGAAAGACCTGGTGCGCTGGGCCGCGCACCGCAAGTTTCCGATCATTCCGTGCAGCCTGTGCGGCAGCCAGGAAAACCTGCAGCGCCAGCTCATCGGCCAGATGCTGCGCGACTGGGAAAAACAATACCCGGGGCGCACCGAAACCATGTTTACCGCAATGCAAAACGTGGTGCCCTCCCACTTGATGGATGTCAATCGTTACGACTTCAAAAACATCAAAATCACCGGACAGGCCGATGTTGACGGCGACAAGGTCTTTGACGAGGAAGAGTTTCCGCTGCCCAAGGTGGCGGGTTTGCAAGTCGTGCAGCTCTAACTGACGTCAACGCGAGCGAAGCGTGGCGATCCATGTCGTCATAAGTCATGAATTGCTTCACTGCGTTCGCAATGACAATGTCTTTTAACTTTGGTTGAGGAAAAAATATGTTGTTAACTGCGATCAAAGTGTTGCGATCAGCCCTGATCCCGATAGCTTTGCTGCTCTCGGGCTGCTCCGGTATGCGAGTGATCGACAGCCAGGTCAACAGCTTTGCGCCGCAAGCGGTGGCGCCAGGATCGAGCTACCAGTTCGAGCGCCTGCCCTCGCAGCTGGCGAACCCGGCGCATCAGGCCAGATTGGAAAAGCTGGCTGAGCAGGCACTGGCCAAAGTGGGTCTCAGGCGCCAGAACAACGCCTTGTTGAGCGTGCAGGTCACGGCTGTGCAGCGCCAGGAAAACACGGTCAATCAAGGCGGCGTTGGCATCGGATGGGGCCTGGGCTGGGTGTTTGGCAACGGCGCCATCAGTGTCGGCAGCCGCGGCGGTATGTTTCCGTGGGTTGAGACGCAAACCAGCTATTGGCGCCAGGTCAGCCTGATTATTCGCAACGCCTCGGGCGCGGTGGTGTTCGAGAGCCACGCCAGCCACGATGGGATATGGTCTGACAGCGATGCCGTGCTGGCCGCCATGCTCGATGCTGCGCTGCAAGGTTTCCCGACACCGCCAGCCGGTGTGCGCCGCGTCAACATTGAGATCCCCCGCTGATGCAAGCCACCCGCATCATTGCCATCCGCCACGGCGAAACCGCCTGGAACGTGGACGCCCGCCTGCAGGGTCACCTCGATATTGCGCTCAATCCCAAGGGCCTCTGGCAGGCGGAACAAGTGGCGCGTGTGCTGGCTGACGAGCCTGTTGACGCCATTTATGCGAGCGACCTGTTGCGCGCCTGGCATACCGCCAGTGCCATTGCGCAAATCACTGCCGCGCCCCTGGTGGCCAGCCGGAATTTGCGCGAACGCTGCTTTGGCAGCTTTGAAGGCCAAACCTACGCCGAACTCGAGGCCCGCTGGCCCGAAGACGCGCTGCTCTGGCGCAAGCGTGAGCCCGGCTGGGCGCCGCCCGGAGGCGAATCGCTGCTGGCCCTGCGCGAGCGCATCGCTGCCACCGTGAATGCCTTGGCCCGGCAGCATGTCGGCGGCCAGGTGGTGCTGGTGGCGCATGGCGGCGTTCTGGATGTGCTGTACCGGCTGGCCACCGGCCAGGAACTGCAGGCCCCGCGCAGCTGGCATCTGGGCAATGCCGCCATCAACCGCCTGCTCTGGACACCTGAGGGTGTGACGCTGGTGGGCTGGGGCGATACCCGCCACCTGGAAGAAGCCACGCTGGACGAGGGCAGCGCCTGAAACTGTCCCCGTCGCTGCGAGCGTAGCGCGGCCGTCCATGCGTTTGGAAGTCATGGATTGCTTCACTTCGTTCGCAATGACGAAGTTCTTTCACGGTAACATGCCGGCCTTGATGTAGCCATTCATGGAGAATTTCAGTGCAGCTTGTTTGTCTTGACCTCGAAGGTGTCCTCGTTCCCGAAATCTGGATCGAATTTGCCAAGCGCACCGGCATCCCCGAGCTCTCCCGCACCACCCGCGACGAGCCCGACTATGACAAGTTGATGCGATACCGGCTGGATCTGCTCAAGACCCACCAGCTCGGCCTGCCCGACATTCAAAGGGTGATCTCAGACATGGGGCCGATGGTCGGTGCCCGCGACTTTCTGGATGCGCTGCGGCGCGACTACCAGGTCATCATCCTGTCGGACACGTTTTACGAATTTGCCATGCCGCTGATGGCGCAGCTCAGCATGCCGGTGCTGTTTTGCCACAAGCTCGAAGCCGATGCCGACGGCTTTCTGGTGAATTACCACCTGCGCATGCCTAACCAGAAAAAAGAAGCGGTGCAGCGTTTCCGCGAACTGCAGTTCAACGTGATTGCCGCAGGCGACTCCTACAACGACACCGCCATGCTGGCCGAGGCCAACGCCGGAATTTTGTTTCACCCGCCGCAAAACGTGATCGACGAGTTTCCCCACTTCCCGGTGACCATGAACTACGCCGAGCTGCGCGCCGAGATCGACCGGGCGGCGGCCCGGCGCTGACCGCTATTCGCTCTCGAACTGCCCGGCATTCCTGCCTTTGAAGGGCGCGTAAAACGCCTTGATCTGCAGCATGTCGGCCTCGATGTCGCCCGTGGGCACAAAAACGGGCCCCAGGCCGCTGAGCTTGCGTTGGTAGTCCATGTAGGCCATCACGATCGGCACCTGCGCGGTGACAGCAATGTGATAGAAGCCGGTTTTCCAGTAGCGTGTTTTGCTGCGCGTGCCCTCTGGCGGCACGATCAGTTGCAGTGCGCCGTCTGCGGCCTGGATGGCTTGCGCGGAGGCCAAAACGAGGTTGTTCGATTTTTCGCGATCCACCGCGATGCCGCCCAACCAGCGCATCACCGGTCCGAACGGAAAGCGGAACAGGCTGGCCTTCCCGATCCAGTAAATATTGAGGCGCAGCGCAAAAGCCACCATCAGGGTGTAGGGCAGGTCCCAGTTGCTGGTGTGGGGCGCGGCAATCAGCACACTTTTTTGCGCTTGTGCGGGCAAGGCGCCCTGCACTTGCCAGCCGGCCAGTTTGAGGTAGGCCACAGACAAGGCGCGCAGCAAGGCGTTGACGACGGGGGTGGAGAAAACAGTTCGGTGCATGGCTGAAGCGGTGACGTTGAAAACGTCCAGCGTCCCAAATCAGGCACCAAACGGCGGATTTCCCTGGGCCAAATTATCACTTATGTGGCCAGGTCCATCGCGGTTTGCAAAGGCGCTCGAAGTGGGCCCTTGCGTAACCCGGCCTGATGTTCGGCCAGGGGTATCAGCGAGCCCACGCGCACCCCCAGCAACCGCAGGCGCTGTTGCAAGGGCGCCCGCTTGAGGCAGAGCCCGGCGTTGCGGCGAATCGTGGCGGCATCATAGGTGTGGTCAGGCAGCGTCAGCTCGCGCGTGACGCTTTTGAAGTCGTCATAGCGCAGCTTGATGCCAATGGTTTTGCCCACATAGCCCTGGCGTTTCAGGTCCTGCGCCACCTGCTCGCACAGGCGGGTAAAGATGGCGCCCAATTCGGCCTTGTCTCGCACCGCGTGCAGGTCGCGCTCGAACGTGGTTTCGCGGCTGATGGACACCGGCTCGCTCTCCAGCACCACGGGTCGGGCGTCGATGCCGTGGGCGGCATCAAACATCCAGGCGCCGGTTTTCTGGCCGAAGTGGTCAATCAGCCAGCCCACATCCTGTTGCGCCAGCTCGCCGATGGTGCGGATGCCAAGCTGCTGCAGTTTTTCGTCGGCCCTGGGGCCAATGCCGTTGATCTTGCGGCACGCCAGCGGCCAGATTTTGGTTTGTAAATCGTCCTCGAAGACGATGGCGATGCCGTTGGGCTTGTTGAACTCGCTGGCCATCTTGGCCAGCAGCTTGTTGGGCGCCACACCCACCGAGCAGGTCAGCCCGGTGGCGTCAAAAATGCTTTTCTGGATCAGCCGCGCCAGCACGCGCCCGCCCTCGCGCTGGCCGCCCGGGACTTGCGTGAAGTCGATGTACACCTCGTCGATGCCGCGGTTTTCCACCAGCGGCGCAATCTCCTGAATGATGGTTTTGAATGTGTGCGAGTAGTGCCGGTAGGCGGCAAAGTCCACTGGCAGCAAAATTGCATCGGGGCAGAGTTTGGCGGCTTTCATGAGCCCCATGGCCGAGCCCACGCCAAACTGGCGCGCCGCGTAGGTGGCGGTGGTGATCACGCCGCGCCCGCTGTAGCCCTGCAGCCGCGGAAACTCGGCCACCGGGATTTTGTCTGGCGTCCGCTCCCCCTGGGCCGCTGTCAGGTCTTCGTCCTGCCGCCTGCGCCCGCCACCAATCACCACCGGCAAGCCCTTCAGCTGCGGGTAGCGCAGCAGTTCCACGGACGCGTAAAACGCATCCATGTCCAGGTGCGCAATGCGGCGCAGGGGGGCAGGCTGGGAGGTGCTCATAAAGGTGGTGAGGGCGGGCGCTATTTTCGCGGCAACCTGGGTCGGTGCGAACCAGGCTGCGTAATGTGGCATAAAGTGGTGCGATTGCCCGCGGTTATCGTGCGCCAGGTCAAAAACAACCATGCCATTCAGGGTAAGCTCTGCGCTGTTGCTTCATCAGCTCGGATTAATTGTCAATAGGTGGTTTCATGGATAAGCATTTTTTGAGTTCTTTGTTTTCACCCGCTTCGATCGTGGTGTTTGCTGGCAAGCCTGATGAACCTGACACGTTCACCCCGCAGGGACGTGCTTTGCACACCGCCATTACCGCCCAGCGCTTCGCTGGCCAGCTGCTGTTTCTGGACATTCACGCCAGTGGAACGCTGGCCGACCTGGCTGCTGTCGATGCCGACATGGCCATCATTGCCCTGCCTGCCGCCGAGGTGGCCGCCGCCCTGGAAATTGCCGGGCGCATCAAATGCCGCTCGGCCTTGGTGATTTCCTCGGGCATTGATGCCGCCTTGGCGGCCGACCTGCACAAAATGGCCACCCGCGATGGCATTTATCTGCTGGGCCCCAACAGTTTGGGTTTTCAGCGGCCGCACCTGCAGCTCAACGCCAGCGTGGCCGGGGACTTGGCAACGCTGGGGCCGCTGGCGCTGGTGTCGCAGTCGGGGGCGCTGACCTCGTCGATTCTGGACTGGGCCAAAAAGAATGCCGTGGGCTTCTCCACGGTGGTGTCGCTTGGCCCCAATACCGCGGTGGACATGGCCCAGGTGCTGGATTTTCTGGCATCGGACGCCAAAACGCACAGCATTGTGATTTACATGGAGGGCATCACCAATGCGCGGCGCTTCATGAGCGCGCTGCGCGCGGCGGCCAATGCCAAGCCGGTGGTGGTGCTCAAGGCCGGTCGCAAGCCGGCCGGCAACCAGGCGGCGCTGACCCATTCAGGCACCATCGTCGGCACTGATGATGTCTTTGATGCCGCGTTGCGGCGCGCTGGCGCGGTGCGGGTGCGTTCTTTCGTGGCGCTGTTTTCGGCGGCCAAATGCCTGGCTTCGCGCTACAAGCCGGTCGGCAAGCGCCTGGCCATTGTCACCAACGGGGGCGGCCCGGGCGTGCTGGCGGCCGACTGGGCGAGCGAAATACATCTGGAACTGGGCCGCCTGACCCCGGAGCAGGCGCAAACACTGGCGCCCCAAATGCCGGCCCTGGCCACGCTGACCGATTTGATCGATGTGTCGGAAGAGGCCGGGCCGGAACACTACCGCGCCGCCATTGAAGCCCTGAGCAAAGCGTCGCAAGTGGATGGTATTTTGGCCATTTATTCACCCAAAATGGGCGCCGATGGCGATGCCGTCGCCAGCGCCATTGCCGGTTTTAACCGCCATGTGAGCAAACCGCTGCTGACCTGCTGGATGGGTGACGCCACGGTGGGCGAGGCGCGCAAGACATTGAACGATGCCGCCATTCCCACCTTTCGCACGCCCGAGGCGGCGGTCGGCGCCTTTGGCAATATCGCCTCGTTCTACCAAAACCAGCAGCTGCTGCAGCAAACGCCGCCACCCCTGTCCGACCTGACCAACCCCGATGTGGAAGGCGCCCGCCTGCTCATCGAGAGCGTGCTGGCCGAACGTCGCAAGGTGCTCACCGAGATGGAGTCCAAGGCGCTGCTGGCGGCTTTTCACATTCCCGTGACCAAGACCATCCTGGCGCGCAGCGCCAACGAGGCCATGATGATCGCCACCCAGCTGGGCTTTCCGGTGGCGCTCAAGATCGACTCGCCCGACATCAGCCACAAGTCGGATGTGCAGGGCGTGGCGCTCAACATTTTGAACGCCACCAGCGTGCGCGACACCTACCTGGAGATGATCCAGGCGGTCTCCAAGCTGCAACCCAACGCCCGCATCAATGGCGTGACGATCCAGAACATGTCCAACAAGCGGCGCGGCCGGGAGGTGTGCGTCGGCATGGTGACCGACGAGCCCTTTGGCCCGGTGATTGCCTTTGGCGCCGGTGGCACCATGATCGAACTCATCAACGACCGCACCATGGAGTTGCCGCCGCTGAACCAGTTCCTGGCGCGCCGTTTGATCGAACGCTCGCGCGTGGCCGAAACGCTCGCGGTGTGGCGGGGTGCGCCCGCGGTCAATATGGAGTCGCTGGAGCAAATTTTGCTGCGCGTGTCGGAAATGGTCTGCGAGCTGCCGCAACTGCGCGAGATGGACATCAATCCCATCATCATCGACGAGTCTGGCGCGCTGGCGGTGGACGCGCGCATTGTCGTGGAAAACACGGCACCCTCGGTGCGGCATTACAACCACCTGGCCATTCTGCCGTACCCTGCACAGCACGAGCAACTGTGCATGCTGGCCGGCGGCGGCGAATACGTGGTGCGCCCGGTGCACCCCGACGATGCCAACATGCTGCAGGCCTTTGTCCGCAGCCTGTCGCCAGAAAGCCGCTATTTCCGCTTTGTGTCGAGCATGCAGGAACTGCCCGCCACCATGCTGTCGCGCTTCACGCTGATTGATTACGACCGCGAGATGGCGCTGGTGGCGCTCGTCACCGAAGAAAGCACTGATGCGCAGGGCCACACCGTGGAGAGCACGCGCATCGTGGGCGTGTCGCGCTACATCACCAACCCCGACCGCGCCAGTTGCGAGTTCTCGCTGGTGGTGGCCGACGAGTTCAAGGGCCGCGGCCTGGGCTCGCGCCTGATGCTGTCGATCATGGACTTTGCCCGCGAAAAAGGCCTGACCGAGATCGAGGGCCTGGTGCTGGCCAACAACCCCAACATGCTCAAGCTCATGAAGGGTCTGGGCTTTGCCGTTAAACCGTTCCCCGAAGACCCCGACTTCAAACTGGTGACGCACCATTTGCAGATGGTTTGAGTTGCCCGCCCGCCCAGCAAGTCCTGGAAACCCGCCGCCGTCACTGAAAGTCTTGCGTGACTCACCGGCGATGCGCAGAAGGTAATCAGGACCGCTGCGCTGCAACTGCGCTAAAGAGGCTCGCGCCTGAGTTCAAGGCCGGTGCGGGTCTAACCAGTTTCGGGCATCGTTGAGCACGGGATGCCAGACCAGCAACAGCAAGAGGATGGCCAGGGGCACGGTGGTGATGAAGCCGAATTGCTTGAAACCAATGGCGCCGACCAGTCCGCCAATGAAAAAACTGCCGATCAGCTTGGCCAGCAGACTCAGTTTTTGGCGATTGGCGTGCACCAGGGTGTCGCGGGTCAGGCGGTTGATGTACAGCAACTTGCCCAATTCGATGCCCAGGTCGGTGACCAAACCCGTGACGTGGGTGGTGCGTATTTCAGCGTGGGAAATTTTGGTGATGACGGCGTTTTGCAGCCCCATGATGAAGCACAACACCAGCACGGTCAGCGGCACAAAAAGCACGCCGTAAAAACTGATGCCGGAGCCGAATATGCCAAACAGCAGCAGCAGGGCGGCTTCCAGCAGCAATGGGCGGCCATAGGCGCTCTGCAGATTGCGGCGCAGTCCCCAGTTGACCATCCAGGCGCTGGTCATGGCGCCGCCAAGGAAGGCGAGCAATGAAATGAACGCGGCCAGAGCCAGATAGGTCTGGCCGGTGACCAGGTTGTCCGCCACGGAAGACAAGACGCCCGTCATGTGCGAGGTGTATTGCCCCACCGCCAGAAAGCCCCCGGCGTTGGTGGCGCCCGCCACAAAGCACAGCGTGATGCCCAGGTGGAGGTTGCTCTGGGCGGTGCGTTGAACCGCCGTCCAGCCGCGCAGCAGGGGAATCATGCGATCTTTGGGCTCAGTGCACCCGCATGCCGGGCTGGGCGCCGGCGATGGGTTCCAGCACATAAATGCCGGGTTGCACTTTTTCGTCGGCATGGCTGGCGGCCAGCACCATGCCTTCTGACACGCCAAATTTCATTTTGCGCGGTGCCAGATTGGCGACCATCACGGTGAGTTTGCCGACCAGTTGCTCAGGGCTATAACTGCTGGCTATCCCCGAGAAAACGTTGCGCAGTCGGGGCTGGCCGGCGTCATCACGTTCACCCACGTCCAGCGTCAACTGCAGCAGTTTGTTTGAGCCCGCCACTGCCTGGCAGTCAACGATCTTGGCAATACGCAAGTCGATTTTGGCAAAGTCGTCGATGCCGATGGTGGCGGCGATGGCCTCACCGCCCGGGTGGGCGATTTCCTGCGCCGCCACAGCTGGTTCGGGCGCCTCGAACAGGGCCTCAAGCTGCTTGATGTCCACACGCTGCATCAGGTGCTGGTAAGTGCCGATCACATGGCCGGCTTTCATGGGCTGGCTGATGTTGGCATAGCTCAACGGATCGATCTTCAGGAAGGCTTCCACCTGCGTTGCCAGTGCCGGCATCACGGGTTTCAGGTAGCAGGTCAGGATGCGGAAGGCTTTCATACAGACTGTGCAAACGTCCTGCAGGCGCGCTTCTTGGTCGGGTTTTTTGGCCAGGTCCCAGGGCTTGTTGGCGTCCACATAGGCGTTGACCTTGTCGGCCAGCAGCATGGTTTCGCGCAGCGCCTTGGCGTATTCGCGGGCCTCATACAACTGTTCGATGGCGCCGGCTTCGCTGCGCAACAGGTGCAGCAGCGCGGCGCCGTCTTCGGACACCTCGCCGAGTTTGCCCTCAAAGCGCTTGGTGATGAAGCCGGCCGCGCGCGAGGCGATGTTGATGTATTTTCCAATCAGGTCGCTGTTGACACGGGCCATGAAGTCATCGGCGTTGAAGTCGATGTCTTCGTTGCGGCTTGAGAGCTTGGCCGCCAGGTAATAGCGTAGCCATTCGGGGTTCATGCCCAGGCTCAGGTACTTGAGCGGGTCCAGCCCGGTGCCGCGGCTTTTGCTCATTTTTTCGCCGTTGTTCACGGTCAGGAATCCGTGCACAAAGATGTTGTCGGGCGTCTTGCGGCCGCTGAAATGCAGACAGGCCGGGAAGAACAGGGTGTGAAAGGTCACGATGTCCTTGCCGATAAAGTGGTACTGCTCCAGCTGCGGATTGGCCATGTAGGTCTCGTAGTCAATCCCGCGTTGGCCCAGCAGATTCTTCAGCGATGCCAGGTAGCCGATCGGCGCGTCCAGCCAGACGTAAAAGTACTTGCCCGGCGCGTCGGGGATCTCGATGCCGAAGTAGGGCGCGTCGCGGCTGATGTCCCAGTCGCCCAGGCCTTCACTGGTGCTGCCGTCCGGGTTGCTGCGCACGGTGAACCATTCCTTGATCTTGTTGGCCACCTCGGGTTGCAACTTGCCGTCCTGCGTCCACTGCTGCAGGAATTCAACGCAGCGCGGGTCGGAGAGCTTGAAGAAAAAGTGCACCGAGTTGCGCAGCTCGGGCTTGGCACCCGACAGCGCAGAGTAGGGGTTGATCAGGTCGGTGGGGGCATAGACCGCGCCACATTGCTCGCAGTTGTCACCGTACTGGTCCTTGGCGTGGCACTTGGGGCACTCGCCCTTGATGAAGCGGTCGGGCAGAAACATGCCCTTGTCGGGGTCGAAAAACTGCTCGATGGTGCGCGATTCGATCAGCGAGCCGTCCTTGTTGTCGCGCAGGTCGCGGTAAATCTGGCGGGCCAGTTCGTGGTTTTCCGGCGCATCGGTGCTGTGCCAGTTGTCGAAGCCGATGTGAAAACCGTCCAGGTAGGGCTTGCGTCCGGCGGCGATGTCGGCCACAAACTGCTGCGGCGTGAGCCCGGCCTTTTCCGCGGCAATCATGATCGGCGCGCCGTGGGTGTCGTCGGCGCAGACAAAATCGACCGCCGTGCCACGCATGCGCTGGTGCCGCACCCAGATGTCGGCCTGGATGTACTCCATGATGTGGCCGATGTGGAAGTTGCCATTGGCGTAGGGCAGGGCGGTGGTGACGAAGAGTTGGCGGGGCATGGGGGGCTTTCAGGACAAGGGGGTGATTTTAGTCAACGCTTGCCAGCCTGATGTCCCGGGCCGGCAGCAATGGCCTGGTGACGGCCATTCCGGGGCGGGCGCCGTTCAGCGCAGGCGCAGCGGGTCGCGCCGGCGGTCGGGGTAGGCTTGGGCCGGTGCGGCGCTTGTTGTGGGCGCCGGGATTGGGTCTCTCCAGTTGAAAAACTGGCAGATTTCCGCGCGTTGGCGCATGGCGTCAGCGTAACCCAGGGCCATCAGCTCCTGGGTGTAGCCCGGCTCAAACAGCAAGTAGCTGGCCAGCGCCGCACCTTTCACGTCGTCCGCGTGTGAGGAGCCCACAAGGCCACCGAGCAGGGTGCGAACCGCCTTGGGCAACTCATGGATATGACGGGCGGCAATGCCGTCCAGCCGCTGTGATGGCGAGATCAGCAACAACTCAACCGACCGCAGGTTGCTCGCTTCGCGCAATTCGGCAGGGACCAGTTTGAGCGTCTGGTTGATGCGGCGAATACGCTCCACATCGACGGACAGGGAATCGAGAAAGATGTTGGCCAGGGTATGCCCGGCGATTTGCGCCAGCGAAGGGTAGTTGTCCAGACCGGCCGGCGTGCCTTGGGGAATTGCATCATGGAGGCGTCCCGCGCCGGCCCCGATCACGCAAATGCGCTGCGCACCCAGGTGAATGGCGGGCGCCACGGGT
>JAABQI010000302.1 GCA_011391545.1 Rhodoferax sp.
GGTGCAGATGCAGGCCGAAGCCCGTGCCAGCGAAGCCGTCACAGGCGAAAAGCATGGCTGGGACTACATCTACGAGCCCGACGCGCAGACCGTCATCGACGAACTGCTGGTGCGTTATGTGGAGGCACTGGTGTTTCAGGCGGTGGCCGAAAACATGGCCTCCGAGCACGCCGCCCGCATGGTTGCCATGAAGGCAGCCACTGACAACGCCGGCAATGTGATTGGTGAACTCAAGCTGGTCTACAACAAGACCCGCCAGGCCGCCATCACCAAAGAGTTGTCAGAAATCGTCTCCGGTGCAGCCGCCATCAGCGGATAAGCCTCAGTTAGCAGCAAGATTCAAATTTATTGGAGCAAAACCAAATGGCTCAGGAAAACACAAATACGAACGCCGGCGTTCAAGGCAAAATTGTTCAGTGCATTGGCGCTGTGGTTGACGTGGAGTTTCCGCGCCAGCACATGCCGCACATTTACGACGCGCTCAAGCTCGAAGGCTCCACCCTTACCCTGGAAGTCCAGCAGCAGCTGGGCGACGGCATTGTCCGTACCATTGCGCTGGGCTCCAGCGACGGCTTGCGCCGTGGCCTGATGGTGTCCAATACCGGCAGCTCCATCATGGTGCCGGTCGGCACCGCCACCCTGGGCCGCATCATGGACGTGCTCGGCGCGCCCATCGACGAGCGCGGTCCTGTTGCCAGCACGCAGATGTCTTCGATCCATCGCAAGGCCCCCACTTACGACGAACTCAGCCCCTCTCAGGAACTGCTGGAAACCGGCATCAAGGTGATCGACCTGGTGTGCCCGTTTGCCAAGGGCGGCAAGGTGGGTCTGTTCGGCGGCGCCGGTGTGGGCAAGACCGTGAACATGATGGAACTCATCAACAACATCGCCAAGGCGCACAGCGGCTTGTCGGTGTTTGCCGGTGTGGGTGAGCGCACCCGTGAAGGCAATGATTTCTACCACGAGATGGCCGACTCCGGCGTGGTGAACCTGGAGAAGCTTGAAGACTCCAAGGTGTCCATGGTTTACGGCCAGATGAACGAGCCCCCGGGCAACCGCCTGCGCGTGGCCCTGACCGGCCTGACCATTGCCGAGTCGTTCCGTGACGAAGGCAAGGACGTGCTGTTTTTCGTGGACAACATCTACCGCTTCACGCTGGCCGGCACCGAAGTGTCCGCGTTGCTGGGTCGTATGCCTTCTGCCGTGGGTTACCAGCCCACCCTGGCCGAAGAAATGGGCCGCCTGCAAGAGCGTATTACCTCCACCAAAGTGGGTTCCATCACCTCGATCCAGGCCGTTTACGTGCCCGCCGACGACTTGACAGACCCATCGCCTGCCACCACCTTCGCCCACCTGGACTCCACCGTGGTGCTGAGCCGTGACATCGCGTCGCTCGGCATTTACCCGGCTGTGGACCCGCTGGACTCCACCAGCCGCCAGCTCGACCCGAACGTGGTCGGCCTGGACCACTACGAAACCGCCCGTGCCGTGCAGGGTACGCTGCAGCGCTACAAAGAGTTGCGCGACATCATTGCCATCTTGGGCATGGACGAACTGGCGCCGGAAGACAAGCTCACCGTGGCGCGCGCCCGCAAGATCCAGCGTTTCCTGTCGCAGCCGTTCCACGTCGCTGAGGTGTTCACCGGTTCGCCCGGCAAGTACGTGAGCCTGGCGGAAACCATCCGCGGCTTCAAGATGATTGTGGCCGGCGAATGTGACCACCTGCCGGAGCAAGCCTTTTACATGGTCGGCACCATCGACGAAGCGTTCGAAAAAGCCAAGAAAATGTGATCAACTTGCGGGACAGATCCTTAGCTCTGTCCCCAACTGACTAGGAAAAAAATGAACACTATTCACGTTGATGTGGTGAGTGCCGAAGAGTCCATCTTCTCGGGCGAAGCGCGTTTTGTCGCTTTGCCTGGTGAAGCCGGCGAACTGGGCATTTACCCGCGCCACACGCCGCTGATCACCCGCATCAAGGCGGGTTCGGTGCGCATCCAGCTGGCTGACGGTGGCGAAGAGTTCGTGTTTGTGGCCGGTGGCATCCTCGAGGTGCAGCCCGACTGCGTCACCGTGTTGTCTGACACCGCCGTTCGCGGCAAAGACCTCGACGACGAAAAAGCCAACGAAGCCAAGCTGGCCGCAGAAGAAGCCGTCAAGAACGCCAAGACCGACCTCGACCTGGCCCGCGCCTCGTCCGAACTGGCCGTCATGGCCGCCCAGATTGCCGCCTTGCGCAAATACCGCCAAAAGAAATAGCCTCGCTTCAACGGCAGCGCTTTGCCGACACCCCACAAAACCCGACCGTCAAACCGTCGGGTTTTTTGTTGGTGAAGCCAGAAACAAGCGTGCTCATGTCGCATGCTGAATGTCACTGAAAAAGGTATGTTTTTGATACACTGAAGCGGTGAACAGATATTAAAAATATAGGGCTATTCATGCCGAATTCGGATGTCTCAGACGTGGCTGCAGCCCCGCAAACGGTCGTTGATGAATTGCTGGCCTGCCTGCAGATCATCGCCCGCACACATGGCGAGTCAGCCACCCGCGAAGCCCTGATGGCGGGCCTGCCGGCGGAGCATGCCCGCCTCACCCCCAGCCTGTTTGCGCGTGCTGCGCTGCGCGCACACCTGAGCAGCCAGCTGGTCAACACGCCGCTGGTCCAACTCAATGACGCGCTGCTGCCTGCCGTGGCGCTTCTGCAGGACGGTCGTGCTTGCGTGGTGCTGGGCTTCAATGCGCAGCGCGACCAGGCTCAGGTGATCTACCCCGAGTTGAATGAAACAGCGGTTAGCGTGCCGCTGGCCACGCTGGAGTCAGACTACCTCGGCACCGTGATCTACGCCCGCCCCACCCAGCGTTATGACGCGCGCACACCGCAGGTGCGCGCTGGCCGCCACGGCCATTGGTTCTGGGGCGTTATTGCCGAAAGCACGCCGCTCTATCGCGATGTGCTTCTGGCGGCCCTGCTGGCCAATACCTTTGCCCTCGGCATGCCCTTGTTCATCATGAACGTCTATGACCGCGTGGTGCCCAACCAGGCGTTCGAGACGCTGTGGGTGCTCGCGCTGGGCTTGTCGATCATGCTGGTCAGCGACCTGGTTTTGCGCACCATGCGCGTGCGCTTTGTCGACCTGGCCAGCAGCCGGGCCGACGTCAAGCTGTCGGCGTTCATCATGGAGCGCGTGCTGGGCATGCGCATGGAGCAGCGCCCGGCCTCGGCGGGGTCGTTTGCAGCCAACCTGCGCGCCTTCGAGTCGGTGCGCGACTTTATCGGTTCGGCCACGGTGGTGGCATTCATCGACCTGCCCTTTGCCCTGATCTTCATGGTGGTGATCGCCTGGATCTCCTGGTACATGCTCATCCCGCTGGTGATCGGTGCGGCCGTCATGGTGCTGTATGCGCTGGTCGTGCAGGGCCGCATGCACGAGCTGGCCGAAACCACCTACCGCGCCGGCGCCCAGCGCAACGCCACCCTGATCGAGGGCCTGGTGGGTTTCGAGACCATCAAGGCGCTGGCAGCCGAGGCACCTATCCAGCGCAAGTGGGAAAAAAGCGCCGCCCTGCTGGCGCGCGTCGGTGCCCAGTTGCGCCTGCTCTCCAGCACCGCCAGCAACACCTCGGCCTTTGTCCAGCAGTTCATCAACCTGTCCATCGTCATCATCGGCGTCTACTTGATCGCCGAGCGAGATCTCACGCTGGGCGGGCTGATTGCCTGCACCATGCTGGCCTCGCGCGCCATGGCGCCAGTGGGCCAGGTGGCGGGCTTGCTGGTGCAGTACCACACGGCTGACACCGCGCTCACGTCGCTCAATGAAATGATGGCACGCGAGGTGGAGCGCCCCGCCGACACCACCTTCATCAGCCGCGGCCGCCTCAAGGGCGCGATTGAATTCCGCGATGTCAGCTTCACATACCCCGGCCAAAGCGCGCCGTCGCTGCGCAAGCTTTCGTTCAGCATCAAGCCCGGTGAAAAAATCGCCATTCTGGGGCGCATCGGCTCGGGCAAGACCACGCTGGAAAAACTCATTCTGGGGCTGTACCAGCCGACCGAGGGCGCGGTGCTGGTCGATGGCATCGACCTGCGCCAGCTCGACCCCGCCGAGCTGCGGCGCCAGATCGGTTACGTGCAGCAGGATGTCATGCTGTTCTACGGCAGCTTGCGCGAAAACATCACCCTCGGGGCGCCACTGGCTGACGATGCGGCCATCGTCAGGGCGGCTGAAATTGGCGGCATCCTGGGCCTGGTCAACCAGCATCCCAAAGGCTTCGACATGCTGGTGGGCGAGCGCGGCGAGTCCTTGTCGGGCGGCCAGCGCCAGGGCGTGGCCATTGCCCGCGCCGTCATCAACGACCCGCCCATCATGCTGCTCGACGAGCCCACCTCGTCGATGGACTTCTCCAGCGAGGACGACATCAAGCGTCGCCTCACCGAGTTTTCCAAAGACAAAACCGTCATTCTGATCAGCCACCGCACCTCTTTGCTTGAGATGGCAGATCGCATCATCGTCATGGACGGTGGCCGCATTGTGGCCGACGGTCCCAAGGACCAGGTGGTCACGGCGCTGCGCCAGGGCCGCATCGGAAAGGCTGCATGATGGCTTTCTTCAACAAAAAGGCTTTTGACGGCACCGGTGGCCTGATCAAGCGCGCCAACAAGGTCAGCGATAAAACATTTGGCCCCTGGATCAAGCGGCTCACGCCGACTGACGAACCAGACCACCTCGACTGGGCCGGTGATGCCGATTGGGCGCGCTTGCAGCAAGAGCCGCTGCGCGCGCGCAGTCTGTTGCGCCTGGCTGCCGCGGCCCTGGCGCTGCTGCTGGTCTGGGCTGCCTTTGCCGAGATCGATGAAGTCACCCGCGGCGAGGCCCGCGTGGTGCCCACCAGCCAGGTGCAGATCATCCAGAGCGTGGACGGCGGCGTGGTCGAGGCCTTGCTGGTCAAAGAGGGGCAGATTGTGGAGGCGGGCCAACTGCTGCTGCGGGTGGACCCCACCCGTTTTGTTTCCAACCTGATGGAGAGCCAGGCCAGCCAGACCGCCTTGCAGGCCAAGGCGCTGCGGCTGGAGGCACTCACGCGCGGCACCGCGTTCAACCCGCCGGCAGAACTGGTGCGCGACGCGCCCGAGGTGGTGGCGCAGGAGCGGCGCCTGTATGAGTCGCGCCGCGCTGAAATCAGTGCCCAGACCTCTATTTACCAAAGCCAGCTGGTGCAGCGTCAGCAGGAGTTAAACGAGGTGCGGGCGCGGCGCGACCAGGCCGATCGCAGCCTGGCGCTGATGACCCAGGAGATCAACGCCACTCGCCCGATGGTGGCCACCGGCGCCGTGTCCGAAGTCGAGATGATGCGGCTGGACCAGCAACTCGCCCGCCTGCGCGGCGACCGCGAGCAGGCGACAGCGCAAATTGCGCGGGTGCAGTCGGCCATCCAGGAAGCCAACAGCAAGATCAACGAGGTTCAGCTCACCAGCCGCAACCAGATGAGCGCCGAGCTCTCCGAGACCATGAGCCGGCTCGCCAGCCTGTCGCAGGGCGGCGTGGCGCTGCAGGACAAGGTCAAGCAGGCCGACATCAAGTCGCCGGTGCGCGGTACCGTCAAACGCCTGCTGGTCAACACCATTGGCGCGGTGGTGCAGCCCGGCAAGGAAGTGGTGGAAGTGGTGCCGCTGGATGACACGCTGATTCTGGAGGTGCAAATCACCCCCAAGGACATCGGCTTTTTGCGCCCCGGCCAGCCCGCCATGGTCAAGTTCAGCGCCTACGACTACGCCATCTACGGCGGTCTGGAGGCCGAAGTCTTCCTGATTGGCGCCGACTCGGTGCTGGATGAAAAAGGCAACGCGTTCTACCATGTTCGGGTGCGCACCCACAAGCCCAGCCTGGGTCCCAACCTGCCCATCATCCCCGGCATGGTGGCCCAGGTGGACGTGATGACCGGCAAAAAAACGGTGTTGTCCTATTTGCTCAAACCCGTGCTGCGCGCCAAATCCAACGCCATGACCGAACGATGAAGATGCAACACTTTTTCCTCTCCGGCCCGGGCGCTGCCTTGCCAGATCGTCTGCGCGAGGCGTTTGCAGACATCACGCAGCTCACTGCCGACGCCTTGCTGGCACGCTTGCCCGCGGTGCAAAGCCTGGTCTGGTTGAGCAGTTCAGACGCCCAATGGCCGCTGTCTCTGCGCCAAATTTTGCAGGCCAGGCCTGATGCCCGCGTGGTGCTGCTCTCTGGTGCGCCGGAGCCCATTGAGGGCCTGCGTGCCCTCAACGACGGCGCGCGCGGCTACACCCATGCCTATGGCGTGCCCGCGCTGTTGCAAGAAGTGGCACTGGTGATCGAACACGGCGGCCTGTGGGTCGGGCCCGACCTGCTGCAGCGCCTGGTGGGCTCGACGAACGCCGCTCTGGCCGCCCGTTCCGCGTCCGTCCAGGCGCAAACGCCGGCAAATGCCGCACCGGGTGCCGAGCCAGGCCCCAACGCCTGGACCCTCCTGTCTGCGCGCGAAGCCCAGGTGGCGCGCGCGGTGTCGGCCGGTCGTTCCAACAAGGAAGTGGCCGCCAAGATGTTTATTTCAGAACGCACCGTCAAGGCCCATCTGGGCGCCATTTTTGAAAAACTCGGGGTGCGCGACCGCCTGCAACTGGTGCTGCGCCTGTCGGCCTCCCCCGAGCCAGCGCCCAACCCCGCGGAGGAACCCAAGCCATGAGCCAGCCAGACAAGGCCAGCGCACTGAGCCAGTCCGACACCAGCCTGGTGCGCGTGCTCGAAGACCTGATCGACGTGCTGATCAACCGCGGTGTGATCCAGTTTACCGATCTGCCCGAAGCCGCCCAGACCAAACTGCTTGAACGGCGCGAAACCCGCGCCAGCCTGACCAAGCGCCTGCAACTGCTGCCCACAGACCCCAACGACGACCTGATGTGACGCCGTTGGCTGGCGCAGTGAAGGGGACGCGTTGGCTTAACGGCAATGTTCCTGCCAGCATGTAAGAATTTCAGACCTCCGCGCGACTGCTATATTTGCAGTCAACCCCAACGGAGTCCTTTTGCATGAAGCTGTCATCCCTCGCCGCGCTCGCCCTCAGTCTGGCGTTACCCACCCTGGCCCAAGCCGACTGGGGAAAAATTGAAAACGAGGCCAAAGGGCAGACCGTGTATTTCAATGCCTGGGGCGGTGGTGAGGCCATCAATGCCTACATAGCCTGGGCCGCCAGGGAGGTCAAGGCGCGCTACGGGGTCGAGGTCAAACACGTCAAGATCACCGACGCCGCCGAGGTCGTCAAGCGCGTCCAGACCGAGCTGGCCGCTGGTCGCAAAACCGATGGCTCGGTCGATCTGATGTGGGTCAATGGCGAGAATTTCCGTAACCTCAAGCAAGCCAATCTGCTGTTCGGCCCGTGGGCAGAGAGCCTGCCCAACTGGGGCCTGGTGGACCTGAACAAGCCGGTGCGCAGCGACTTTTCCGTGCCCACCCAGGGCTATGAGGCGCCCTGGGGCACCGCGCAGCTCACCTTCATCGCCGACCGCGCCAAAACGCCGGTGCCGCCGCGCTCGGCCACCGAGCTGCTGGCCTTCGCCAAAGCCAACCCGGGCCGGGTCAGCTACCCCAAGCCGCCCGATTTTCATGGCACCACCCTGGTCAAGCAACTGCTGCTGGAACTGGCCCCCCAGCGCGCGTTGTTGCAGCAGCCGGTGAACCGCGAAGCGTTTGCCAGCGCCACGCAGCCGCTGTGGGTTTATCTGGACCAGTTGCATGCCCACCTCTGGCGCAATGGCAAGACCTTTCCGGCCAGCGCCGCCGAGATGCACCGCATGCTGGCCGACAGCGAGCTCAAGCTCTCGCTCACCTTCAACCCCAACGAGGCCGCCAACCTGATTGCCAGCAAGCAGTTGCCGCCCAGCGCCTACAGCTTCGGCTTCAGTGGCGGCACCATTGGCAACGTGCATTTTGTCGCGATCCCGGTCAACGCCAAAGCCCAGGCGGGCGCGCAGGTGTTTGCCAACTTCCTGCTGTCAGCCGAGGCGCAGGCGCGCAAGGCCGATACCAGCGTCTGGGGTGACGGCACGGTGCTCGACCTGGTCAAAATCCCGGCAGCGCTGCAAGCCACCATGCGCGCGCGACCGCCCGGCGCACTGGTGGAGGCTGTGCCCACGCTGGCCGAGCCGCACGCGAGCTGGGTCGAGGCGCTGGAGGCCGAGTGGCTGAAACGCTACGGTTCGCATTAAAACGCGGGCAGTGGCTGGCGTTGGCGCCGGTGGCTCTGATCTTCGGCCCGCTGCTGCCCGGACTGTTCTGGGCACTGGCACCAGCCCTGGACGGCGCCGTCTGGCGTGACTTGTGGACGGATGCCCAATGGCCGCAAGCCTTGCGCGCCACCCTGATTTCTTCTCTTTTGGGCAGCGCCGTGGCCCTGACCCTGGCCATGCTGCTGGCCAGTTGGCATTACCCCGGCACGCTTTGGCTCACGTTGCAGCGGCGGCTGCCCCTGCTGCTGGCGCTGCCCCATGCGGCGTTTGCCGTGGGGCTGTTTTTTTTGCTGGCACCGTCGGGCTGGCTGGCGCGCGGCGTGGCGCAGTTGGTGGGTTGGGTCAGCCCACCCGACTGGATCACGGTGCAAGACCCGTATGGGTTGAGCCTGGCGCTGGCGCTGGCCCTCAAGGAGAGCTGGTTCCTGCTCTGGGTGCTGGCGGCGCTGCTGGGTGAACAGCCCGTGCGCCGGCAAATGGTGGTGGCGCGCTCGCTTGGCTACAGCCGGACGCAAGCCTGGCGCCTGATCTTGTGGCCGCAGTTGTTGCCGCGGCTGGGCTGGCCGCTGGCGGCGGTGCTGGCTTATGGCTTGTCGGTGGTCGACATGGCCATCATATTGGGGCCGAACACGCCACCGACGCTGGCTGTGCTGGTCTGGCGCTGGCTTACCGACCCCGATGTGGCCATGCAGGCCCGGGGCAGCGCCGCATCGCTGGTGCTGCTCGCGCTGTTGCTGCTGGCGGCAGCCCTGGCGCGCGGGCTCTGGCACTGGCGCCAGCGGCGCCGGACGGATCCAGACGGCATGCGCCAAGTGGCAGCGCCGCGACGCTGGCTCAACCTGCACACTCCGCTGTTTTTGACCGGTTACGCGGTGCTGGCGGTGTTGCTGACCTGGTCGTTCGCCGAGACCTGGTTTTTTCCGGCACTGTGGCCCGACAGCCTGTCATGGCAGAGTTGGCTGACTGCCGATTGGGCGCCGTTCTGGACCACACTCTGGCTGGCGGCAGCGGTCAGCCTGCTGTGCCTGCCGGCCGCACTGGTCTGGCTGGAATGGGGGCCGCAGCGCCTGAATGCCGCGCTCTACCTGCCCTTGATCGTGCCTGCCATGCCGCTGGTGGCGGCGCAATATGCCGCGCTGTTGAGCCTGCGCCTGGACGGCACCGCGGTCGGTCTGGTATGGAGCCATTTGCTGTGGGTGCTGCCCTACATGGTGCTCACCCTGGTGGGTGCTTACCGCGCCTTCGATGCGCGGCTGCTGGTGAGCGCCCGCGCGCTCGGGTGCAACCGGCTGCAAGCCTGCCTGCGCGTGAAATGGCCGCTGCTGGCGCGCCCGATCCTGGCCACTTTTGCCGTCGGTTTTGCCGTGAGTGTGGCGCAGTACCTGCCGACCCTGTTTGCCGGCGGTGGCCGTTTTGTCACCGTGACCACCGAGGCTGTGGCCTTGAGCGCGGGTGGCAACCGGCGCGTGCTGGCGGTGCAGGCGCTGCTGCAGATTGCACTGCCGGTGGCCGCCTTCGCCATGGCTGCATGGATTCCCTACTGGCTGGGCCGACACCGCAAGGGATTACGCTGACATGCTGAACATCACCCACCTGACCCTCGCGCGCGGCGCGAACACGCTGCTGGCCGACTTCAGCCTGACGGTGCACCCCGGCGAAATCGTGACCGTGTCCGGCGTCTCTGGCTCGGGCAAATCGACCTTGTTGAACTGGATGATTGGCGACCTCGACCCGGCCTTCAGTGCCACCGGCGAGTTGTGGCTGAACGAGCGGCGCCTTGACGGCCTGCCCATTGAGCAGCGCCAGCTGGGCTTGTTGTTTCAGGACGACCTGTTATTTGGGCACCTGAGCGTGGGGCAAAACCTGGCCTTTGCGCTGCCAGGCCGGGTTGCAGGCAGCCGGGAGCGCCGCCAACGCATCGAGCAAACGCTCTCCGACATGGGCCTGGAAGATTTTTATGACCGTGACCCGGCCACGCTTTCCGGCGGGCAGCGGGCACGGGTCAGCCTGATGCGCACCTTGCTGGCCGAGCCGCAGGCGCTGCTGCTGGATGAACCGTTTTCCAAGCTTGATGCCACGCTGCGCAGCCAGTTTCGCGCCCAGGTGTTCGAGCAGATCACGCGCCAGCGCATTCCCACGCTGCTGGTCACCCACGACCCGGCCGACGTGCCGCCCGGCGGGCGGGTGATTGAGATCGGTGACTGGCAAAATTGACGCGGCGGGAAATTGTCATTGCGACGGCAGTGAAGATGCCAAGGATGTCTCCCTGCCCACGGACAACCGGTGGCGGATACAGTCCACGCCACAACTGCTCTTCCAGTGACGCATGGGGCTTGCCCGCAAAAGTGGCCTGCACCGGCGTGGTTTTGCCAGACTGGCGCGACCCGGCCACAGCGAGCACCGGGTACCATTGGGCCAAGGCCTGGCGCTGGGTTGTTTGGCGCAGGCTGCACAGCGTGAACAGATACCATTTTTACAACCATGAATACCCCTCTCAAACCACCCGTTTTCCGCCGTGCCGCAGCGCCCGCGCCCAAGGCGCCCATTCCTGCCGGACAAGCCAACACCGCCGCCCATGGCGCAGGCGGCACGCTGCGCTTGAACAAGCGCATGGCCGAACTCGGCCTGGCATCACGCCGCGAGGCCGACGAATGGATTGGCAAAGGCTGGGTCAAGGTCAACGGTCGCGTGGCCGAAATGGGCATGCAGGTGAGCCCCGATGTGCGCATCGAGATCGACAAACAGGCGCAAGGCCAGCAGGCGAAACAGGTCACCGTGCTGATCAACAAGCCCCTCGGACTGGTCAGCGGGCAAGCCGAAGACGGCCACGAGCCCGCGATCACCCTGGTGCAGCCGCAAAACCGTTGGGCCGAGGACAATGCGCGCTTTTTCTTTCACCCCAGCCAGCTCAAAAGCCTGGTGCCCGCCGGGCGACTCGACATCGATTCCACCGGCCTGCTGGTGCTGACGCAGGACGGCCGGGTGGCGCGCCAGTTGATCGGCGAAGACGCCGTGATGGAAAAAGAGTACCTGGTGC
>JAABQI010000303.1 GCA_011391545.1 Rhodoferax sp.
AAACCCGTGATGATGGCCAGGCGCCAGGTCGGGTCAAGATGCGGCAAGGCCTGAAACACAGCCACTGCAACCCCAACCAAGTAGCCACCTATCAGGTTGGCTGCAAGCGTCCCCATTGGAATCATCGCGCCGGGGCTAAGCCACAAGCCCAAGCCCCAACGCATTAACGCGCCCGCGCAGGCACCGACACAAATTGCAAAGACAGACATCATGAGGGCACCATCATACTGACATCAGCGGATGCGTGACCCGTCCTGCTATAGATGTCTTGGTCTGCGGGTATGACCACAACCGGCCAGCTCAGGCGTTCTGCTGCTGCCGCAGTTGCATTGGCATCGCCCACTTCTGCGTGCTGGGGCACGGGCAGGCCGGCCCGGCGCAACAGGCGGCTGGTGCGCACCTTGTCCCTGGCCAGGGTCACACCCATCGAGGGCGTCACATCGGTGAGCGTGCTGCGCAGCAGGCGGGCGCGCCGGCCATGACCCAGTTGCACAATGTCGCGCTCCAGCCAGTGCACTGGCCGGTTGAGGGCGTGGGCAGCCGTCAGCAGGCGGGCCGGGTTGACACCGGGGGGCAATTGCCTGCGCAAGGCTTGGCAATGCGCTTGCCATTGGCGCTGGCCGGCTTCGATGTGCTGCACCATCTGCTCGTCGTCCTGCAGGCGGGCCAAAGTGCTCCATTGCGCCAACGACCAAACCAGCAAGGGCGCCACTTCCTGCGGCCAGTGGGTGGGCCAGAGCACCAGATAGCCCGCCTGTGTTTGACCCTGAACGGTGAACAGGCCCTCGCGGCGCTGGCACTGAGGTGAGCCTGCCACCTTCTGCGCCAGACAGGCATCCTGTTGGGCCAGCGCAAAACTCATCAGCTTGAGCCAAGTTCGCAGCATGGCATCTGGATCGTTGACACGCGATGAGGGCCGTTGTGGCATGTTTTTGACCGCAAGACCCAACACCTGGCCGAGCCGCTGGATGCCCAGTTCAACGGCGCACGCCGTTTCAGCGTGGGCCTTGGGCGTTGCCAGCAGCAAGCGCACACTGGGCACGGTCAACCCATTCGCAGCCCCGTCAACGGCAAGCGCCTCAGCCAGCCCGTAGGGCCACTGCACACGATGGATTTGTCTTGTCTGCCCTTGGTCATGTCCCATTTACACCCCGTCTGTCACGTCATCGCCGGTTTGCCGTTCGCAGTCCAACCAGTCCAAGAAACCATGTTCCAAAGCCTCCAGCCCATTGAACTTCACCACCTTTTGTGCAACACGCTGGGCCACAGCTTGCCATTCAGGTGGCAAAGCATCGTTAAGCACAAACAATTGCTCTACACCCGCCAGTGGAAACCCGAACTGCACCAACTCCTGCGAAACCGCCACCACCACCGCCCGCTCGACCGTCGGGTGTCGCAACATGGCCAAAGCCGCCTCATGGGCTTTCAGCCTTTGTGCGATCCAAGACATGCCATTGGCCCACACCCATTCAGGCCCGCTGCCACCCATGTCATGCCCGGCCAGCAAAGTCTCCAAGGCCGGCCGCCATGCCGCCCAGTCGGCGTGGGCCATCAGCACCATCACCACGGGCACACGTCCCACTTCGTCACCCAAAAGCACGTCCCACAGCCAACCCGAGGGTCGGCCAGGATGCACATCGAGCCCATCGAGCCCTGGCGTGGCATTGAACTCCACAAAAGCACCCGGCACTTCGTGCCAATCACGGCCAATGTCGGTGGTGATGTAGTCCAACCCAATCGTATTCAACCCGCTGGCTCGGGCAATACTTTCTGCCATGGCGCGCACACTCGGGTGCACATGGTCAGACACGTAAGCCAAATAGCCACCCATCGACACATTGGAAATACTGCGCAGCGTCAAAGACCGGCCTGCAGGCAGCACATCCTGCACTCCCACGCTCTGGTCGGCTAGATGGCGCCCAAATACATCATCCTCAACCACCGGCACCCAGTGTTGATTGTCTCGCTGGTTTTGTCGGCGGCTCGCATTCAGATCATCAATGAGGGCTCGCACCGTGGAGCGCCCATCACCCACCACCGACGACGCCGAGCGGCTGACCGCAGAAACCAGGCGCCCGCCGATCACCAGCAGCCGGTGGTCGTTGCCCTCGACATGCCGCTCCACCATCACCGGTCCATCGGTCCATCGCCGGGCATAGGCGACCGCAGGCAGCAAGGCCCCCATGGAGCGCACATCCGCCGTCACCCCTCGTCCACCGCCCAGATTCAGGGGCTTGACCACACAGGGCCAACCAATTTCTTGTGCCGCAGCAGCCAACTCCGCATCCTTTGCCACCAGCACATGCGGCACCACGGGTGCACCCATGGCGGCAAGGAAACGCTTGGCTGCCGATTTATTGCGCGCCACCTGGGCACCGATCATGCTGTCTGAGTGAGAGGCAGACTCAAAGAACACCCGCCGCCGCGCCCCCCAGCCCACTTGCCAGACCCGTTGTTCACGCACCAGAGGCAGCACCGGCACATCTTTTTCGCGGGCCGCCTGCATCACAAACCTGATCTGGTAGTCGGGGTGCGCCACGCGGGTATCCCTGCCCAGAGCCTGCAGGGCGGCTTCAATGCGCCCGAGCTGAGCCGTATCGAGCGGCTCACGGCCAAAGGCCAACGCAGCTTCCAGCGCCAGGCGAAAAGCCCGTGCGCTCAAGCGACGATCGTGGTACCCCAGCCACACGCGCACGGTGTCAGCCGTGCGCGCCTCGGCACCCGCCTCATTGACAAAGCCCCGCACCGCGTTCAGCGCGGCCTTCGCCCACTGCGCCAGCAACCATGCCACGCGCTCGGCGCCGTGGCGACCGGGCTCATCGCCGCACCAGTTCGGCCAGTGCACGCGCATCTGCTGAAGCCCTGCCTCCAACTGTGTCCAGGTGGTCTGCGATGCCTGCACATCCATCAGCACCACCGGCGCCATCGCGTGCGGGCTTGGCCCTTCATACACTGCACGGATGCGCAGCTCAAATGCACTATTTGCCACCACCCGCTCCTTGTATTTGCGCATGCTGGCTTGATCGCCTCAGCATGTCTGGGTTGCGCGCCAGCGGCTCAGCGCTGGCAAGGCAAACCAGGGCTCGGCCAACACCACCACCAGATCGTCGGGGCGGGCCTGTTGCAGAGCGGCCATGAGTGCAGCTTGCGGCTGCGCCTGACACACCACATCCTCTGCTGCCACTCCGGCCTGTATCAGGCTTTGCCTGCACATCGTGAGCATGTTCGCCATTGGGTCGTCGCCGGCGTAGTCTATGCAGTGCTTCGCACACTCGGGATCACACCCCAGCACAAACCGGACAAAACTTTATTTTAACAGGGGTGCCACCTCTTCAAAGGGCTGCCAATGTCGGTTGCCAAGTTTCAGGTTGAGCAAAATGCGCTGGCCAGCCACCGGCAACTGTTGCACCAATGCGCACAACTCGCCCGCTCCAGCCGGGTTGTGCGCATAGTCCACCACTACCTGAAACGGCAACCCGTCGATGAAGCTGTAGCGGCCCGGGCTCTGCTCAGGCGAGTTGTGAAACCCTGCCATAGCGTGCCGGATGGTCTCCAGCGGCAGGCCCTGCACCCAGGCCAGCGCGATGGCAAACAACGCGTTCTGCTCGTTGAACTTCAACAACCCGTTCATCGTCGCCGGGATGTCGTGCAGCGGCATCAATGGCGTTTGCGCCGCGCCTTCAGCCAGAACGACCCACGGCATCCCCTTGTGAGGCTGCACGAACACCGCTTCCACACCGTCAGCCCGGTGCGTCTCGATGGCCGGCAGCGCCGCAGCACGCGCCACCAGCACATGGCGCGCCGTATCCGCGCGCGCATGCCCAGGCACAAGGTGTCCTCCGCATTGATCACCACCGCCTGGGACGCACGCTCCAGCACCTCGGCCTTCAGCTCGGCCATCTGCAGCAGCGACGCGATGCCGTCCACCCCGATGTGGTCGTCCTGCACGTTGAGCAAGGCGGCCACATCATAACGGTCACAAGGGTGACCCAGGCGAATCAGGCCCTTGCGTGGCATCTCGATCACAGCAACCTTGACGGCCGGGTTTTGACTGGCGTCATCTTGCACAAAGGCCGCAGGCCAGCCATGGTGGCCCAGCCCCCACAGCAGCTCTGACGGGCACAAGCGCCGGGCTTGCTCGGCAAAGGTCGGCAACATCGCGGCCAGGTCATCCATCTGACCGGTAAACTGCAGGTCCACCAGCGCGGTTCGCTCACACAGGCCGGCCGAATAACCTGGCAGAAAGTGCAGCCGGGAGATTTTGACCTGGCTTAACATGGTTCAGCTCCCCTGGCGCTGCAGGGCGGCCCACCCGGATCAGGCCAAGTGCCGTTGCCGCCATGGCGATGCGATCCACCCACCACTGTGGCAGCAAGTGGGTGATGAGACGCTGTGTGAGCGATGTTCATGGATGGATGAATATTTGCAGACCAATTGCTGAAGCCGTGACTGTATCGCCACTTTGATCGATTTTCCGGCGCAGGCGCAAAACCGGTTCAGGCAGCCAGAAACTGCTCATTCATCAAGCGTTCGTCAAACCGGGGCGTGGAGCGGCACCGCAATGCGCAGCAAGCAAAGCCGAACGCTCACCCGCCTTACAAGCGATGATTTCAGCTCTGGCACGGGTGGTTGTGCTCGCTCGCACCATGGCCATAGGGCCACTGACCGGGGCCACATTGGCACTCAGAATGCTTTGTACACAGAAACCCGCCTGCTCAAGGCTCGTGCGCAAATTTGCCGCGGTGATTGCAGGCGGTCTGGAGGGAGAACTTTGCCAGAAGCGGGCGGCGGTTTCAGCGATCTCAATGGCAGCACTGCTTTCAAAACCGGCATTTTTTGCAGCAAGTTCCAGGGTATTTTTGCGCCGCAAAATCTCCTCCTGATTCTTGATCGAGATCCAGTCACCCTCGTCCTGGGCAAGGCTGTTGGACATCAGAAGCACCCCATTCGGGCGCAGGTTGCGCGCCCAGGCAGCAATCACTTGCTGACGCATCTGGCCCTCAAAAAACAACAAAAACGAGTGCGCCACGATCGCATCCACAGCAGGGCAGTCAAGCTTTCTAATGTCAGTCTGAATACATTCAATCTTCAGACCCAAGTGGGCTGCAAACAGCGAATTCTGGGCAATGGTGCTGGCGCACTGATCAACAAAGACGATTTCAGGCTCAACACCTGCCAGACGGTAAGCGGCCGCAACCAGAGCCGTCACCCCTGTGTCGGCGCCACCGGAGATCAACACCCGTCTTTTCCCGGCTCCAGCCAAGCCGGCCAATTCACGCTCGAAAAATGCCTGCCCTGCTGGCAAGGCCCGGTTCAGTTCCAGCCAGCGGACCATGCTCCATGAGCGGTGGTAATCAACGCAACCGTGGGATGGATCGCAGAGCGTTGGCGCCCAATCCCAACTGAATCTAGCCAGCCGGTCCAGCGGTTCAAAATCACAGAGTGCATTGGAGTTTGTCATAAATTTACAGGATTTCAGCGCCAAAAAGGCATGATCAGCGACCAGATCCTGCCAGAAGGAAGTATCAGGTTGGCCACATCGTTTACAAAATAGTGTGTGGCAAGTGCATAGCCAGCGCCAATCAGCGCAGCGACTGACCAGGCACGCCCTGACCTGTCTGAACGCACCACGTGCCAAGCCAAAGTGGTCAGGGCAATGGCCAGTACCAAGCCAACGATCCAAACAAGAAAAGGCAGCAGACAGAGTATCGTCAGTGGCAACCGGTGCGCGGTCACTGGTTTCAGGGACTGCACCAGGCCAGCCAGCGACAGGGGGGCTTTCTTGCCTGATGGCAAAAGTAGCAACTTCAACCCAACATGCGCTGTGGTGCTGAGCCCAAGCACCAGCGCCAGCCCGGAGACGGCCAGGGCGTAGGACGAATAGTTGCCAGCATGCGTCAATGCAATCAAAAACAGTCCACCGGCGAGAAAAGAAAAAATCAAACCAAGAGACAGATCAACAGGCTGCAATGCCACGGGTTGGGCAGCCTTTGCCTTGCTGGCCAGCATCCAGACCAGCGAGGCAATGATCACTGCAAAAATGATCAACGATGCCATGCGCTGGTAAGGAACAATGCGACCAAACTCGACCAACTGACTGGTCAGCGCCAAGTTGGTTTCAATCAGGTTGCCCAACACCAGCGCGATCACAAAGGGCACACGAGGCCAGTCATAGCTGCGCCAGAAATAGCCGGCAATGCCAAAGCCAATCGCGGTATAAAGGTCAAACAACTGGCCATCGATCTGGAGGACCGTCACCAGACTGATCACCATTGCAGGCAGCGCGATTCGTTCAATCCGCAGATTTTTGAGGCGGGCCAGCCAAGGCGTAAGGGCAACGCCCACAACAGACGTCAGCAGATTCGAAAACAGGAGCGCCAGAATCAGGGTGAAGGTCAGCGACAGCCCTGTGGTGAGCATGGGCATGCCAGGGGTGAGGCCGTGAATGGCAAAGACCGCCAGCAGCACCACCCCCGCTTCACTCCCCGGGAGCCCGAAGGCAAGGGCCGGCAACAACGAGCCCCCGTCCTTGGCATCCACCGCCGCCTCAGGCGCGATCAAACCCCTGATATCGCCTTTGCCAAACGACGCGTTGTCGTCCTTGGCACTTTGCACCGCGTGACCATAGGCGATAAATCCTGCCACTGTTCCGCCAACACCGGGGATCATGCCAATCAGCGTGCCAATGGTGGACGAGCGCAGGGTCAGTCCGAGGTGCTGAAACACCAGCCTGACACCGCGCCGTGTGGAGTCCTGCGGATTGGCTGCCTTGGTCGCGGCAGCTTCGAGTCGATAGCTACGCATCCACTCGATCAATTCTGAAAACGTAAAAATGCCAAGCATCACCGGAACGATACCGAAGCCCTTGGACAGTTCCAGCATGCCGAAATCCCAGCGCGGCAAACCGCTGGCGGGGTCGCTGCCAACCAGCGCCGCCAGCAGTCCGAGTGCGGCCATGGCCGCGCTTTTAAGTGCAGAACTGCTGGGCACGGCAATGATGGCGGTCAGCCCCCAAACGCCAATCAGCAGTTTCTCAAGCGGCCCAAACGCCAGCAACAGCGGTTGCATGGCCGGCAGCACGGCCAGCAGCACCAACACACCAAAGAGCGAGCCAACGGCCGATGCCGTGGCGGCACAGGCGATGGCCGTTTTGGGCAAGCCGCGTTGCCCCAGTGGGTAACCGTCCAGCAAGGCGGGCGTGCTGGCCACACTGCCTGGAATATTGAACAAGATGGCCGTGATGGAGCCCATGAAGGTGGCGCCACCCGTCAGGGCACCAAACAGCAGCAAAACCGACTCCACATCCCAGGTCATGGTCACAACCATGGCCAGCACCACCAGGCTGGTGTTGCCAATGCCGGGCAAAAACGAGCTGACCATTGCCAGCAAAGTGCCGGCCATTGGAATCAAAATGCCAGGCCACGAAAACACATTGGCCAGGCCGATGGCAAACGCGTCGAGCCAGTTCAAGCGAATCTCAAGCCAAAGAGCGGCACCCGAAAGCGGGTCGGATCACGACCGCATACCTGTCGGCAACTTGTTGACAAAGCTGTTGGCCGAGAGTCGGTCGCCGATGTTTTCACTGGCCGGCCTGCACCACCCGGTCGAGCAGTGCCCTGTTCTGGTCAATCAGCCGGGCCAGCTCATTGATCACCTGATGCGTGGCCTTGGCTGAAATCGGCGCGGGGTCGAGTTTGAGCCGTTTGGCAGATTCGACAAACGCGTCATCAAAAATACTTTTCTCCACCAACTCGGTCAAGCACGCCTTGGTACGGGCGGGCGCGCCCGCGGCAATGTAGATTCCTTTGGCTGCTGCCGACATGCCAGCGGACAGATCAGCGAGCAAGAGGCGCTCCTGGCGCACTGGCGCTGGCAATTGCCGTGAAAAAAGGTCTGCCAAGCCACCCGGTCCCGCCAGATAGGGCACATCCTTTTGCACGCTGGCACTGGTTAAAGTGGCCAGCAGGCCAATATTTTGAAATGCGCCAATACCTTTTTCATAACTTTCCATCTGGTTGGAGGAAACATCAATATCACCGCGTTCCAGCGCTGCAAAAACCTCGGCGCTCCCCTTGAAGCCTTTCACATACTTGACATTGAGTCCCAAAGCAGCCGCAACCAGAATGGACGAAGAAATATTGCCATGGTTTGCATAAAGCAGTGGCACAGGATCATTCGGGCGCAGGGCCACTTTTCGCCGCCCCATCACAACGGAATAACTCATGGTCAACGTACCAAGCGGCGTCAACTCCGACATTGAGGGAACACCGGGCAGTTTCTGGAGTGCGGTTTCAAAAATGTAGCGCGGGTCTAGAAAACCTAGCACCAATTCATCACTGGCGGCCGTGGTCACCGCCCGGGTGCCCAGCATGGTATTCGCGCCCGGCATGTTGGACACCACCACCTTGGCCCCGGAATGTTTTTCCAGAACCGGGGCAAACACGCGCGCATAAGTGTCATAACCGCCGCCGGGGCCAAAGGGCACTACAAGCATCACTTTGCGCCCGGCAAACAGGTCTTTGCAGGCCGTGTCAGCGGCGCCCGCCAATGAGCACGTCATCGTCAGCAGCAGCGCGCCGATTTGACACAAGCGTGTGGATGGATTTTTCATGGATTGCACAACCTTAAAAAATGTTGCCAGGATTCACGGGACTGGCAAAACAGCGTCAGTTTGCACCTGATCCGACTGGTCGGCATGGGCATGCAACATCGCGGCAGCCTGTCTGGTCTGTTGCATTTCTTCCGGCGTCGGACTTTCTGCAGGACACATTTGAATTTTATGCCAGCGCCGCAGTGGCGATCCGTGCTTCACGATTTCTTGCAGGCTCATGATGCACACCGCGTTGTCAATGTCCTGGCGCATCAGGAGCGCACGCGCCGCATCAAAATCGGTGGCAAACGCGGTGCTGGCTTTGCGACCATTGACCCAAAGCCCGGACTGGTCTGAAATGCCGTTCGCATTTTGCGCCGCTAGCAGTTGCGCCAGCGCCGCCCGACGCTGCGCCGGCTCGGCGGGGCAAATCAGCAACTGGGCAGGAATGCGGAATCGGCCATTGAGCAGTTCCCTGAGCACATCCTCGTAAATCGTCGATTCGGGGCGCGCGCCCATTTGTGGCTGGGCGTTTACCTCACAGACCAAGCCACCGCTGCTTTGCCAGGATTGGCGAATGTCGCCGATGATCAAATCAATGCCGGCAAAGTCCAGCCGCAGCAAGCCTGCTGCATCGATGGCCAGCATCAGATTGTCAGGGTGAACCTGGTCGAGTTCGACATGTTCATTGGTCCCGCCCGCACTGATATTGTCTCTGCGCCGCAGGCGAATGTATTCGCCCACGGCCGGCACATGGGAGGGGGTAAAACCATTCTGCTGCAGCAGGCCAAGCGCCTCTTCGTCCAACACCAAGAGTGGTTTTCCCAGGCGGTACTCGGTCTTTTTCTGCGTGTCGGTGAGGTCGCGGCTGGCCACCAGTGTCTTGATGTCACGCACACCGTCGCCCGTCACGCCGGCGGCAATGCGTCGCGCCACCCGGATCACCTTGCCATTGAAAACGGTCAGCCGGTGCGTTGCACCGGGTGCCCATCTTTCAACCAGCACCTTATTGGAGCAGGCGCTGGCAAGCAGGTAGGCTTGCTCGACACTTGCGGCATCTCGCAGGTCGGCAGCCACCCCTTCGCCCTGATCTTTGTCGGCAGGTTTCACCACCACGGGGAAACCCAATTGTGTTGCGACATTGACCGCCTGCTCTGGCGACTGAACCAGCGCGTTGACGCCGCCTGGCAAGCCGGCGGCCAGCAAAACCCTGGCGGTGGTAAATTTGTCCTTGGCAATCGATGCCCCAATGCCCGGGGTGTGGTCGGTGAGGGTGCTGTTCATCCAGCGGGAATATTTGCCTGTGCCCAACACCAGCACAGTTGGCGTCAAGTTCTGGATTGGGATCTCCAGGCGGTTCGCAGCCCGGATGATGCTGTACCGATTCAACTGGGAATGGGCGAGTGGCTGAAGTTTCTGAAGAATGGCGTTCCGGATTGCCTCCAGGGCGTCTGTGCTCAAGACCTGTTGCAACAAGCCCGGCGTTACCGCCACCAGCCAACCAAGAACCACTTTGGTCGCGCGCAGGTCGGGCGCCGGGAGCGCCACCTCAAAGCGCATGATCTGGGCCTGGCCCGACCGCGCGCGCAGGTGGCTGAATTCACTCACCGGGATCCGGCTCTGGCGCTGGATGGCACCGAGGCAAAACAGCAATCTTGACACCAGCCGTTGCTCCCCGGTGACATCGGCTTGCAAGTTTGGCAGCGCTTCATCGAGCAGCCCCGTCAGGTTTTGCTCCAGATGACCAAGTTGCGCGGCGGGCAGATGGCGCGCTGTGATCAACCCCATCAACGCGGGTTGGCATAAACCAAACGCGAAGCCTCTTATGGATTGCCAACGGGAGGGCCATTGAATGGGGGAGGCCACAGACGGGTTTTTCATCGCACGCAAGAAGCAATTGGCGTTTGCCGGTTTGCGAGCCAGTGCGATGAGCCAGTGAATTGCTTGTGTCGCATGCGGGTTGCAGTTTTGCTTTGTTGAGGGTTGGCGCAGCTCAATTCAACCCCATGGTATCACCATGAGAGTGCACCTCAGGCAGGACCTCCTGCAGCGACCTAGTGTAGGCCACGCGTGCCGTTTGCATCGCGGCAATGTGTGCCTGCAGGCGCTGCAGTTCGACGTCAACAAACTTGATACTGTTGATTTGGGACTTTGCCCGCTCAGGCAAGGTGGCGATGTCGTAGTCGATGTCGTTGATCCAGATGATGTTGATGTTTGACATGTTGGTGGTTTGCACTGGAAGACAGGCCCACAAAAAAGCCCGCGGCAGCGGGCTTTTGAAACATGCATCGATGGCACTATTTCTTGGGTGCGCTGGCAGCTGGTGCCGGTGTGGCAGACTTGGCCTCGACCTTTTTGGCTTCTTTCTTGGCCGTGGGCGCGGCGGCCTTGAAGGCTTCACCGTTGACGGTCATGCCCTCGGCTGAGAATTTTGCAGCATTGCTTTCTCCGACTCCGCTGACACGCTCAATAAAGTCCGGCCAGCTCTTGAAGTTGCCCTTTTTTCGCTCATCAAGAATTTTGCTGGAAGTGCCTGGACCAATGCCTTTGATGCTGTCGAGGTCTGCGGCGGTGGCCTTGTTGACATCAACAGCGGCAAAACAAGTG
>JAABQI010000304.1 GCA_011391545.1 Rhodoferax sp.
TCGCTGAGGTAGCTGCCCAGCGTGCTGGTGAAGGTGTCGATGATGGCCACGGTCGGCCCCATCACGAACACGGCCAGCGTGAGCAGAGCGGCCAGCGTGAGGTTGATGTTGGAGAGCCACTTGATGCCCCGGGTGACGCCGGTGACAGCCGAGGCCAGGAACAGCACGGTGGTGACCAGGATGATGCCCACCTGTGATGCGCTGCCCACAGGCAGGCCCGTCAGCGAATTCAGGCCGCTGTTGATCTGCAGCGCACCCATGCCCAAGGAGGCCGCGACGCCGAAGGCGGTGGCGATCACGGCCAGCACGTTGACCACCGGCCCGAGCTTTTTGAGCGGCGTCCAGGGCAGCGACTCCACCGCCGTGCTCACCAGCGCCGAGCCGCCCTTGCGGAACTGAAAGAAGGCGATGGCCAGCGCCACGATGCTGTAGACCGCCCAGGGGTGCAGGCCCCAGTGAAAGAAGCTGTAGCGCATGGCGGCGTTGGCCGCCTCGGGTGTGCCGGCCACGATACCGGGCGGCGGCGCGCCGTAATGCGAGATCGGCTCGGCCACCCCCCAGAAGACCAGACCGATGCCCATTCCGGCGGCAAACAGCATGGCAAACCATGAGCCGATGGAGAACTCCGGTTCGTCGTCTTCGGTGCCAAGCTTGAGGTCGCCGTAGCGGCTGAAGGCCAGCACCATCGCCAGCACCACCAGGCCCAGCACCACCCAGAGGTAGAGCCAGCCGAAGTCGCGCGTGATGACGGCCAGCAGCGTGTCGAACACAGCGCCAAGGGAAGCGGGAGCGGTGACGCCCCACAGAACAATGGCCACGATCAGTCCGGCCGAGAAGTAGATTTGCATGAAGAAAGTTCTCTCAAGTAAAAAACGGACAGAAAATTCAACCGATAAAGGTCAAGTATGGCGCATTTGATCGGCTGTCAAACCACGCAAAAACGTTCGCGATTGCGACTTTCCGTGCGGGCACCCACCCAAAACACTTGGCGGCAGGATCAATTGCACTGGCTGCCGTGAAACCGGAATACCCGGTCGGTCAGGCTATTGCACCGCCAGATGCGTCTCGCCATTGAAGGCGCTCATCTCGCCAATATCGGCCGCATCGGCAAAGCCCATGCGCTGAAAAATGGCCATCACCGCCTCAACCGCCTCTGGCGCGCAACTCACCAGCAGCCCGCCGCTGGTTTGCGGGTCGGTCAGCAGGGCCTGCTCTAGCGCTGAAAAGCCGGCGGGCAAACTGACGTCATGGCCATAGGCCGCCCAGTTGCGCCCGGACGCGCCGGTGATGCAGCCCGCAAGCGCCAGTTGACGCACGCCACGCAGAAACGGCACGCTGTGCCAATCGAGTTGCACCGTGCACCCCGCACCGCGCGCCATCTCCAGCGCGTGGCCGGCCAGCGCAAAACCGGTGACGTCGGTCATGGCATGGACACCCTCGAGCGCGGCCAGCGCCGGGCCGGGCGTGTTGAGCTGGGTCGTGACACGGATCATCTCGGCGTAGCCGGTGGCATCAAGCTGGTCTTTCTTGAGCGCCGCCGACAGCACACCCACGCCCAACGGCTTGCCCAGAATCAGGCGGTCGCCCACCCGGGCGCTGGCGTTGCGCTTGACCCGGCCGGGGTGCATCAGCCCCATCGCCACCAGGCCGTAAATCGGCTCCACCGAGTCGATGGTGTGGCCTCCGGCAATCGGGATGCCGGCCGCGCGGCAAACGCTGGCGCCGCCCTCCAGAATCTTGCCAATGGTCTCCACCGACAGCACGTTGATCGGCATGCCCACCAAGGCGAGGGCCATGATGGGTGTGCCGCCCATGGCATACACATCGCTGATGGCATTGGTGGCGGCAATGCGGCCAAAGTCGAACGGGTCGTCGACGATCGGCATGAAAAAGTCGGTGGTGGCAATCAGCGCCTGTTCGTCGTTGAGCTGGTACACCGCCGCGTCATCGGCGGTCTCGATGCCCACCAGCAGCTCTTTGGGCATCGGCATGGCGGTCGTGCCCTTGAGGATGCTGGACAGCACACCGGGGGCGATCTTGCAACCACAACCGCCGCCATGCGACAGGCTGGTCAGGCGTGGCTCGGCACGCGCCGGCGCGCTGACGGTAGCGGTCGTCAAAGTCAGAGTTTCCAAAGACAGGGTCATTTGGAAATGAACTTCCGCCACAGCCGAACGCCCAGCAACACGATGGGGGCGCTGTGCAGCAGCAAATCAAAAATGTCCAGCGGCTTGACGAGCGTGCCCTCGCTCAGCATGCGCAGTTTTTCAATCAGGTGCGGCTCCGGGCTGATCGGCGCCACCGCCATCCAGGCGGCCAGCGCAATCAGGATGGCCAG
Organism: Rhodoferax sp.; assembly: GCA_011391545.1. GTDB lineage: Bacteria > Pseudomonadota > Gammaproteobacteria > Burkholderiales > Burkholderiaceae_C > Rhodoferax. Next base: position 2,339 of record JAABQI010000304.1, read on the forward strand.
CGGGAATCTGTCGAGCCAGCTCATGGTGTTGCCGCCTTCACACAGACCGCGCACAGGCATGCCACGCCCCGCGCCGCTTCCGGGATTTTGTTCAACAGCTCGGCGCTGAACTGCGTCTGGGTGCACCAGCAGGGGGGTTGCTGGATGCCCGTGGCAGCCTGGACCTCCATGGCGCATTGGTTGGGCTGGCCGCACAGCGGGCAATTTTTTGGGTTGAAGGTTGGGGTGGGTGTCATGTTGGGTTCGCTCGCGAAAAAGCTGCCAGCGTTCATCACTAGACGCTGGCAGTATTTTTCCTGATCGTGGCTTAAGCCGCCAGCGCCGCCTTCACCTTCAGCCGCCAGCCGTGCAACAGCGGCTCGGTGTAGCCGCTGGGCTGCTCAAGACCCTTGAACACCAGGTCACAGGCGGCCTGGTACGCCATCGAGGTGTCGAAGTGGCCGGCCATCGGCTTGTAGAGCGGGTCACCGGCGTTCTGGGCGTCCACCACGCCGGCCATGCGCTCGAAGGTTTCCTTGACCTGCGCCTCGGTGACGACACCGTGGTGCAGCCAGTTGGCCATGTGCTGGCTGGAAATGCGCAGCGTGGCGCGGTCTTCCATCAGCGCGACGTTGTGGATGTCGGGCACCTTGGAGCAGCCCACGCCCTGGTCGACCCAGCGCACCACGTAGCCCAGAATGCCCTGGGCATTGTTGTCAAGCTCCTGCTGCTTCTCGGCCTCGGTCCAGTTCGGCGTGGCGGTGACGGGAATGGTCAGCAGGCCGGCCAGCAGGGCATCGCGCTCCAGCTTGGCGTTGCGCTTGGCATGCGTGCTTTCCAGCTCTTTCTGCACCTCACTGACCAGCACCTGGTGGTAGTGCAGCGCGTGCAGCGTGGCACCCGTCGGGCTCGGGACCCAGGCAGTGTTGGCACCCGCCTTGGGGTGGGCAATTTTTTGCGCCAGCATGGCCTTCATGAGGTCGGGCATGGCCCACATGCCCTTGCCGATCTGGGCCTTGCCGCGCAGGCCGCAAGACAGGCCGACCAGCACGTTGTTGTGCTCATAGGCATGGATCCAGGCGCTGCTCTTCATGTCGCCCTTGCGGATCATGGGGCCGGCCTGCATGGCGCTGTGCATCTCGTCGCCGGTGCGGTCCAAAAAGCCGGTGTTGATGAAAGCCACGCGGCTGGCGGCAGCGGCAATGCAGGCCTTCAGGTTGACACTGGTGCGGCGTTCTTCGTCCATGATGCCGAGCTTGACGGTGCTGTCAGGCAGGCCCAGCATGGCTTCGACGCGGCCAAACAGTTCGCCGGCAAAGGCCACCTCGGCCGGGCCGTGCATCTTGGGCTTGACGATGTAGACCGAGCCCTTGCGCGAGTTGCGGATGGCGTCCTTTTTGGTCTTGGCGAGGTCGTGCATGGCAATGGTGGTGGTGACCACGGCGTCCAGAATGCCCTCGGGGATTTCGCGCACGGCGCCCTGCTTGTCGGTGTACAGGATGGCCGGATTGGTCATCAGGTGGCCGACGTTGCGCACAAACATGAGCGAGCGGCCGTGCAGCCGCACCGGCTTTTTGCCGTCGGGGGCGGTGTACAGGCGGTCAGGGTTGAGGCCGCGGGTGAAGGTCTTGCTGCCCTTGGCGACTTCTTCGGTCAGCGTGCCATTCAAAATGCCGAGCCAGTTGCTGTAGGCCAGCACCTTGTCGTCAGCGTCCACGGCAGCCACCGAGTCTTCGAGGTCGAGGATGGTGCTCAGGGCGGCTTCGAGCACCAGGTCCGACACGCCGGCCGCGTCGCTGGCGCCAATGGTGGTGGCGCGGTTGATGATCAGGTCAAGGTGCAGGCCGTTGTGCTCAAACAGCACGCTTGAGGGCGCCTTGGCCTCGCCCTGGTAACCCACGAGCTGGCTGGCATCCGCCAGGCTGGTGTTGCTGCCGTCGGCCAGTTTGATGGCCAGCTTGCCGCCCTTGACGCTGTAGGCCACCGAGTCCACATGCGAGCCCTTGCGCAACGGGGCGCAGCGGTCGAGCACATGGCGCGCGTAGGCAATCACCTTGGCGCCGCGCTTGGGGTTGTAGCCGCCTTTTTTGCCGACTTTCTCACAGCCCTTGGTCTCGTCGATCACATCGGTGCCATACAGCGCGTCGTACAAAGAGCCCCAGCGCGAGTTGGCGGCGTTGAGCGCGTAGCGCGCGTTCAAAATGGGCACGACCAGTTGCGGGCCGGCCTGCTTGGCCAGCTCGGCGTCCACGTTGGCGGTGGTGATGCGGGCCTTTTTGGGGGCCTCGACCAGGTAGCCGATGCTTTCCAGAAACGCACGGTAGGCTGGCATGTCGGTGATGGGGCCGGGGTGGGCCTTGTGCCATGTGTCAAGCTCGGTCTGCAGGCGGTCGCGCTCGGCCAGCAGGGCGATGTTTTTGGGAGCCAGGTCGGCCACGATGGCGCCAAAGCCTTTCCAGAATTTGGCCGGCGCCACGCCGGTGCCGGGCAGCACCTGGGTCTCAATGAATTGGCACAGGTTGGTGGCAACTTGCAGGCCGTTCTTGGTGATGCGTTCAGTCATGATGGTGGCTCTCAGAGTTAAAGGTAAGAAAGAGGATCAGCAGAAAAAGTCGAGCACGGCGCGCAGGTCGGAGCCTGTCCGGGTGGGCTGGGTGCCCAGCTCTTCAAAAGGCAGATGGTAACGGTTGACCCACAGCGTGGTGTAGCCATACCAGGTGGCGCCCAGCGCATCCCAGGCGTTGCAGCTGACAAACAGGACGTCGCGCGCAGCAAGGCCGGTGGCCTGCTCGCCCAGCGCATAGGACTCGGGGTGGGTCTTGAATTTGCGGATCGGGTCGACGCTGATGATGTGGTCGAGCAAGCCGTCAAAACCGGCCGAGTGCACGGCGGCCTGCAGCATGGCGCTGTCGCCGTTGCTCAAAATACCGATCGGAATGTCCTTCGCCTTGAGCTGTTGAAGCACGGCAAGGTTTTCCGGGAAGGCGTCCAGATGCTGGTACTGGGCCAGCAGCATCTCAATGGCTGGCTCGTGCTCCAGCAGCAAATCAGCTTCAGACAGAGTCGTGCCAGGGCCGACCACCAGTTTCTTGATCGCAAAGACCAGCGCGGCCCGGGTCAGCACGTTAAACGGCTGGTAGTGCGCGCCATGGTTGCTGGTGGTGACCAGCCGGGTGTATTCAATCTGCTTGTCGCGCCACAACACGCTCAGGGCCTGGCCGTGGCCGGGAAACAGCTCCTCGGCGAGTTGCGCCACGCTATAGACATCAAACAGCGTGCCGTAGGCGTCAAACAGCACGGCGCGCGGCGGGCTGCGACCAGGCTCCGTGGTTTGCGCGAGCGGGGATGGGGGCGAACTTGGCATCCTCAGATTTTAAGGAGGGATGCTGACGCCGGACTTTGCCTGACTATGCAAGAGCTTTGACCAAAATGCAGGTAATGCTGGCTTGATCCAAGCCGGGAAATAATCAGGCCGTTTCATTCACCTTTTTGTCCCGAGCTTTTTGATGTCAACCACCCAAACTGTCAGCCCTCATGCCCTGCCCCTGACCGGCCTGCGCGTGGTCGAATTCACCCACATGGTCATGGGGCCCACCTGCGGCATGGTGCTGGCCGACATGGGCGCCGAGGTGATCAAGGTCGAGCCCATCGAGGGCGACCGCACGCGGCATTTGCTGGGTGCGGGGGCCGGGTTTTTCCCCATGTTCAACCGCAACAAGAAAAGCATCGCCATCGACCTGCACAAGCCCGAGGGTGCTGCCATTGCGCGCCAGCTGGCCTTGAGTGCCGACGTGGTGCTGGAGAACTTCAAGCCCGACACCATGGCCAAATACGGTCTGGATTACGCCGCCCTGTCCGCGCAAAACCCGAGGCTCATTTATGTCAGCCACAAGGGCTTTTTGCCCGGCCCCTACGAGCACCGTACCGCGCTCGACGAGGTGGTGCAAATGATGGGCGGCCTGGCCTACATGACCGGCCGCCCCGGCGACCCTCTGCGCGCGGGCACCAGCGTCAACGACATCATGGGCGGCATGTTCGGCGCCATTGGTGCGTTGGGCGCCCTGATCCAGCGCGGCATCACCGGACGTGGCCAGGAAGTGCAAAGCGCGCTGTTTGAAAACAACGTGTTTTTGGTCGGCCAGCACATGCTGCAGTTCGCCATGACAGGCCAACCCGCCGCGCCCATGCCGGCGCGCATCTCGCCCTGGGCGGTGTACGACGTGTTCACGGTGAAAGACGGTGGGCAGATTTTTATCTCGGCGGTGAGCGACGCGCAATGGGCCACGTTTTGTGATGTGTTCGGTTTTGCTGACCTGAAAAGCGACCCGCGCTATGCGTCAAACAACGACCGCGTGCGTGAGCGCCCCACGCTGATGCCAATCCTGCGCGAGCGCCTGGGCCACTACAGCGCCGATGAGCTGGCGAATCTGATGGAAGCCAACAAGTTGCCCTACGCGCCGATCCGCAAACCCGAGGAACTGTTTGACGACGAACACCTGCTGGCCACCGGCGGCCTGGCCGACATCACCCTGCCCGACGGCGAGCGCGCCGGCCAGACCAGCAAAGCCACGCTGTTCCCCTTCACCATGGATGGTCAGCGTCTGGGCGTGCGCCTGAGCCCACCAAAGCTGGGCGCGCATACCGATGAATTGTTGAATGCGCTGGGTCTGGATGCAGACGCGGTCCAGGCGCTGCGCCAGGCCGGTGCCGTGGGCTGAATGGTCAGACTGACAACGGCATGGCCTGCTCCGCCAGGCTGGCGTGCAGCGCGGCACCCAGGGGCAGCACCTCGTCGTTGAAGTCATAGCGGTTGTTGTGCAGATGGCAACTGCCCAGGCCGTTCGCAGTGCCCTGGCCGAGCCGCAGGTAGGCACCGGGCTTGACGCGCAGCATGAAGGAAAAGTCTTCGGCGCCCATGCTCGGCTCCAGGTCGCGCACCACGTTGGCGACACCCACCAGGCTTTCCGCCACGTCGCCGGCAAAGCGGGCATCGGCGGCGGTGTTGACGGTGGCCGGGTACATGCGCTCATAGGTCACCACGGCAGTGGCGCCAAACGCCTGCGCCACCGCGCTGCACAACTCATGGAGGCGGCGCTCGATCAGCGCCTGCACCTCCACCTTGAAGGTGCGGACCGTGCCGACCAGGGTGGCGCTGCCCGCCACCACACTCATGGCGCCCAGGTCGCCCGCCTGCATGGCGCACAGGCTGATGACGGCGCTGTCGACCGGCTTGACGTTGCGCGACACAATGCTTTGCACGGCGGTAATGATGTGCCCGGCCACCAGCACCGGGTCCACGGTCTGATACGGGTGCGCGCCATGGCCGCCCTTGCCGGTGATCTCGATGCTGATGCGGTCCGCCGCAGCCATCATCGGTCCGGAATTGAGGCCGATGGTGCCCGGGCGCATGGCGGGCCAGTTGTGCATGCCAAACACCGACTGCACCGGAAAGCGATCAAACAGGCCGTCGTCGATCATGGCCTGGGCGCCCGCGTAGCCTTCTTCACCGGGCTGAAAAATCAGCACGGCGGTGCCGTCAAAGTTGCGCGTCTCGGCCAGGTACCGCGCCGCACCCACCAGCATGGCGGTGTGGCCGTCGTGGCCGCAGCCGTGCATCAGTCCGGGCTTTTCGGACTTCCAGGCAAAGTCGTTGTGCTCGGCCATGGGCAGCGCGTCCATGTCGGCGCGCAGACCCGTCATCCTGCCGCTGCTGTTGCGCTTGCCCCGGATCACCGCCACAACACCGGTCTTGCCGATGCCGGGATGAATTTCATCGACGCCGCACAGTTGCAGCGCCTGCTGCACGCGTCTGGCCGTGTAAACCTCTTCAAAGCCCAGTTCCGGGTGCGCGTGCAGATCGCGCCGCAGCGCGGTCAGTTCGGGGTGAAACGCGGCGATATGGGCAAAGGCACGGCTGTTGCTGGTGTATTTCAAGAGACCTCCGTCAAGCTCGATTGACCTAAAAATTCATAGCCCGAACAGTTCCCCGCCCGCCTGGTCCGCCGGTGGCGTCACGCCCAGGTGGCGGTAGGCGGCCAGCGTGGCGATTCGGCCGCGCGGGGTGCGCTGCAGATAACCCTGCTGGATCAGGTACGGTTCGATCACGTCCTCGATGGTTTCGCGCTCCTCGCCAATGCTGGCGGCAATGTTGTCAAGCCCGACCGGGCCGCCGTCAAAGCGGTGGATCACGGCCTCCAGCAATTTGCGGTCCATCAAATCGAAGCCCTGCGGGTCCACGTCGAGCATGGCCAGCGCGCGGTTGGCAATGTCAAGGGTGATCTCGCCCACGCCTTTCACATCGGCATAGTCGCGCACCCGGCGCAACAGCCGGTTGGCAATGCGCGGCGTGCCGCGTGAACGGCGTGCAATCTCGAAACCGCCTCGCTCATCGGTGGTCACCTTGAGCAGGCCGGCGCTGCGCTTGACAATGCGCGCCAGCTCCTCGGGGGTGTAAAACTCGAGCCGCGCCACAATGCCAAAGCGGTCGCGCAGCGGGTTGGTCAGCATGCCGGCGCGGGTGGTGGCGCCCACCAGCGTGAAGGGTTGCAGGTCGAGCTTGATGGAGCGCGCCGCCGGGCCCTCGCCGATCATGATGTCGATCTTGTAGTCTTCCAGCGCCGGGTACAAAATTTCTTCGACAACCGGACTCAAGCGGTGGATTTCGTCGATGAACAACACATCGTTTTTTTCCAGGTTGGTCAGCAGCGCGGCCAGGTCCTTGGGTTTTTCCAGCACCGGGCCGCTGGTCTGGCGCAGGTTCACGCCCAGCTCATGCGCAATGATGTGGCTCAATGTGGTTTTGCCCAGACCCGGCGGGCCGAACAGCAGCACATGGTCGAGCGCCTCGTCGCGCATTTTGGCGGCACTGATAAAAATCTCAAGCTGTTCGCGCGCCTTGGTCTGGCCCACGTACTCCTGCATCAGCTTGGGCCGCAGCGCGCGCTCGATCGCCTCCTCGTTGGGCGAGGCAGGCGCGTTGGACACCACCCGCTTGGGCGGCGCCGGGGCAAAGTCGTCGGTTTGAATACTCACAGCAGGCTCAGGTTAATGCGATAAAACGTCGTTATTTCGGACACATTGCAACAATCCATCAATGTAGACGACTTGGACTGCCACGCGGCGCTCAACGGGATGGACACCCCCGCCGCTGACAGGCATCGATGCACAGAGTATGGGGTGTGTTCAACAATCCACGTCAACCAGAAGGCGCGACCACCGTGAAGGTTACAACAACTGGGCTAGATCTGGCAAAAGATGTTTTCCAAGTCCGAGTTGCCAATGCCAGCGGCAAGATTCTCCACTTTCCGGCGCCTTTTTACGCGTTGTTTGAGCACTTGCTCACTGAAGTGCTGCGCCGCAATGGCCAGCGCGCCGGTTGCGACGCTGCCGGGTCACGCTTCCCCCTACTCACATTGGTGGATTTCAGACGACAGGATGCTTTCTTATAAGGTATATTTAAAATACACCTAAAGGAGAATTTCATGACCTCAATCACCTTGACAGCTGCGGCGGCCGCGCAGATTCGCAACCAGATTGCCAAGCACGGCAGCGGCATTGGTTTGCGTGTGGGGATCAAGCCCGTGGGTTGCTCGGGTTATGCCTATACCTACGCGCTGGCCGACGACGTGCGCGAAGACGAGCAACGCATCGAAGCTTATGGGGCCACGCTGCTGGTCGCCACCGACCATTTGGGAAGTCTGGAAGGCGCGAGCCTGGACTTTGTCACCGAGGGGCTCAAGCAGAGTTTCCAGTTTGACAACCCCAACGTCGGCATCACCTGCGGCTGCGGCGAGAGCTTCAGCCTTAACACCAAGAAGGTCGCCGCATGAGCGCCGTCCTCGACAAGCTGGTCAACCAGCCTTACAAACACGGCTTTGTCACCGACATCGCCACCGACGTGGCGGCCAAGGGCTTGACCGAGGACACCATCCGGTTGATTTCTTCCAAGAAGAACGAGCCCGAGTGGCTGCTTGACTTTCGCCTCAAGGCGTATCGCCACTGGCTGACCATGACAGAACCCGAGTGGGCCAATGTCAAGTACCCCAAGATCGATTTCCAGGCCATCAGCTACTACGCGGCGCCCAAGCCCAAGGCCAAACTCAAGAGCATGGACGAGGTCGACCCCGAGTTGCTGCGCACCTTTGAGAAGCTTGGCGTGCCGATGCACGAGCGCGCGGCGCTAGCCGGCGTGGCGGTCGATGTGATTTTTGACAGCGTGTCGGTCACAACCACCTACAAGGCCAAGCTGGCCGAGGTCGGCATCATTTTTGGCTCGATCTCCGAGGCGGTGCAGAACCACCCGGAACTGGTCAAAAAATACCTCGGCAGCGTGGTGCCATCGGCTGACAACTATTACGCCGCACTCAACTCGGCTGTGTTCACAGACGGCTCGTTTTGCTACATCCCCAAGGGTGTCAAGTGCCCGATGGATTTGTCGACCTACTTTCGCATCAACACCCAGGACACCGGCCAGTTTGAGCGCACCCTGATCGTGGCCGAAGAGGGCGCGTCGGTGTCGTACCTGGAAGGCTGCACCGCGCCGCAATTCGACACCAACCAGCTGCACGCGGCCGTGGTGGAACTGGTGGCGCTGGACAACGCCGACATCAAATACTCCACCGTGCAAAACTGGTACGCCGGAGATGAGAATGGCATTGGTGGCATCTACAACTTTGTCACCAAGCGCGGCGTGTGCAAGGGCGTCAACTCGCGCATTTCATGGACCCAGGTGGAGACCGGCTCGGCCATCACCTGGAAGTACCCGTCGTGTATTTTGCTGGGCGACAAC
>JAABQI010000305.1 GCA_011391545.1 Rhodoferax sp.
CGCATTTCAGCGACGCCGACAGCGGCCGGGGCATTGCCGCGCAAATGGCCTGTTTTGCCGAGGTCACGCGCGACCTGCCCGGCGAGCGCTCTTTAAGCAACAGCGCCGCCAGCCTGCGCCACGCCGACGCAGTGGCCGCGTCCGACTGGATCAGACCGGGCATCAGCCTGTACGGCAGTTCGCCAGATCACCCCGAGCACTCGTCCGGCGATTGGGGCCTGTTGCCGGCCATGACCCTGGCGGCAAAAATCATCGCGGTGCAGGACATCGCGTCCGGCGCCAGCGTCGGCTATGGCTCAAGGTTTGTCGCCGAAGCCCCGATGCGCCTGGGCGTGGTCGCCTGTGGTTATGCCGACGGTTACCCGCGCGTGTGCCCCACCGGTACGCCGGTGCTGGTGGCCGGCGTGAGCAGCCGGCTGGTGGGGCGCGTCAGCATGGATATGGTGACCGTGGATTTGACGCCGGTGCCCGAGGCCGGCATGGGCTCCGAGGTGACGCTGTGGGGGCGCGCGGCCAACGGCGCAGTGCTGGGCATCGACGAGGTCGCGCAGGCGGCCGGCACGCTGGGCTACGAGCTGATGTGTGCGCTGGCACAGCGGGTGCCGGTGCAAGTGACTGATTGATACTTTGAGGGTCAGTCCACTCGCTCAGCGACGTGCTCTGACCCCAACTAATGGGAAGGGCTTGCGGGTCAGACCACTCGCGTAGCGACGTGCTCTGACCCCAACTGATTAGAGGGTGGCGCCATTTTGCTTTTGATGGCCTTCAGCAACTCGAACCAGAGCACGCTGGCCAGCCCCAGACCCGCGGCGCTTGCCAGCCAGGCGCCGGGCAGCGGCTCAAATAAAAACAAACCAGCCAGCCACGGCACGTAGAGGACCAGCCCCAGCAGGCTCAAGGCGGCCGCCACCACGCCCCACAGCGTGTGATTTGGCACCCGCAGGCTGGCCCAAAAGGCGCCGGCGCGGCTGCGGTTGGAAAAAATCAGCGCCAGGTTGGTGAACACCAGTACGGCAAAGGCGAGGGCGCGCACGCCCCCCTCGGTCAATTGGCCGGCGCCCCAGACGGTGGCTGCCAGCACCACGGCGAGTGCGCCCATCCCTTGCAGCAGTGCCAGCCCCAGCGCCATGCCGCCAAACAGGGGCTGCATGACATCGCGCGGCGGACGCTGCATGACGTCCGACTCGGCGGGTTCGTTCTCGAACACCATGGAGCAGGCCGGGTCAATCACCAGTTCCAGAAACGCGATGTGCAGCGGGTACAGCACGGTCGGCCAGCCCAGCAGCACCGGCAGCAGCGCCATGCCAGCGATCGGCACATGCACCGCCAGAATGTAGGACATCGACTTGCGCAGGTTGTCAAAAATGCGCCGCCCCAGCCGCACTGCGCCGACGATGGAGGCGAAGTTGTCGTCGAGCAGCACGATGGAAGCGGCCTCGCGCGCCACGTCGGTGCCGCGCCCGCCCATGGCCACGCCGACATGCGCGGCTTTCAGGGCCGGAGCGTCGTTGACGCCGTCGCCGGTCATGGCGACCACCTCGCCCGCTGCTTTCAGCGCCTGCACAATGCGCAATTTCTGCGTCGGGGCGATGCGGGCGCAAATGCGCACCCGGCCCATGCGCTGTTGCAACTCGGCGTCGGTCAAATGCGTCATCTCGTCACCCGTGAGGAGTCCATCGGGCCCGGGCATGAGACCGGCCTGGCTGGCAATGGCCATGGCCGTTGCCGGATAGTCGCCGGTGATCATGACCACCCTGATGCCGGCGTCGTGGGCTTCCTCGACCGCATTTGGAATCTCTGCGCGCAGGGGGTCGGCCAGCCCGAGCAGGCCGATGAATTCAAAGTCAAAATCATGCTCGATGGCGGGCCAGTCCTGACCGTCGAAGCGCGCCCCTGCCACCGCCAACACGCGCAGCCCCTTGGCGGCCATGGCCTCAACAGCGTCGGCAACACGGGCTTGAGCAGCGCTGTCCAGATGGCACAAATCCACAATGGCTTCAGGAGCTCCCTTGGCCGCCACCACTTGGGCACCACCCATTTGGGCTTGCCAGACATGCGACATGGCGCGCAACTGCGGCGTCAAGCCATAGGTTTGCATCAGCGTCCAGTCGCGGTGCAGGTGCTCGGTGTCTTGCAGGAAGTGTTGTCCCAACCGGTGGAAGGCTTTTTCCATCGGATCAAAAGGGTCGGTGACGCTAGCCAGAATGGAATATTCCACCAGGGCGTGAAAGCATTCAGGCAACTCCGTCGTGGTGGCGTAGTCAATGCTCAGGTGGTCGGCAGTGGCGCAGGCCTTGTGCACTTCGCCGCCCGGCAAGGGTTGTGCCTGGCGTGGTGGCACATCAAGCTCGCTGACAGTCATGCGGTTTTCCGTCAGGGTGCCGGTCTTGTCGGCACATAGCACGCTGGTGGCACCCAGGGTTTCGATGGCGGCAATGCGCCGGGTCAGCACGTTTTGCCGGGACAGGCGCCACGCGCCTAAAGCGGGAATCACCGTCAGAACCACGGTGAATTCCTGCGGCAACAAGGCCATGGCCAGCGCAATGGCGGCCAATAACGCTGCCAGCCAGTCGCCGCGCATCAGCCCGTAAGCCGCCAACAAAAACAGGCTGGCGAACAAGGCCACGAGCGCCAGCAACTTGACCAGGCGCGCCATTTGTTGCTTGAGCGGCGAGGTCTCAAGGCTCAGGCCGCCCAGCGCCTGGCCGATGCGGCCAATTTCGCTGTCTTTGCCCGTGGCAATGACGCGTGCCAACCCGTGCCCGCGCACCAGCATGGTCCCGGAATACAGGATGTGTTCGGGCTCGGTTGCGGCGCTTGTCCGTTCGGTCCCGTCAGCCACCTTGTCCACTGGCAGGGGCTCACCGGTGAGTAAAGACTCATCCACCTGAACCTCGGTGCCCTGAATCAACAGGGCATCGGCCGGAACACGGTCGCCTTCGGCGAGCATCAGCACATCGCCGCGCACCACCTCGCGTCCGGCAATGCGCAGTGCCGCGCCGTCGCGCAACACCAAAGCGCGCGGGCTGGTGAGGTCGCGCAGGGACTCGATCGCGCGCTCGGTCTTGCCCTCCTGGTACAGCGTGAGGGCCAGCACCACGAGCACCAGTCCGAACAGAACCAGACCCTCCTGCAGATCACCCAGCACCAGGTACAGCACGCCGGCCGCCAGCAGCAGGGCGAACATCGGGTCCGACAGCGTGTCGCGCGCAATGGCAAGCAGGCTCCGCTTTTGCGCATCAGGCAGCTCGTTGGGGCCCCCATCCTGCAGTGCCTGGGCGGCCTGAGCGGCGCTCAAACCCGCCATGTCGGACGCCACCTGTGCGTCATCGGCTGTGCTTTGGCCCTGGTCTGTTGCTTGTAAAACCATTGCATTTCCTTTTTAACTTTGACCAGGTCAGCCGTCAGAGGCGCCAATTTGCGAGGGTTTTGAATTGCAGCAGAAATGGCAGACTGTTCACCCTTGGCCGCGCAGCATCGCTGGATTCAGTGGGTCAAGTTATCACAACGCCAACGACAACGAAGTGCGATAAGTCACGCTTCCCACACGACACTGGCCGACCACCCGTGGAAAAATCCGACTCACACATCCAGGCTGATTCCCGTAAGACTGGCGTCAGACGCGGCCAAAAACGTGACATTTTGTAACTTTCGTTAGAGAAAACCCCTACGCTTGACATTGCTTAATATTTTTAATATTGGGCAGCATTCAATCTAAAGGAGACTTCGATGCCACTTCTTAACTCCACCAATCAGCGGTTTTTCCAAATCGCCAAAGCTGCTTGTGTTGTTGTCGGCCTCAGCTTTGCCTTGACGAGCATCAGCCATGCTGATGACAAGCCGGCAGGCAAGCGCACCATTGCCGAGCAATTCATTCACGACATGAAAGAAGGCGAGATATCGACAGCGGGTGCAGATGACCATGTGGTGCAGGAGCTGATCATCAAGCGCAGTATTCCCATCACCTACAAGTACATCAACACCCTGATGAACACGCCCAATGCCTTTGGCCCGGGCGTGGCTTGCACGGTGTGCCACAACTCCAATGACGCGGGCAAGAGCTATCGTGGGCTGGATCTTTCCACGTGCAAGGGCATGATCGAAGGCTCCACCGAGGCCCCAAAACACGCGTTGTTCAAGCCGGGCACCGATCCCAAGCGCGATATCCTGATTCGCCGACTGCGCAACAACCGCATGCCCTTGGGCTTGGGCTTTGAGAACTCCACCTTCACGCCCAACCACCTGCTGGTCAAGCAATGGATTGCCGACGGTGCCAAGAATGACGACAACTTCAAAAAGAATGTCCAGCCGCTGTTCAAAAAGGCCAATGCCTTTGGCCCCAACACACCCGCCTGCACCGCATGCCACATGTCCAACCAGGAACCCCCGAGCTTTCATGAGCTGAACCTGAAAACCTATGCCGGCATCATGCTGGGCGCAGACTCGGTGGCCAAGGGCGTGGACAAGGCCACCAAGGTCATCATTCCCGGCGACCCCGACGGCAGCTTTGTCTGGCAACACCTGTCGGAAGACCGCATGCCTCCCGGTATCGCTCCGTCCGAGGCGCGTGACCATCCGAACACCACCATTCTTGCAGCCTGGATCAAACAAGGGGCCAAGTGCGATTGATGGCATCTGGCAATCTGAACCGCCGCCAATTATTGGCGGCACTTGCAGCAGGTGGGCTTTTGCCCACCTGTGTTGTTTCTGCCGCGACCCGAACGCCCAAGGTGTTCAGGCGCTGGGTCAGTGGCAACAGCACCCTGGTGCCTTTGGCGCTGCTGGATGGGCAGATCCTGTTCAGTGGCGACTTGACTCTGGGACGTATCGACCCGGCGAAAGCGACCCCGGTCTGGAATGTGCCGCACCAGCTCAGCAGCGAGGCCGTGTACCGGCCGCGCGCGGCAGGCCAGTCGGTGATTGCCGGCGGGCAGCGCGAATTGGGAGCCTGGCAGTTCAAGGACGGACAGCGGCGCTGGCTGCACCAGGCCAACATCCAGGTGGGCACGCCATTTGTCACGCCGGAGCGCACTTATGTGGGCGACGGGCATGAGTTGCTGGCCCTCGACAACCGCACCGGCGCCATTGACTGGCGCTTTGCCGGCACGCCTGACACGCTGGCCAGTTATGCGCCCACCGTGGCGGGTGACACCGTGTTTTTCGGTCCGGGCAACGGCCTGCTGTACGCCTTGAACAAGGCCGATGGCGCGCTCAAGTGGCAGCTTGACGACAGCAAGGAATGGCAATATATCCGCCAGATGTACGTGAGCGGCAATGTGCTGGTGGCGGGCACCTACACCGAGCTGCTCTATGGCATTGCCGTCGACAGCGGCAAGATCCTGTGGAAATTCAAGGCGGGCAACTTCATCAACTCGCACCATGTGGCGGGCGACGCGGCCTACCTGTGGTCGCCCACGGGCTGGATTTATGCCATTGAGGTCGCCTCTGGCAAGGTGCGCTGGCGCCACCAGACCACCCGCTATGGCAACCATGCGGCCAACTGGGGTCACATGATGGCCGAGCTGGTGACGTTCGAGGGCAAGCTGTATTGCCTGGACATGAACCAGGTGCTGCATGTGCTGGCGCTGGATGACGGTCGCGAGCTGCTGCGCATCCCGTTTGCGCACGACCTGCGACCGACCGTAAACCCGTTGAAGGGTTCGCGTGCCGTGATGGCCTCTGAGTCGGGTGAGGTGCAACTGGTGCAGTGGTAAGGTTTCGGCCTGGGCCTGTTATCTGTGGTTTTATCCAGTAACATCCCGTCATGGCCAAAGATAAAACCCACTACGTCTGCTCCGATTGCGGCGGCACCAGTCCCAAATGGCAGGGCAAATGCCCGAGTTGCAATGCCTGGAACACGCTGATCGAATCCACGCCCGAGAGCGCCAGCCCCACCAAAAATCGTTTTGCGTCCCTGGCCAAAACGGCCGAAATTGCCGTTCTGGGCGACATCGACGCGGTGGACATGTCGCGCACCCCCACCGGCCATGAGGAACTCGACCGGGTGCTGGGCGGCGGCATGGTCGAGGGCGGCGTGGTGCTGATCGGTGGCGACCCCGGCATCGGCAAATCGACCCTGTTGCTGCAGGCGCTGGATTCGCTGCAGCGCAGCGGCCAAAGCACGCTGTATGTGACCGGCGAGGAAAGCGGCGCCCAAGTGGCGCTGCGCGCACGACGCCTTGGACTGGACGGCTCGCAGGTGAAGGTGCTGGCGGAAATCGGTCTCGACAAGATCTTGGCCACGCTGGATTCGATGCAACCCGACATTGCGGTGATCGACTCGATCCAGACCGTCTATTCCGACCAGCTGACCTCGGCGCCCGGTTCAGTGGCCCAAGTGCGCGAATGCGCGGCGCATCTGACACGCGCCGCAAAGGCCAGCGGCGTTTGTATTGTGCTGGTGGGCCACGTCACCAAAGAAGGCGCGCTGGCGGGTCCGCGCGTGCTGGAGCACATGGTCGATACCGTTCTGTACTTCGAAGGCGACACCCACAGCAGCTTCAGGCTGGTGCGCGCCATCAAGAACCGGTTTGGCGCAGTCAATGAGATCGGCGTCTTTGCCATGACCGAAAAAGGCCTCAAGGGGGTTAGCAACCCCAGCGCCATCTTCTTGAGCCAGCACACTGAGCCGGTGCCGGGCAGCTGTGTCATGGTCACGCTGGAGGGCACGCGCCCGATGCTGGTGGAAATCCAGGCGCTGGTGGACAGCGGTGGACCTTCTCCCAGGCGCCTGAGCGTTGGTCTCGACAAGGACCGCCTGGCCATGCTGCTGGCGGTGCTTCACCGCCATGCCGGGGTGGCCTGCATGGACCAGGACGTGTTCGTCAACGCGGTGGGTGGTGTGCGCATTTCAGAGCCGGCGGCCGATCTGGCAGTGCTGCTGGCCATCACCTCCAGCCTGCGCGGCAAGCCGCTGCCCAAAGGTTTTTTTGCCTTTGGCGAGGTCGGCCTGGCCGGGGAAGTGCGCCCCGCGCCGCGCGGTCAGGAACGCCTCAAGGAGGCCGCCAAGCTGGGTTTCAGCGTTGCCGTGGTGCCCAAAGCGAACATGCCCAAAAACCTCAAGTCGAAAGATTTCGAGGGCCTGACGATTCACGCCGTGGAGCGCGTCGAGCAGGCGATGGAAGTGGTGAGAAGTCTGTAACTTTGCGGGTCAGACCACTCGCGCAGCGACGTGCTCTGACCCCAACTGATTAGAGGTAGTTAAGACGCCCTTAATCTGCAGACCATAAAGTCAGGGCATCAAATTTATCAGCCTGAACCATGTCCCTTGCCACATCCAAAGTCAAAACTCTGGTCTGGGATGCTCCCACCCGGGTGTTTCACTGGTGGCTGGCCTTGTGTATTGCCGGTAACTAGCTGACCTCCGACTTCAACCGCTTGCTGGTCCTGCACCTGACGCTGGGTTACACCATGCTCGGCGACAGCCTGGCGGCAGAGCGCGAAATCAGCACGGGCGACTACCAGGCGGCGGTGCTGGACCTGGGGCTGCCGCAAAAAGACGGCCTGGATGTGCTGCAGGCCTTGCGCGGCAAAAAAATCGCCACGCCGGTGCTGGTGCTGACCGCCCGCGACACGGTGCCGTAGCGAATCAAGGGGCTTGACCTGGGCGCAGGCACCGACGACGCGCAGCGAGACCATGCGCTCCAGCGCACACTGGCCGGCTGCGACCGCGCGACCCATCTCGTGGAGCAACTGCTGACGCTCTCACGGCTGGGGTCCTCAGGCAACGGCGCTGCAGTCGGGCTGGTGGACGTGGCCGCGCTGGCGCAACGGGTGGCGGCTGAACTGGCGCTGACCGCCCTGGCACGCGCCGCAGGAACTGGCGCTGGATGCGCCCGCCAAGGCTTTTATTCAGGATGATGAGATGCTGACCAGCGTGCTGCTGCGCAACCTGCTGGACAACGCCCTCCGTTACAACCCCGAAGGCGTCCGGGTGAGCGTCTCGGTCACGGCGGACGGCAAGCAGGTGACCCTGCGCGTCGAGGACAGCGGTCTGGGCTGGTCGATCGTGCGGCGCATGCCACGGTCTAACAGGCCCGGGTTTCCATCAGCCGCTCCGAGCGTCAGGGTGGGCTTTGCGTCACGGTGAACTGGGCGGCGCAACCGGCGAAACCCTGAATTGCGTTGGCATGGTCCAGAAGGCGCTTCGCCGGGCCCGTAAAATCTGCGTTTTGCAGCATTGCCCCTTAATCTGAAGGAATCATCGATGAGCCCCTTACCGCCCGACCTGTCTGACCGCGATGGAAAAATCTGGATGGATGGCCAGATGGTGGATTGGCGTGACGCCAAAATCCACGTGCTGACGCACACCCTGCACTACGGCTGTGGCGTCTTTGAAGGCGTGCGCGCCTACAAGACGGCGGACGGCACGGCGATTTTCCGGCTCGAAGAGCACACCCAGCGGCTCCTGAACAGCGCCAAGATTTTGCGCATGACCATCCCGTTCAGCAAAGAACAAATCATGCAGGCGCAGCTCGACGTGGTGCGCGAGAACAAGCTGGAATCATGCTACCTGCGCCCCTTGAGCTGGATCGGCAGCCGCAAGCTCGGCATCAGCCCCAAGGGCAACCACATCCACCTGATGGTGGCCGCCTGGGCCTGGGGCGCCTATCTGGGCGACGAAGGCATGACCAAGGGCATCCGCGTCAAGATTTCCAGCTACACCCGCCACCACGTCAACATCACCATGACGCAGGCCAAGGCGGTGAGCAACTACACCAACTCGATTCTGGCCAACATGGAAGCCTTGGACGACGGCTACGACGAGGCCATGCTGCTCGATGCCAACGGTTTTGTGTCGGAAGGTTCGGGCGAGAACCTGTTTGTGGTGAAAGACGGCGTGGTCTACACGCCCGATTTGTCGGCTGGCGCGCTGAACGGCATCACCCGCAACACCGTGCTGCACATCTGCAAGGACTTGGGCCTCGAAGTGGTGCAAAAACGCATCACGCGCGACGAGGTTTACATTTGCGATGAGGCATTCTTCAGCGGCACGGCCGCCGAGATCACACCCATTCGCGAGCTCGACCGCATTGAGCTGGGCAAGGCCGGTTACGTCGGCACCCGTGGTCCGATCACCGAAAAAATCCAGAGCGCGTTCTTTGACATCGTCAACGGGCGCAACCCCAAATACGCCCATTGGCTGGCCAAGGTCTGAGACCGGAACAATTTTGAAGCCTTGCGGGACAGACCAAGATTTGCGCAGCAAATTTGCTCTGTTCTCAACTGATTTGGAGACACCATGACAACTGCAACCGTAGAACTGCTGGCCAAAGACTTGAACCACCAAGGCGGCGTGTTTTGCCCCAGCCCGCTGGCCGACATGAAACTGTGGAACAGCCACCCCAAGGTCTATCTGGACGTGGCCAGCACCGGCCAAGCCAAGTGCCCCTATTGCGGCACGCGTTACAAGCTCAAGGACGGCGAGCACTTCCACGGCCATTGAGTTTTGGTGGTGAAGCGATCGCTCATCATCGCCCCGCAATGGATTGGCGACGCGGTGATGACGGAGCCGCTGCTGCGCCGCCTTGAGGCGCGCGGCGAACAGCTCAGCGTTGGGGCGCTGCCCTGGGTGGCGCCGGTGTACCGGGCCATGCCGCAGGTGGCTGAAGTGATTGAATTCCCGTTTGCCCATGGCGGCCTGCAATGGCGCGAACGCTGGCGCCTGGCGCAGCAGATCAGGGGCCGCTTCGATGCCGCCTACGTTTGTCCCAATTCGCTCAAAAGTGCGCTGCTGCCCTGGCTGGCGGGCATTCCCAGGCGCGTCGGTTACCAGGGTGAGGCACGCATCGGGCTGTTGACACAGCGCCTGAACAACCCGCCCAAGGGACAGCGCCCGCCCATGGTGGCGTTTTATTCGGCCTTGAGTGGCGACGAAGATGTGGCCGCCGACAGGCCGCAGCTGCAGCTTTCAACGCTGGAGGTGGAGACCGCCCTGGCGGCGTTGGGTCTGACGCGCCTGGGCTACCACGTGTTTGCGCCGGGCGCCGAATACGGCGAAGCCAAGCGCTGGCCGGCGCGCCACTTTGCCGCGCTGGCGTCGCAACTGGACTTGCCGGTGGTGCTGCTGGGCTCGGGCAAAGAGGCCGCGTTGTGCGCCAGCATTGCCGACCCAGTCAACGCGCAGCGCCATGGGCACTGCCTCAATCTGGCCGGAAAAACCACCTTGGTGCAGGCTTTGGGCGTGATTGCCGCCTGCAAAAGCATGGTCAGCAATGATTCGGGCCTGATGCATGTGGCCGCGGGTTTTGGCGTGGCGCAGGTGGCTATTTTTGGCTCCAGCAGCCCGCTGCACACGCCACCGCTCAATGATCTGGCCAAAGTGCTGTGGCTCAAGAGCGACCCTGCTTACCAACCGCCGTTGATTTGCGCGCCCTGCTTTGAGCGCGTTTGCCCGCTCGGCCACACGCGCTGCCTCAACGACATCCTGCCGGCACAAGTGGCACCACTTCTAACGTAGATTTCGCGGCAAGCCGGTCGAAGCAAAAAAAAAGCCACCCGAAGGTGGCTTGTAAAGTTCCCCCGTGAGGGGGAACGTCGTTGGAAACCCCATGATCTCAAAGACCTCATCAACAAAGACGCTGACTTGACATGTGTGCTTCAGACTGTGACAGCAGCGGTATGAAATATAGGGGACCTGAATGGGTTTGAATATCCCCCATTTGGGGGGATTTACAGGTATTTTTTTGGCAGCTCGAGCACAAAAACGGCACCGCCATCAGGCCCGTCCTCGCAGGCGACCCGGCCGCCATGCCGTTCGGCGATGGCTTTGACCAGCGCCAGACCCAGGCCCACGCCGCCGTCGCGCTCGGTGGCGCCCGGCAGGCGATAAAAGGGTTCGAAAATGCGCTCCCGCAAATCCTCCGGCACGCCGGGTCCATGGTCAGAGACCCGGATCACCAC
>JAABQI010000306.1 GCA_011391545.1 Rhodoferax sp.
CGAGACCCCCGCATTGGTCGATGGCCAGGTGCTGGTGCGGCACCACTACCTGAGTCTGGACCCCTACATGCGCGGGCGCATGAACGACGCCAAAAGCTACACCGCACCGCAGGCGCTGCATGAGGTCATGGGTGGCGGCACGGTGGGCGAGGTGATCGAGTCCAAAAGCAACGCATTTGCCGTGGGCGACAAGGTGGTGGGCATGGGCGGCTGGCAGCAGTACAGCGTGGTCGATGCCGCTGCACCGGGCGCGCTGCGCAAAGTGGACACCAGCCGCATTCCCTTGAGCGCCTATCTGGGCGCGGTCGGCATGCCGGGCGTGACGGCCTGGTACGGGCTGGTCAAAATCATCGAACCCAAGGCGGGTGAAACCATGGTGGTGAGCGCCGCCACGGGCGCCGTGGGCAGTGCCTTTGCCGCCCTGAGCAGGGCGCGGGGTTGCCGCACTGTCGGTATTGCCGGCGGGCCGGAAAAATGCCGGTACGCGGTGGACGAGCTCGGTTTTGATGCCTGCATAGACCACAAACTGCACCCCGATGCCGCCTCGCTGTCCAAAGCGCTCAAGCAGGCCTGCCCGGATGGCATTGACGGTTATTTTGAAAATGTGGGCGGCATGGTGCTGGACGCCGTCTTGAGCCGCATGAACGCCTTTGGCCGCATTGCGGTGTGCGGCATGATTGCGGGCTACGATGGCGCGCCGCTGCCCATGAGCCACCCGGCGCTGATTCTGGTGAACCGCCTGAAAGTGCAGGGCTTCATTGTGAGTGAACACATGGAGGTGTGGCCTGAAGCCCTGAAGGAACTCGGCACACTGGTGGCCACCGGCAAGCTGCGCCCCAGAGAGTCGATTGCGCAGGGGCTTGAGGCTGCACCCGAGGCTTTCCTGGGCTTGCTCAAGGGCCAGAATTTTGGCAAACAACTGGTTCAATTATGCTGATCCTTCACCACTACCCGATGTCGCCGTTTTCGGAAAAAGTCCGCGCGGTGCTTGGTTTTAAAAATCTGGCGTGGCAGTCGGTGCTTATTCCCACCGTGATGCCCAAACCCGATCTGCTGGTGCTCACCGGCGGCTACCGCAAGACGCCGGTGCTGCAAATAGGCGCCGACATTTATTGCGACACGGCGCTGATCTGCGATGTGCTGGAGCACCTGCAGCCCGCGCCCAGCTTGTACCCCGAGGGGCAGAACGGTCTTGCGCGCATCTTTGCGCA
This sequence comes from Rhodoferax sp., assembly GCA_011391545.1. Lineage (GTDB taxonomy): Bacteria > Pseudomonadota > Gammaproteobacteria > Burkholderiales > Burkholderiaceae_C > Rhodoferax. The sequence goes on from JAABQI010000306.1 coordinate 1,212, forward strand.
GTGGGCCGACAGCACGCTGTTTTGGGCGGCCATGGGCTACAACCTGCAAAAACCGGGCATGGCCGAACTGTTTGCCGGGGCGCCTGTGGAGGCGGTCAAGGCCTTCGCTGCTGACCGCTCGGCCATGGCTCAGGGCATGAACCGGCCCCGCCCGCTGGATGCCACCAGCGCTTACAAGTCTTATTTGCGGCGCCTGGCCGACATGCTCGACTGGCATGACTTCTTGCTGGGCGATGCGCCCAGCATTGCCGACTTTGCCGCTTATCACCCGCTGTGGTTCACCCGCACCCAGGTGCCCGCGATGGCCGGCATTTTTCAGGCCACGCCGCAGGTGTTGTCGTGGATGGACCGGATGGCGGCCTTTGGCCATGGCGAAACGAGCCGCCTGAGCGCCTCGGAAGCCATTGCGTTCTGCGCTGGCGCGGCATCTGCCAAAGGCCAGGAGACTGACTATTTTCAGGACGATCACGGCATTGCGCTGGGCAGCCGGGTCAACATCAGCGCCGAGAGTTTTGGCGCCGAGCCCACGGTGGGCGAGCTGGTGGCCGCCACCCGCACGCGCTACACCCTGCGCCGGGTCGATCCGCGCGCGGGTGTGGTGCATGTGCACTTTCCGCGCGTTGGCTACGCGCTTAAACAGGAGCTGACAGCATGACGTTCAAACTCTGGTCGGTGGGCTCATCCAGGTCGAAGTCCCGCAAACCGCGCACACCGGTGTGGCGCCTGATGTCGTTCGAGGATTTGCGCGTGGGCGAGCTGTACGAGGTGTTGCGCCTGCGCAGCGAGGTGTTCGTGGTGGAGCAGCAGTGCATCTACCAGGACATCGACGGCGCCGACCGCGAGGCCATGCACCTGCTCGGCGTGCAGGGTGAAGAATTGAAGGCTTATGCGCGTTGCTTTGCGGCGGGCGTCAAGTATCCGGAGGCCAGCTTTGGCCGGGTGCTGACGCGCCAGAGCGCCCGAGGTACCGGCTTGGGGCACGTTTTGATGGAGCAGGCGGTGGCTGCCATCTACCAAGTCTGGGGGCCGCAGGCCATTCGCATCGGCGCGCAGGCGCATCTGGCCGGGTTTTACGCCCAGCATGGCTTCCAGGATGCGGGCAAGCCCTACATGGAAGACGGCATCCCGCACCTGGAAATGCTGCGCGAGGCCTGACGGCCGACACCCTGTGGCACACTTGTGGCCTTACATTTACAGGCCAGCTTGAAGCTGGCTTTTCATTGACTCATGCAAAAAATCATCGCGCAAATAGCGCAAGAAATCAGGGTGCAGGCCCATCAGGTGGTGGCTGCCGTGGATTTGCTTGACGGCGGTGCCACCGTGCCTTTTATTGCCCGCTACCGCAAGGAAGCCACCGGCGGCCTGGACGACATCCAGCTGCGTGAGCTGGAGGCGCGCCTGGGCTACCTGCGCGAGCTGCGTGACCGGCTGCAAACGGTCATCAAGGCGATTGACGAGCAGGGCAAGCTGACGCCCGCGCTGCTTGCCGCGCTGCACGCCGCAAGCACCAAGCAGGAGCTCGAAGACCTGTACCTGCCGTTCAAGCTCAAGCGGCGCACCAAGGGCCAACTGGCGCGCGAAGCGGGCCTGGAGCCGCTGGCCGACGCGCTGTTTTCCAACCCGGCCCTGGTGCCGGCCGATGAAGCGCTGGCCTATGTCATTCCAATGCGTCCGGTGGTGGAGGGCGACGACAAACAGCCGGACTTTTCAACCGTGCCGGCGGTGCTGGACGGCGTGCGCGACCTGCTGAGCGAGCGCTGGGCCGAAACCCCCGCGCTGGTGCAGGACCTGCGCGAGTGGCTGTGGGCCGAGGGCCTGCTGCAAAGCAAACTGATGGACGGCAAGGACGAGAACAACGCCGATGTGGCCAAGTTTCGCGACTATTTTGACTATGACGAGCCCATCAGCCGGGTGCCCTCGCACCGGGCGCTGGCGGTGTTTCGCGGTCGCAGTCTCGACATCCTTGATGCCAAGCTGGTGCTGCCAGAGCCCGAGCTGGCCGCGGCCGCAGCGGCCCCCAAAACCCGGGCAGCGCCTGCCGTGTCGCTGGCCGAGGGGCGCATTGCCCTCAAGCTCGACTGGCGCCACCAGGCGCGCCCGGCGGACGATCTGATCCGCAAATGCGTGGCCTGGACCTGGCGCGTCAAGCTGAGCCTGTCCACCGAGCGTGACCTGTTTGCCCGCCTGCGGGAAGAAGCCGAACGTGTCGCCATCAAGGTGTTTGCCGACAACCTGCGCGACCTGTTGCTGGCGGCACCCGCCGGACCGCGCGTGGTGCTGGGTCTCGACCCCGGCATTCGCACCGGCGTCAAGGTGGCGGTGGTCGATGCCACCGGCAAGCTGGTTGACACCAGCACCGTTTACCCGCATGAGCCGCGCAAGGACTGGGACGGCTCGCTCCACACGCTTAGCCAATTGTGCGAAAAACACGGTGTCAACCTGATCGCCATCGGCAACGGCACCGCCAGCCGCGAGACCGACAAGTTGGCCGCCGACCTGATCAAGCTCATGGCCAAATCATCGGAACGGTTGATGGAAAAAGTGGTGGTCAGCGAAGCCGGGGCCTCGGTCTATTCGGCCAGTGAATTTGCCAGTCAGGAAATGCCCGATGTCGATGTCAGCCTGCGCGGAGCCGCCAGCATTGCCCGGCGCCTGCAAGACCCGCTGGCCGAACTCGTCAAGATCGACCCCAAGAGCATCGGTGTCGGCCAGTATCAGCACGACGTGAACCAGAGCGAACTGGCCAAAACGCTCGACGCGGTGGTGGAGGACTGCGTGAACTCGGTCGGTGTCGATCTCAACATGGCCAGTGTGCCGCTGCTCAGCCGCGTCTCGGGGCTGAGTGGCAGTGTGGCCAAGGCGGTGGTGCGCTGGCGCGAAGGCAACGGCGCGTTTGCCAGCCGCCAGGATTTGCTCAAGGTGACCGGCCTGGGCCCCAAGGCATTCGAGCAAAGCGCCGGTTTCCTGCGCATTCGAGGCGGGGCCAATCCGCTCGACATGACCGGTGTTCACCCCGAAACCTACCCGGTGGTGGAGCAAATCATCGCCAAAACAGGCAAGCCGGTGGCCGAGCTCATGGGCCGCGCCGACATGCTCAAAACCCTGCGCCCCGAGCTGTTTGCCAACGACAAATTTGGCGTCATCACGGTGCGTGACATTCTGGGCGAACTCGAAAAGCCCGGCCGCGACCCGCGCCCCGACTTCAAGGTGGCGCGGTTCAACGACGGCGTGGAAGACATACGCGACCTCAAAGAGGGCATGGTGCTGGAGGGCACGGTGAGCAATGTGGCGGCTTTTGGCGCCTTCATCGACCTCGGCGTGCACCAGGACGGGCTGGTGCATGTGAGCCAGCTCAGCCACAAGTTTGTCACCGATGCGCGTGAGATCGTCAAGACCGGTGACATCGTCAAGGTGCAGGTGGTGGAGGTGGACGTGGCGCGCAAGCGCATCGCGCTGACCATGAAGCTGGGTGCTGCGCCGGCGCGCAGCGGTGGTGCCGGCGACAACCGTTTTCAGGGCGCCAGGCCGCAGCAACGCGCGCATGCGCCACAATCCAACGCCATGTCTTCTGCATTTGCCAAACTCAAAGGCCTGGGGAATTAGCCGCCATGCAAGCGGCTGACCTGCTGCCTCACGCACCGCCGCTGCCTTGCAGTCCGCGGGTGCTGGCGCTGCTGTTGACCGAACTCAAGCAATTGCAGCCCGATTTGCGCCGCATCGACCAGTTCATCAAGGCCGACCCGGTGCTGAGCCTGCGCGTGTTGCAGGCTGCCAATGCCCCCGCCTTCGGACTTGCCGGGCAAATCAACAGCCTCTCGCAGGCGCTGGCGCTGTTGCGTCTTGAGCAGGTGCAAGACATGGTCAGCAAGGCCCTTGCTCAGGCGTCTTTCAAGGGCGATGCGGTGATGCCATTGACGCAGTTCTGGGTATACAGCCAGGACTGCGCAAGGGTGGCGCGTGCCCTGGCTGGCCTGTTGCAGCAAAACCCGCAGGCAGCCTATGTGGCCGGACTCATCCATGCGCTGGGTGAACTCGTCATGCGATTGAATCTGCCGCAAGCCCTGGCACTCGATGAAAGTTGTCCACCGCTGGATTTAAGGCGCGCCATTGCCGAGCGCCAACTGCTCGGTTTTTGTTACACCGAACTCAGCTCGGCCATGGCCAGCCAGGCCCACTTGCCGCAAAGTTTGTGCGACGCGCTGGCCTATGCCCATGCGCCCTTCGACAACGATGCCTATGAGCCACTGGCAGCAGTGCTGCACCTGGCCCAGTGGCGCGCCCGCGCAAACCAGTTGGGCTTGCAGGACAACGCATTGACGGTTACTTTTCCGTCGCTGGTGGCTGAAATGCTGGGACTCGACATCGACATGGTGCTGCAGCAAGACCCCATCGATTGGTCTCGCCAGGTGACGGGGAGCGTGTTGGTGGCTTCCCAAACGTGACCCGACGCGATGCGGGCGCTTGATATTCATGCCGGCCCGTATCCTTCAACGGCAGGCTCACGCTTTGCCGTAGCCCGGGGTTTGACGCCTGCGCTGCTCGGTGTGTTGCTCGGCAATGCCCTGCAGTTGCAGCAGGCCGTGTTGATGCCTGCTGGTGATTACCTTCTCGGCATTGGCCTGGGCCTGCTGATGCTGACCTTAAGCTTGAGCTTGCGCGCACGCTGGCCGATGCTGCGCTGGGTCCTGATGGGTGCGGCGTTCACCGTGCTGGCGTTTGCCACAACAGGCTGGCGCGCCCAGGCGTTCGGCAGCCAGGCCCTTGAGCCTGCGCTGGAGGGGCGCGACATTGCCGTGACTGGCGTGGTGGCTGCCATGCCGCAGCACTTTGAAGGCGGCGTGCGCTTTCGGCTCGACGTGGAGAGCGCCAGCCTGGACGGGCAGTCGCTGCGCTTGCCTCCGCGGTTGGAATTGGGCTGGTATGCCGGGGTTTTTGCCCGTGGCGATGGGCCGGGTGAATCGCCGGGCGAGCTGCAACGCCTGCCCGCGCCGCTGCAGGCGGGCGAGCGCTGGCAGATGACGGTGCGGCTGAAAGCGCCGCACGGCGCCATCAACCCGCATGGCTTCGACTTCGAATTGTGGCAATGGGTGCAGGGCGTGCAGGCCACGGGCTATGTCCGCGCCGGCCCGCGCGACCCGGCGCCCACCTGGCTGGCATCCACCTGGCGCCATCCGGTTCAATGGGCGCGCGGCCAGGTGCGCGACCAGATTGCGCTGCGGCTGGCCGACTCGGAATCTGCCGGCCTGATCGCCGCGCTGGTGGTTGGCGACCAGGCGGCCATCGACCGCGCCGACTGGGATGTGTTCAGGGCGACTGGCGTGGCGCACCTGATGAGCATCTCGGGCCTGCACATCACCATGTTTGCCTGGGCCGCGGCGCTGGCGCTGGGCTGGTTGTGGCGGCGCTCCGCCTGGTTGTGCCTGAGGGTGCCGGCGCCCACCGCCGCCTTGCTGGGCGGCATGGCGCTGGCCACAGCCTATGCCCTGTTCAGCGGCTGGGGCGTGCCCGCGCAGCGCACCATCCTGATGCTGGCCAGCGTCGGCGCCTTGCGTCTGCTTGGGGTGCGCTGGCCCTGGCCACAGGTCTGGCTGCTGGCCTGCGCGGTGGTGGTGGCGGTGGATCCGTGGGCGCTGTTGCAGGCCGGTTTCTGGCTGAGTTTTGTGGCGGTGGGCGTGCTGTTTGCCACCGATGCCGGCGTGTCCCGCGCCAGCAGTTCGGGCGTCAAAAGCCGCTTCCGTACCCTGATGCGCGAGCAGTGGATGATCACGCTGGCGCTCACACCCCTGAGTTTGCTGCTGTTCGGGCAGGTCTCGCTGGTGGGGCTGCTGGCCAATGCGCTGGCCATTCCGTGGGTCACGCTGCTGGTGACGCCGCTTGCCATGCTGGGCGTGCTGCTGCACCCGCTGTGGGATCTGGCAGCTTTGGCCATCGGGCTGCTGGCGCGGCTGCTGCATGCCTTGGCGCAATGGCCCTGGGCCAGCGTGAGCCTGGCGCAGGCGCCGTGGTGGGCTGGGGCGGTGGGTGTGCTGGGCGGCCTGTTGCTGGCGCTGCGCCTGCCCTGGTCGCTGCGCCTCGGCGGCGTGCCGCTGCTGTTGCCGCTGTTCTTCTGGCAGGTGCCGCCGATCCCGGCGGGCGAGTTTGAACTGTTGGCGGCCGACATTGGCCAGGGCAACGCGGTGCTGGTGCGCACCGCCCACCATGCCCTGCTGTATGACGCCGGCCCGAAGTACAGCCGCGAAAGCGATGCCGGGCACCGGGTGCTGGTGCCGCTGCTACGCTCCCTGGGCGTGCAGCTGGACACCCTGGTGCTGAGCCACCGCGACAGCGACCACACCGGCGGCGCCATCGCCGTGCTGAAAATGCAGCCGCAGGCCGCCTTGCTGAGCTCGATTGAAGTTGAGCACGCGCTGCAGGCCCTGCGACCCGCCACCCGCTGCGTGGCCGGCCAGCGCTGGCGGTGGGACGGGGTGGATTTCGAGGTGCTGCACCCGCTGGCCAGCGACTACGGCGATGTGCGCAAGACCAACGCCATGAGTTGCGCCCTGCGCATTGGCAACGGCAGGCAGACGGCGCTGCTGGCAGGCGACATCGAGCAGGCGCAGGAGGCGCAATTGCTGACGCGCAACCTGGGCGGAGCCCCCGGCCCGGACCATCGGGCAGGGAATTTGCAGGCCGATGTGCTGCTGGTGCCGCACCACGGCAGCAAGACTTCCAGCAGCGCGGCTTTTCTGGATGCGGTGCAACCGCGCCTGGCGCTGGTACAAACGGGATACAGAAATCGCTTCGGCCACCCCGCCAGCCCTGTTTTGGTGCGGTACGATGAGCGCAGGATCAAGATGATCGATACGCCTCATTGTGGTGCAGCCAGTTGGCAGTCCTGGCACCCGGATGGCGTGCAATGTGCCCGTGAAGAGCAAAAACGCTATTGGCATCATGTGGTGCCATGAAAGCTTGCCTTGACCGGGTGATTTCATCGCTTTGGCCCAAACTTTGCTAAGTACAGTGCAGGAGTAAAAAATGATGCAGAAATTCGACGAGATGTACACCAAGCTGCCCTATGAGTTTTTTACCCATGGGGCACAGATTCGGGACCATTACAAGATTTACGACGAATGGCTGGCGCGCCAGCCGGGCAACATGATGACCAAACGGCGCGAAGAGGCCGAGATGATCTTTCGCCGCGTCGGCATCACCTTTGCGGTGTATGGTGAAAAAGACGAGGAGGGCGCGGGCACCGAGCGCCTGATTCCGTTTGATCTGATCCCCCGCATCATCCCTGCCCACGAATGGCGCAGCATGGAGCGCGGTCTGGAGCAGCGGGTTACGGCCCTCAACCGTTTCCTGCATGACATTTACCATGACCAGGAAATCCTCAAGGCGGGGCTGATTCCGCGCGAGCAAATCGAGCAGAACGCCCAGTTCCGCCCGCAGATGATGGGCGTGGACTTGCCCAACAATGTCTATTCGCAAATTTCCGGCATCGACATCGTGCGCGCCCCTGACGCCAAGGGCAACGGCGAGTATTACGTGCTGGAAGACAACCTGCGCGTGCCCAGCGGTGTGAGCTACATGCTGGAAGACCGCAAGATGATGATGCGCCTGTTCCCCAACCTGTTCAACGCGCACCGCGTGGCACCCATCGCCCATTACCCCGACCTGTTGCTCGAGACCCTGCGCGAGAGCAGCCCGCCGACCACGGCCGAGCCCACCGTGGTGGTGCTGACGCCCGGCATGTACAACAGCGCGTATTTTGAGCACGCCTTTCTGGCGCAGCAAATGGGCATCGAACTGGTCGAGGGCCAGGATTTGTTCGTGAAGGACAACTTCTGTTACATGCGCACCACCCGCGGACCGCAGCGCGTGGATGTAATCTATCGCCGGGTCGATGATGATTTTCTTGACCCCGATGTGTTCCGCCCAACGTCCACCCTCGGTTGCGCCGGGCTGCTGGAGGTGTACAAGGCGGGCCACATCAACATCTGCAATGGCGTGGGCACCGGCGTGGCGGACGACAAGTCGATCTACCCCTACGTGCCCAAGATGATCGAGTTTTATCTGGGTGAAAAGCCTATTTTGAACAACGTGCCGACCTACATGTGCCGCAACAAGGACGAGTTGTCCTATGTGATCGCCAACATGAAAGACCTGGTGGTCAAGGAGGTGCACGGCGCGGGTGGCTATGGCATGCTGGTCGGCCCCGCCGCCACCAAGGCCGAGGTCGAAGACTTCAAGAAGGCGGTGCTGGCCAACCCGAGCGGCTACATTGCACAGCCCACCTTGAGCCTGTCAAGCTGCCCGACTTTTGTGGAAAGCGGCATTGCCCCGCGCCACATCGACCTGCGGCCCTATGTGTTGATGGGAAAAAGTGTGCAGATGGTGCCGGGCGGCCTGACCCGCGTGGCGCTCAAGGAGGGTTCGCTGGTGGTCAACTCGTCTCAAGGCGGTGGCACTAAAGACACCTGGATATTGGAGGATGACCTGCCCGAAGCCGCCGAGGCAGTCACCGAGGTCATGGCGCAAGCCCAGGCCCAGGGCCGGGCACTTTGAATTCCGCTCGCAAGCGTTGATGGCCTTCACTCATTGATCTACCCGAAAGCTTTTATGTTGTCACGAACCGCCGATCACCTGTTTTGGATGAACCGTTACACCGAGCGCGCCGAGAACACTGCCCGCCTGCTTGATGTGAACTACCAAACCGCTTTGCTGCCCCAGTCCGAGGCCGTGGCATTGGCGGGCTGGCAGGGTTTGCTGTCGATCAGCGAACTGCTGCCCGCCTACAAGGAAAAACACGACACGATCGTTGCCCGCGAGGTCATGGACTTCATGGTCAAGGATGAGAGCAACCCGTCCTCCATCGTGTCCTGCCTGAGCGCCGCGCGCGAGAACGCCCGCGCCGTGCGCGGCACGCTGACCACCGAGGTCTGGGAAACCCAGAACCAGACCTGGCTGGAAGTCAAGCGCATGATCAAGCAGGGCGATTTCGAGGCCGACCCGTCGCAGTTCTTCGAGTGGGTCAAGTTCCGCTCGCACCTGTCGCGCGGCGTCACGGTGGGCACCATGCTGATGGACGAGGCGCTGTACTTCATGCGCCTGGGCACTTTTCTGGAGCGGGCCGACAACACCGCGCGCCTGGTCGATGTCAAGTTTCACGCGGTAGAGAGCGACTTTTACGGCACCGCCAACGGCAAGGACCAGGAGTACGACTTCTACCACTGGAGCGCCATTTTGCGCAGCGTCAGCGGCTTCGAGGTGTATCGCAAGGTGTACCGTGATGTGATCCGGCCCGAGCGGGTGGCCGACTTGCTGATTCTGCGCCCCGACATGCCGCGCTCATTGCACGCCAGCATGAACGAGGTGGTGGGTAATCTGGGCATGGTGGCCAATGACCAGTCAAGCGAAACCCAGCGCCGCGCCGGCAAGCTGCGCGCCGAACTGCAATATGGCCGCATCGACGAGATTCTGGCCACCGGCCTGCACGCCTACCTGACCCAGTTCCTTGATCGCATCAACGACCTGGGCGCCAACATCAGCCGCGATTTTCTGGTTCCGGTTCCGGCGTGACGGCCTGGGCCGCCATGGCCTGCGCCACCGCCTGCCCAAGTTCGATCAC
>JAABQI010000318.1 GCA_011391545.1 Rhodoferax sp.
TGGTCTGGCTGGAAGCCTGGCTCAAGCGCTACGAAGGCACCATGATCGTGATCAGCCACGACCGCGAGTTTCTCGACGCCGTGACCACCGTCACGCTGCACATTGACGCGGGCAAGCTGGTGCGTTATGGCGGCAACTACAGCAAGTTCGAGGACATGCGCGCCGAACAAATGGAACTGCAGCAAAACGCGTTCTCCAAACAGCAGGACAAAATTGCCCACCTGCAAAAGTTCATTGCCCGCTTCAAGGCCAAGGCCAGCAAGGCCAAACAGGCGCAAAGCCGGGTCAAGGCGCTGGACCGCATGGAGAAGATTGCGCCGCTGCTGTCCGAGGCCGATTTCACCTTCGAATTCAAGGAACCCGCCAACCTGCCCAACCCCATGTTGTCGATGAGCGGCGTCAGTTTTGGCTACCCGCCGCCCGAGGACGCGCCGGAGGGCACGCCACCCACGGTGATCGTGCGCAACGTCAGCAAGTCGGTGCTGGCCGGACAGCGCATCGGCATTCTGGGTGCCAACGGCCAAGGCAAGTCGACCGTGGTGAAGACCATCGCGCGCGACCTGGCGCCCATCGGCGGCGAGATCACCGAAGGCAAGGGACTCAACATTGGCTACTTTGCCCAGCAGGAACTCGACGTGCTGCGCCCCGCCGACACACCGCTGGAGCACATGATCCGCCTGGTCAAGGAGATGACGGCGGCCGGCAAGATCATCGGCCAGCAGACGCGTGAACAGGATTTGCGCAGCTTTCTGGGCACCTTCAACTTTGGCGGTGACATGGTCAAGCAGGCCGTGGGCAGCATGAGCGGTGGCGAAAAAGCGCGCCTGGTGCTGTGCATGATCGTCTGGCAGCGCCCCAACCTGCTGCTGCTCGACGAGCCCACCAACCACCTTGACCTGGCCACCCGCGAGGCGCTGGCCATGGCGCTCAATGAATTTGAAGGCACTGTGATGCTGGTCAGCCATGACCGCGCGCTGCTGCGCAGCGTGTGCGACGAGTTCTGGATGGTCTCGCACGGCGGCGTGGAACCCTTTGACGGCGACCTCGACGACTACCAGCGCTACCTGCTCGACGAAGCCAAACGCCAGCGCGAGGCCATCAAGGAGGCCAGCAGCGCGGCGGCCAAGGCCGAACGCAAGGCACAGGTCGAAGCCGCTGCCGCCGCTGCCAAAGTCAAGGCCAAGCCCGCCCCGACCGGGTCACTCAAGCGCAAACTGGCCGACCTTGAAGCCCGCATGGCCACCTTGCAGATGGAGGGCACCCAGCTCGAGGGCCATTTGTGCCAGTCGCCGCCGCCCTCGGACTTTGCCAACCAGGGCAAGCGCCTCAAGGCCGTCAACGAGGAACTGCAGAGCCTGGAGGAGCAGTGGCTGGCCGTGTCGAGCGAGATCGAGTCGGCGTAGGACTATGCAGGGTGGGTCGCCACCCGCCAGCTCGATTTGCTTCATCACCCTTACACTCATTGAACTCAAAAAAAATAGGGAAAATAACATGATCCTGGTCACAGGCGGTGCCGGTTTTATAGGCGCCAATTTTGTTCTCGACTGGCTGGCGCAAAGCGATGAACCGGTCATCACCCTTGACAAGCTCACCTACGCAGGCAACCCCGAAAACCTGCAAAGCCTGCAGGGGGACGCCCGCCACACCCTGGTGCAGGGCGACATCGGCGATGCCGCGCTGGTGAGCCAGCTGCTGGCCACGCACCAGCCCCGCGCCGTGGTCAACTTTGCCGCCGAGAGCCATGTCGACCGATCCATCCACGGCCCCGGCGATTTCATCCAGACCAACATCGTCGGCACCTTCAACCTGCTCGAATCCGTGCGCGGCTACTGGTCTGCGCTGCCGGCAGAGGATAAAGAAGCCTTCCGCTTCCTGCACGTCTCAACCGACGAGGTCTACGGCTCCCTGAAAAAAGACGACCCGGCTTTCACCGAGTCGAGCCACATTGAGCCCAACAGCCCCTACAGCGCCAGCAAAGCCGCCAGCGACCACCTGGTGCGCGCCTGGCACCACACTTACGGCTTGCCGGTGCTCACCACCAACTGCTCCAACAACTACGGCCCCTACCACTTCCCCGAAAAACTCATTCCGCTGCTGATCGTCAACTCGCTGGCAGGCAAACCGCTGCCGGTCTATGGCGACGGCCAGCAGATTCGCGACTGGCTGTATGTGAAAGACCACTGCAGCGCCATCCGCCGCGTGCTCGAAGCCGGCCGCCTGGGCGAGATCTACAACGTCGGCGGCTGGAACGAAAAGGCCAACCTCGACATCGTGCATACCGTCTGCGCCCTGCTTGACGAGTTGCGCCCGCGTGCGGACGGCAAGCCGTACAAAGATCAAATTACCTATGTGACCGACCGCCCCGGCCACGACCGCCGCTACGCCATCGACGCGCGCAAGCTGGAGCGCGAACTCGGCTGGAAACCCCTGGAAACCTTCGACACAGGCATTCGCAAGACCGTGCAGTGGTATCTGGACAACCCGGAATGGGTCGCCCACGTGCAAAGCGGCGCCTACCGCGAGTGGGTGCAAAAGCAATATGCGTGAAAGTCCGGTATGAAAATCCTTCTGCTGGGTAAAAACGGCCAGGTGGGCTGGGAGCTGCAACGCAGTCTGGCACCCTTGGGCCAGCTCATCGCCCTGGACCGCCACAGCAGCCAGTTTTGCGGTGACCTCAGTCGCCTGGACGACCTGGCCGACACGGTGCGCCGGACGCAACCCGATGTCATCGTCAACGCCGCCGCCTACACCGCCGTTGACAAAGCCGAGAGCGAACCCGAGCTGGCGCACACCCTCAACGCGCTGGCGCCCGAGGTGCTGGCCCGCGAGGCGGCCAAGCTCGGCGCCTGGCTGGTGCACTACAGCACCGACTATGTGTTTGGCGGCGGTGGCGACGAGCCCTGGCGCGAAGACGACCCCACTTTCCCCTTGAACGTCTATGGCCAGACCAAGCTGCTGGGCGAGCACATGATCGACTGGATCTGCCCGCGGCACCTGATTTTCAGGACCAGCTGGGTCTATGGGGCGCGCGGTGGCAACTTTGCCAAGACCATGCTGCGCCTGGCGCAGCAGCGCGAGCAGCTCACCGTCATCAACGACCAGTTTGGCGCGCCCACCGGCGCCGAACTGATTGCCGATGTGACGGCGCACGCGATCCGCCATGTGTTTCAAAACAAGGCCGACGACAAGACCTTGGCCGGTACCTACCACCTGGTGGCCAGCGGTTGCACCACCTGGTTCGAGTATGCCAAGCATGTCCTGGCGCAAGCGCAAAAAATTCAACCAGCGCTCACCATCACGGCGCGCGAAGTCACGCCAGTGCCCACCAGCGCCTTTCCGACCGCCGCCACGCGTCCCTACAACTCGCGCCTGGACACGCGCAAGCTGCAAGCCGTCTTTGGCTTGACCCTGCCAGACTGGCAGCAAGGCGTGGACCGCATGCTGGCAGAAACCCTCTAAATATCAGGAAACCATCACCATGACACAACGCAAAGGCATCATCCTGGCCGGCGGCTCCGGCACCCGGCTTTATCCGGTGACACAGGCGGTCAGCAAGCAACTCATGCCGGTCTATGACAAGCCCATGATCTACTACCCCTTGAGCACGCTCATGCTGGCCGGGATGCGCGAGGTGCTGATCATCTCCACACCGCAGGACACGCCGCGTTTTGCCGACCTGCTGGGCGACGGCAGCCAGTGGGGCATGGCCATCAGCTACGCTGTGCAGCCCAGCCCGGACGGCCTGGCGCAGGCCTTCATCATCGGCCGCGACTTTGTGGCCAGCCAGCCCAGCGCGCTGGTGCTGGGCGACAACATTTTTTATGGCCACGACTTGGTCAAGCAACTCGCCCACGCCGACGCCCGCCAGAGCGGTGCCAGCGTCTTTGCCTACCACGTGACCGACCCCGAGCGCTACGGCGTGGTGGCCTTTGACGAGCACAAGCGCGCCATCAGCATCGAGGAAAAGCCCAGCCACCCCAAGAGCAATTACGCCGTCACCGGCCTGTACTTCTACGACAACCAGGTCTGCGACATTGCCGCCCACATCAAGCCGTCGCCGCGCGGCGAGCTGGAAATTACCGACGTCAACCGGCACTACCTTGAACAAAACCAGCTTGACGTCGAAATCATGGGCCGCGGCTACGCCTGGCTCGACACCGGCACCCACGACAGCCTGCTGGAGGCCGCCAGCTTCATCGCCACCCTGCAAAAGCGCCAGGGCCTGCAAGTGGCCTGCCCGGAGGAAATCGCCTTCAGCCAGGGCTGGATCGATGCCGAGCAGATCCTGAAACTTGCCACACCCCTGGCCAAGAACGGCTACGGCAAATATCTGTTGAGCCTGCTGAAGTAAGACCATGCCCTACACCGTCACTCCCACCGCCCTGCCCGGCGTGCTGATCCTCGAACCCAAGGTTTTTGGCGATGCGCGCGGTTTCTTTTTCGAGAGCTTCAACGCCCGCGACTTTGCCAATTGCACCGGGCTGGACGTGCCCTTTGTGCAGGACAACCATAGCAAGTCGGCCTTGGGCGTGTTGCGCGGCCTGCACTACCAGATCGAGCACCCGCAGGGCAAGTTGGTGCGCGTGACCCAAGGCGAGGTGTTCGACGTGGCCGTCGATATGCGCCGCAGCTCACCCCATTTCGGCCGATGGGAGGGTGTGGTGTTGTCGGCTGAGAACAAGCGCCAGCTCTGGATTCCGCCAGGTTTTGCGCACGGTTTTCTGGTGACCAGCGACAGTGCTGAATTCTTGTACAAGACCACCGACTACTGGTACCCCGAACACGAGCGCTGCCTGTTCTGGAACGATCCGGCGCTGGATATCAAGTGGCCAGTCTCCCTGTCACCGCTGCTGGCGGCCAAGGACCAGGCCGGCCTGCCCTTGCACAGCGCTGCCACTTTTGCATGAGCGAAACTCGTCCGCTCAACACCACCCAAGTCGAGCAACCGGGCTCTTTGAAGAGCCTGTTCTGGGCCTTCACGTGGCTCGCGCTGCAAGGCTTTGGCGGTGTGGTGGCGGTGGTCCAGCGCGAGCTGGTGGAGAAAAAACGTTGGCTCACGCGCGAACAGTTTATTGAAGATTGGGCCGTGGCCCAGGTGCTGCCAGGACCCAACGTGGTCAACCTGTCGCTGATGATTGGCGACCGCTACTTTGGCTGGCGCGGCGGCCTGGTGGCGCTGGCCGGCATGCTGACTTTTCCGCTGCTGATCGTGCTGGCGTTGGCCGGCCTGTTTGCCGGTGTTTCCGATGTGCCGCAGGTGCAGGGTGCCTTGCGCGGCATGAGCGCCGTGGCGGCTGGCATGATTGCCGCGACCGGCTTGAAAATGCTGCCCGCCCTGAAAACCAATGTGCTGGGAACGCCGTGGTGCTGGGCCGTGGCCGCGCTGACTTTTGCCGCCATTGCAGGCTTGCGCCTGCCCTTGATCTGGGTGCTGGCGTTGTTCGGCGGTGGCTCTGGCCTGTGGGCTTACCGCCGGCTGAACGCCATGCACCCACCCGGGTCAGAGCCATGAGCAGCAGCTTGAGCCCGGGCGACTGGCTGGCCCTGCTGACGCATTTTTTATCCTTGTCGCTGCTGGCCGTCGGCGGCGCGATCACCACGGTGCCCGACATGCACCGCACGCTGGTGGATCAGCATCAGTGGCTCAGCGACGGCCAGTTCAACGCCGCCATCGCCCTGGCGCAGGCGGCACCCGGCCCCAACGTGCTGTTTGTGGCGCTGCTGGGCTGGCAAGTGGGCCTGAATGCCGGCGGCGGCCTGGTGACAAGCGCAGCGGCCTGGGGCTATGGCATGCTGGGTATGCTGCTGGCCATGCTGGGCATCTTGCTGCCCAGCACCACGCTGACGTTTGCCGCTTCGCGCTGGGCGCATCAAAACCGGGAACGGCGCGCCGTGCGGGCTTTCAAGCAAGGCATGGCGCCGGTGGTGGTCGCCCTGCTGGTGGCCACGGGCTGGATCCTGACTGCCAATCAGGGTGCCGACCTGACGCATTGGCCGCTGTGGCTGCTGACCGCCATGGTCGCGCTGCTGGTGTGGCGCACCCGCCTGCATTTGCTATGGCTGCTGGGCGCTGGCGCGGTACTGGGCGGGTTGGGCTGGGTGTGACTCTGATTCAGTGCGGATTTTCAAAAAACAGGTAGTTGGATGCGTAGTCGCTGATCTCGAAGTAAACCTTCTTTTCGCCAGGATCCACAACAAAGTTCAGGTTTTCGTCCATCACGCCGTAGCCGAAACGGTAGGGGCGCGGCAACTTGTCCTGTGTGCCCATGGCGGTTGAAAGTTTGTCAATTTTCAAAAAACGGCGCACCACCTTGTCGCCCGCATAGAACTCGAGAACGCCGTTGGTGCCTGTCCAGTTCTGAATGTCGCGACTGATGACGTTTTGCTGTTCCTGGGTGCAGCCGGCCAGCAGCAACATGGCGCTGATGCCTACGACCAGTACCCCGGTTGTACTTTTGTGGCTATTCATGTCGAGTTCCGATCAAATCAAAATGTGGGCTTCAAAGCACATTCCCACGACGACTTGGTGTCGCCGCTGGAGCCCCATGCGCACGCTGGCGCAGCGCTTCATACAGGCAAACGCCGCTGGCCACCGACACGTTGAGGCTCTCCACGGCGCCGCGCATCGGAATGCTGATCAGCTCGTCACAGGTCTTGGCCGTCAGCGCGCGCATGCCTTCACCCTCGGCGCCAAGCACCAGCGCCACCGGGCCTGTCAGATCGGCCTGGTACAGCGTCTTTGTGGCCACATCACTGGTGCCGATGATCCAGATGTTGCGCTCCTTGAGCTCGTTCAGCGTGCGCGCCAGGTTGGTCACCATGAAGTAGGGCACGGTCTCGGCCGCGCCGCTGGCCACCTTGGCCACCGTGGCGTTGATGCCGGCCGCGTGGTCCTTGGGCGCAATCACGGCATGCACGCCCGCGCCATCGGCCACGCGCAGGCAGGCGCCCAGGTTGTGCGGATCCGTCACGCCGTCGAGCACCAGAATGAGCGGGGGCACGCGCTCATTCAGGGGAAGCTCGAGCTGGGCAGCTTCGAGTTGCTCCAGCAACTCATCCAGCGAAGTGACTTGGGTCAGCTCCTGCACCCGCGCAGCCACCCCCTGGTGCCCGTGGCTGCCGCACAGCTTGGCCAGGCGCATGCCATCGGCTTCCAGCAAGCGCACACCAGCCTCTTTGACCTTGTCTACAAACTGGCGCATGCGCGCGTCGCGGCGGGTCGGGTCGATATAAATTTCGATGACGGATTTGGGTGCGGTTTTCAGGCGCACGCCCACGGCATGAAAGCCGAAGAGAACTTTAGGAGAAGACATAGGCCGCGATTATCGCGGCAGCCGGTCTAGCCCTTGAATTTGGCGGTCACCTCGGCCACGCGCTGGCCGAACAGGCGGGCGGTTTCCAGGTCGCCGGCGTTCATCTCGGCGCCGCCCGCATCACCGGGAGTTTGCGCCATGGGGCCGGCGCTGGACGCCAGGTAGTTGACGTCGCTGCGCCGCGAGGCCTTGGTGTTGTTGTAGTGCAGGCCGGTGCCGACCCAGATGCCGCCATGCTGCATGGCAAGGGTCATGAAGTAATGCAGCGTGGAATGTTTGTCGCCGTTGACATTGGCGCTGGCGGTGAAGCCGCCAAAAATCTTGTCTTTCCAGGCTTGGCTGTACCAGGCCTTGCTCGACGCGTCGGCAAATTTCTTGAACTGCCAGCTCACGCTGCCCATATAGGTGGGGCTGCCCATGATGATGGCGTCGGCTTCGTTCAGGGTAGTCCAGCCGTCTTCGGTCAGATTGCCGTCGGCATCGATCGCGACCAGGTCGGCATTGGCACCATCTGCCACCAATTGCGCCATGCGCAGGGTGTGGCCATAACCCGAATGGAAGACAACTGCAACTTTTGCCATGATGGAGATTCCTTTAAAAAATTGTAAACACAAAAAGTTGAGCTCTGTCATTGCGAGCGATTCGTGGCAATCCGCGACGCTCTGGGTTGCCACGTCGCTGCGCTCCTCGCAACGACGTTGCAAGAACTAATCGGACAAATCGAACACCAGCACTTCGGCATCCTGGGCCTCGGTCAATGCCAGCTGCCGCTCGTCGGCCAGCAGCGCGGCATCGCCAGTGTGCAGTGCCACGCCGTTCACCTTGATGGCACCGCGCACCAGCTGCACGTAGGCCTTGCGCCCGGCGGCCAACTCAAGCGCGGCAGTTTGCCCGGCATCGAACAACCCGGCGTACAGACGGGCATCGGCGTGAATGGTGACCGAACCCTGCGCGCCGTCGTTCGAGGCCACCAGGCAAAGGCGGCCCTGCTTGGCGCTGTCGGCAAATGTGGTTTGCTCGTAGCTGGGTTTGACACCCATGACATTGGGCTCTATCCAGATTTGCAGCAAATGCGTGGTCTCATTGGGGGCGTGGTTGAACTCGCTGTGCTGCACGCCTGTGCCTGCACTCATGCGCTGCACGTCACCAGGCGGAATGGCCTTCACGTTGCCCATGCTGTCCTGGTGCGCCAGCGCGCCCTGCAACACGTAGGTGACGATTTCCATGTCGCGGTGGCCGTGGGTGCCAAAGCCCTTGCCGGGGGCAATCCAGTCTTCGTTGATGACGCGCAGGTTGCCCCAGCCCATATGGGCCGGATCAAAATAGCCGGCAAACGAAAAACTGTGAAACGATTTGAGCCAGCCATGGTCAGCATAGCCGCGCTCCTGGGATGGTCTGAGGGTTAGCATCACGAATCTCCTTGAATAGCCTCTACTGTACGTTTCAAAACTGCCTGACATGCGCAGCCGTTTTGATGGCATCATTCAATCTGTTTGAATTCAAAGAGCAACTCCATGCAAATCGCCCGCAATGTCCTGACCCCGGAAGCGCTGGCCATGCTGCAAACCATTGCCAGCACGGGCAGCTTTGCCGCCGCCGCGCGCTCCCTTGGCATGGTGCCCAGCGCCCTCACCTACCGAGTGCGCCAGCTCGAAGACGCGCTCGACGTGCTGCTGTTCGACCGCAGTTCGCGCCGCGCCCTGCCCACCGTGGCCGGCCACGAGTTGCTGCGCGAGAGCGGGCGTTTGCTGGAAGACCTGGAGGCGGTGGCCAACCGCGTGAAGCGGGTGGCCACCGGCTGGGAGCCGCAGCTCACGATTGCCGTGGACAGCATCATTGCCAAAGCCACGGTGCTGGAGCTGGTGGACAGTTTTTTTACCCAGAACCCGCCCACCCGCATCCGCCTGCGCGACGAAACCCTCTCGGGCACGCTCGAAGCGCTGACCAGCGGCGAGGCCGATCTGGCCCTCGGCGTGGCCGACCTGGTGCAAAACACCGCCATTCACGCCAAGCCGCTGGGCGATGTGCGCTTTGTCTATGCGGTCGCGCCACACCATCCGCTGGCCCAAGCGCCCGAGCCTTTGAGCGACGAGGCCATGCGGGCGCACCGCGCGGTGGCCGTGGCCGACACCATCAGCCGCGGCCGGGGCGTGACGGTTGGCCTGCTGGGCGGGCAGGACGTGCTGACCGTGGCCACCATGCAGGACAAACTGGACGCCCAGTTGCGAGGCCTGGGCTGCGGCTCACTGCCCGAATGCATGGCTGGCCCGTTCATTGATACCGGCCGGCTGGTGGTGAAAAAAACCGAGCGCGCACCCAGGTCGGTGCGCGTCAACTACGCCTGGCGCGCCGCCAGCAACGCGCCGGGGCGCGCCCTGCAATGGTGGCTAAGTCAGCTGGAGTGCGCCAACACGCGCACCGCATTGCTGGAACGCCACCGCGGTTTGTAGGGCGGTTTCAACCCGCCACGGCCGATTGAAATCGACCCCGCTTGGGGGGACTGGTAAAGTCGGTCACATTCGCAAAGATAAATGTATCGTTATCAACTGGAGAAGAATATGAGTTCAGCGCAGCGCGCTCCCCAACACTTTGCCGTCATCGGCGCCGGCATGGCCGGCATCAGCTGTGCCCGCACCCTGGTGCAAGCCGGTCACCAGGTGACCATTTTCGAGAAAAGCCGCGGAACCAGCGGGCGCATGGCCACCCGCGGCAGCGCCTTTGGCTCGTTCGACCACGGGGTTCAGTACTTCACTGCCCGGGAGCCACGCTTTTTGCAGGCACTTGAAACCACGCCAAAATTGTGCAAGCGCTGGAGCGCCAACAGCGTGCAGGTGCTTGACGAACTCGGTCATGTGACGGCGCCCGGCTTGCCCGGCCATGACTCCCACTGGGTGGCGGTGCCGGGCATGAAGTCACTGGTAGGCGGCTGGGCCGAGCCGCTGCTGGCGGGCGGGCGCATCGAGCTGCAAACCCGCGTGGTGCGCATCGAACCTGATGCCGTCAAGCCCAAACAATGGCAATTGCGCACTGAAAGCCTTGACGGCACGCAGCATGTGTTCTCGGGTTTTGACGGCGTTTTGCTCGCCATCCCCTGTGCCCAGGCACACAAGCTGCTGGAAACGTCAGAGCAATCCAAGCCGTGGCTCAAGCAGCTTGAGCAGGTCAAGGTGGCGCCCTGCTGGACGCTGATGCTCGCTTTCCCGCAAGCCATGCAGCCCGGCCTGTCGACCCTGGGGCCGCAATGGAACGCGGCGCGCAGCACGCACCACCGCATTGCCTGGCTGGCGCGCGAATCGAGCAAGCCCGGGCGTGAACCGATCGAGCGCTGGACCGTGCAGGCCAGCGCCGCCTGGTCGCAAGAACACATTCACGACGACGCGCCCCGTGTCGAGGCCAAACTGCTAAAGGCGTTTAGCGAGGTGACCGGCATCCGCGCCGAGCCCGCCCACGTGGACAGCCAGCGCTGGCTGTACGCCAAAACCGTCAAGCCCCTGGGCAAAAGCCACCTGTGGGATGCCAAAAAAGGGCTGGGCGTGTGTGGTGACTGGTGTCTGGGCCACCGTGTGGAGGACGCGTTTGTGTCAGGGCTGGAACTGGCGCTGGCGGTGGTGTAATTTACGATTTGTCATCGCGAGGAGCGCAGCGACGCGGCGATCCAGACCTGCATGGATTGCCACGCTTCGCTCGCAATGACGTTGAATACCGCGTCACACTACATCGGCCGCTTTGCGCCGTCGCCCACCGGGCCGTTGCATTCGGGTTCCCTGGTGGCGGCGCTGGCCAGTTGGCTCGACGCGCGCGCCCATGGTGGCCAATGGCTGGTGCGCATCGAGGATGTGGACCGCACGCGCTGCCTGCCCGGCATGGACCAGATCATCCTGCGGCAATTGGCCGCCTTCGGCCTGCACAGCGACCAGCCGCCGCTGTACCAGTCCCGCCGCCCGGCGCTTCACCAGAGGGCGCTCGACCAGTTGATTGCCAGCGGCCATGCCTACCCCTGCGGCTGCTCACGTCGCGACATTGAACTGACCCTGCAGCGCAGCGGCCAGGTCAAGACTCGCCACGGCGAGCTGATTTACCCCGGCACCTGTCGTGCTGGCTTGCAGGGCAAGTCCGCGCGCGCCTGGCGTTTCCGAACCGGTGACCAGTCCCTCGTCCGTTGGCAAGACCGCCGTCTGGGGGCGCAGGCGCAAGACGTCAGCGCCGCGGTGGGCGACTTCATCCTGAAGCGTGCCGACGGCTGCTTTGCCTACCAATTGGCCGTGGTGGTGGACGACGCCGACCAAGGCATCACCGACGTGGTGCGCGGCGAGGACCTGGCTGACAACACCGCACGCCAGATCCTGCTGCAACGCGCCCTGGGGCTGCCCATGCCGCGCTACCTGCACACGCCGCTGGTGCTGGGCGACAACGGCGAAAAACTCAGCAAACAAAATGGCGCCCTGGCCTTGGACACCCGCCAGCCGCTGGCCGCGCTGAACCAAGCCGCAGCGGTGCTGGGACTGGCACCGCAACATGCGGCTGCTGACGCCCTGGCCCACTGGGTGGCGCAATGGAAGTGTCTCTACAATCGCGCCCCGTGAACGACACCCAAAAAACTCCCCCACAAGCGCCCGAACCGGCCCGAGCAGCGCGCATTCGTCCGCAGTCGCTCGCCGATGTGGCCTATCCCAAAACCATCAAGAGTTTCGTGCGCCGGGCCGGCCGCGTCACCAGCGGCCAGAGCAAGGCGTTTGACGAACTGGGCGCACGCTTTTTGCTGCCCTACCAAGCCAGTGCGCTTGATTTTTCAGCGGCTTTCGCAGACGCGGCAGACCCCGACGATCACGATGACACCCCCCCCAGACCCACGGTGCTGGAAATCGGTTTTGGCATGGGCGAGGCCACGGCGCACATTGCCGCGGCACTGCCACAGACCAACTTCTTGTGCTGCGAGGTGCACGAGCCCGGCGTGGGCGCGCTGCTCAAGCGCATTGGCGAGCAGAACCTGCGCAACATCCGCATCTGCGCGCATGACGCCGTCGAGGTCATCGACCACATGCTGCCAGAGCAAAGCCTGGACGGCGCGCACATTTTTTTCCCCGACCCCTGGCACAAAAAAAAACACAACAAGCGTCGCCTGATCCAGCCGCCGCTGATCGCCAAACTGGCGGCCCGCCTCAGGGTGGGCGGCTACCTGCACTGCGCCACCGACTGGCAGCCCTATGCCGAACAGATGCTGGACGTGTTGAGTGCCGAGCCGCTGCTGAAAAACACTGCGCTGGCCCAACACCCCGAGCTGCTGGGCTATGCCCCCAAGCCGCATTACCGGCCGCTGACCAAGTTTGAAAACCGCGGCCTCAAACTGGGCCATGGCGTGTGGGACCTGGTGTTTGAGCGCGTTTAGACCGCCCACACGCCAGGGCATTGGCCCGAGTTGTGTGGGCCTGCCCGCCGGTCCGTGGCCGACTTTGCTCGACTTTTTGACCGCGCGCTTCCCCAACATCACGCCCCAGACCTGGCTGGCGCGCATGGCGCGCGGCGACGTCATCGACGAACAGGGCGAACCCATCGTGCCGCAGCGCGCCACCCAAGCGCCCTACGCCGCGCACCAGCGCCTGTACTACTACCGGGAGGTAGTTGACGAGCCGTCCATCCCGTTTGAAGAGGTGGTGCTGTATGAGGACGCGCACCTGCTGGTCGTCGACAAGCCGCATTTTTTGCCCGTGGTGCCCTCGGGCGGCTACCTGCGCGAAACCGTTCTGGTGCGGCTCAAACACAAACGGGGCCTGGATAACCTGGTGCCGATTCATCGCATCGACCGCGACACCGCCGGGCTGGTGCTGTTCTCCAAACAACCCGCCAGCCGCGCGGCCTACTGCGCGCTGTTCAGCCAGCATCAGGTGCGCAAAACCTACGAGGCGATTGCACCATGGCGGTCTGACCTGACCTGGCCGCACACGCGCACCAGCCGCATCCGCGAAGCTGGCCACTTCATGATGCAGCACGAGGTGCCGGGCCAGCCCAATGCCATCACGCACATCGATGTGCTGGAGGTGCGCGGCGCACTGGCGCGCTACCAGCTCAAACCGGTCACTGGCCAGCGCCACCAGTTGCGCGTGCATATGCTGGGCCTGGGCCTGCCGATTCTGAACGACGGCCTCTACCCCGACCTCACGCCCGAAGGTCAGGTGGACCATGCCAGGCCGTTGCAACTACTGGCCAAGCGGCTTGACTTCATCGATCCGATCTGTGGCGAGCCCAGGCAGTTCGACAGCGAACGGATGCTGGATGGATGGGAAACTGCCATCTGAACAGACCACAGAGCACTCGCACAAAACCCCTGTCCAGGGTTGTGGATGGGGCGGATGTCGGGGGCGATTTTAAAAAGCGAAGCGTATGAGCCCCCGGCGTCTGCCCCGTCCGCGACCCGGGTTTGGCGAAACAGCTCAAAACGAACTTGACCGCTGCGCCATAATTCAGCAGCTTTATTTTTCAGCGGAGTTTCAATTTGTTTTCCATCCTACAAGCCGCAGGCTGGCCGATCTGGCCTTTGGTGGCCTGCTCGGTGCTGGCCATGGCGCTGATCATCGAGCGCTTCATCAACCTGCAAACCATCAAGGTGGCCCCTCCCCGGCTGCTCGAAGAAGTTCTGACCGTCACGCGCCTGAGCGTGCCCGGTCCGGATGTGGTGACCAAGCTCGAACAAAACTCGGCCCTGGGCGAGGTGCTTGCGGCGGGGCTGCGCGCGCTCAACACCAACCCCAAATGCAGCGAAGACGAACTGCGCGCGGGCATGGAAGCCACCGGCCGCCAGGTGGCGCACCGGCTGGAGCGCTACCTGAGCGCGCTGGCGACCATCGCCTCGGTGGCGCCGCTGATGGGTCTGTTTGGCACAGTGGTGGGCATGATCGAGATCTTTGGCTCGCAACCGACTGGCGTCAACATGGGCGGCAACCCGGCACAACTGGCGCACGGCATTTCGGTGGCGCTGTACAACACCGCATTCGGCTTGATCGTGGCCATTCCGTCGCTGATTTTCTGGCGCTACTTTCGTGCCCGCGTCGACGAGTATCTGCTGACGCTGGAGCTGGCCTCCGAGCACCTGGCGCGCCATCTCTACACCTTGCGCAAGTAGGCCGGGCATGATGAATTTCCGGGTGCGACCCAAGGAAGAGCCCGAGATCAACCTGATCCCGTTCATTGACGTGCTGCTCGTCATCCTGATTTTTCTGATGCTCACCACCACCTACAGCAAGTTCACCGAAATGCAACTCCAACTGCCGGTGGCCGATGCCGATGCGCAGCGCGACTATGCCCGTGAAGTATTGGTCTCGGTCAGCGCGGAGGGACAGTACAGCGTCAACAAGCAGGTGGTGAACGGCCGCGGCGTGGATGACCTGGCCAGCGCCTTGCAGGCGGGCGCCAAAGCGGGCCCCGAGTCTGTGGTCATCATCCATGCCGACGCCAACGCCAGGCACCAGGCGGTCATCAGCGTGATGGAAGCCGCGCGCCGCGCCGGTTTGACGCAGATCACCTTTGCCTCGGTGTCATCCACCCCCGGACGCGCGCCCTGAGCCATGGCTGAGGCCGCTCCTGTGCCCGGCCGCCGCCTGACCGATGCCTGGCAAGGGCGGGGTTGGATGGCCTGGCTGCTGTGGCCGCTGTCCTTGCTGTACGGGCTGCTGGTGCGCCTGCGCAAGGCGCTGTACAGCGCGGGCTGGCTGACTTCCGAGCGCCTGCCGGTGCCAGTGATCGTGGTCGGCAACGTGGTGGCGGGCGGCGCCGGCAAAACCCCGGTGGTGATGGCGCTGGTGCAGCACCTGCGGGCGCGAGGCGTGCCTGTGGGAGTGATCTCGCGCGGCTATGGCCGCCGCAGCCAGGAATGCCTTGAAGTGTTTGCTGACAGTGCCATCGAAGACGTCGGTGACGAGCCGGCCCTGATCCGGCGCCGCACCTCGGCCCCGGTCTTTGTGGCGCCCAATCGGACGCAGGCCGGACGCGCCCTGCTGGACCAGCACCCGCGCATCAAGATGATCGTGTGTGACGATGGCCTGCAACATCTGCAACTGCACCGCGATCTGGAGATTGGCGTCTTTGACGACCGGGGCGTGGGCAACGGTTTTTTGCTGCCTGCCGGCCCGCTGCGGGAACCCTGGCCGCGTCCGCTTGACATGCTGCTGCATACTGGCCGGCAGCCCGCTTTTACCGGCGGTTTTCGCGCCAGCCGCCATTTGGCAAGCCACGCCCTGCGCGCCGACGGCAGCCGGGTGGCGCTGGCCGATCTGGTGGCTGGCAAACCTCTGCTGGCGGTCGCCGCCATTGCCAACCCGGAGGCTTTTTTTGCCATGTTGCGCGCCCGGGGCCTGCCGCTGGCCAGAACGATGGCACTGCCTGATCACGCTGATTTCAGTGGCTGGGCCGGCAACGCTGACGGCGCCTGCACTGTGCTGTGCACCGAAAAAGATGCGGTCAAATTGTGGGCCAGGGAGCCTGACGCGCTGGCCGTGCCACTCGAGTTTGAACCCGAACCCGCTTTCTGGCAGGCCCTGGAGATGCGGCTTGAGCAACTTTTAGCGCATTGAGCCGTCCGAACGCTGCCGCCAGAACGCTATCATTGATACATGGACACACGACTACTTGAATTGCTGGTTTGCCCCGTCACCAAGGGGCCGCTTAACTACAAGCACGACAGCCAGGAGCTGGTATCGCTCAGCGCCCGCCTGGCCTACCCGGTGCGCGACGGCATTCCGGTGCTGCTCGAATCCGAGGCCAGGGCCTTGACCGACGCCGAGATCGAGGAAGGGCGCAAGCCTTGACCTTCATCGTCCTGATTCCGGCGCGACTGGCCTCCACGCGCCTGCCCAACAAGCCGCTCGCCGACATTGCCGGTGTGCCGATGGTGGTGCGGGTGGCGCAACAGGCGCTGCGTTCGGGCGCGCAAAGCGTGGCGGTGGCGGGCGACAGCCCCGAGATCGTGACCGCTTGCCTGGCCTACGGCATCAATGCGGTGCTGACCCGCGCCGACCACCCCTCTGGCAGCGACCGGCTGGCCGAGGCTTGTGATCTGCTGGCCCTGCCCGATGACGCCATCGTGGTCAATGTGCAGGGCGACGAGCCGCTGATCGACCCGCAGCTCATCACCGACGTCGCCCACTTGCTGGCCCGGCGCCCCACTGCCGCCATGAGCACGGCGGCCCATGTGCTGGACGATGTGGCAGATTTTCACAATCCCAATGTGGTCAAGGTGGTGCTCGATGCCCAACACATGGCGCTGTATTTCAGCCGGGCGCCGATTGCCTTTCCGCGCGATGCGCCCGACCAGTTGCCCAGCCCGGCGCCCTTGCGGCACATCGGCATTTACGCCTACCGGGTCAGCTTTTTGCGCCTGTTTCCCAAGCTGGCGCAAGCGCCGCTGGAGCGCACCGAATCACTTGAGCAATTGCGCGCCTTGTGGCACGGGCATCGCATTGCCGTGCACATCGCCCAGCACGCGCCCGGCCCTGGCGTGGACACCCCCGAAGACCTGGAGCGGGTGAGACGTTTGCTGGGCGCCTGAGGCAGGGTTGCAGAAAATGTGTAAGTCTTGCCAAAGCTCTCGCGTGCTATTCTCAAGGCTGACGTATTGCTCCGATTTTCAATAAGTACCCGAGGACATGTATGAAACTCATTTTGTTGGGCGCACCCGGCGCCGGTAAAGGCACGCAAGCCACGTTCATCTGCCAAAAATACGGCATTCCGCAAATCTCCACCGGTGACATGTTGCGCGCTGCGGTCAAGGCGGGCACGCCTTTGGGCGTGCAGGCCAAGCAGGTGATGGATGCGGGCGGCCTGGTCAGCGACGACCTGATCATCAACCTGGTCAAGGAGCGCATTGCCCAGCCCGATTGCGCCAAGGGTTTCCTGTTCGACGGCTTTCCGCGCACCATTCCACAAGCCGATGCCATGAAGGCCGCGGGCGTCAAGCTGGACTACGTCCTTGAGATCGACGTGCCATTTGAGGCCATCATCGACCGCATGAGCGGACGCCGTTCGCACC
Source organism: Rhodoferax sp. (assembly GCA_011391545.1). Taxonomy (GTDB): domain Bacteria; phylum Pseudomonadota; class Gammaproteobacteria; order Burkholderiales; family Burkholderiaceae_C; genus Rhodoferax. The sequence goes on from JAABQI010000318.1 coordinate 17,332, forward strand.
CGCCCTCAGGCCGCACCTACCACGTCAGCTTCAACCCGCCCAAAGTGGCCGGGGTCGATGACGTGACTGGTGAGGCGCTGGTGCAGCGCGAAGATGACAAGGAAGAAACGGTTAAGAAGCGGCTGGAAGTCTATAGCGCGCAGACCCGTCCGCTGGTTGACTATTACAGCAACTGGGCCAAGGCCGACCCCGCCGCCGCACCCAAATACCGCGCCATCAGCGGCACCGGCAGTGTCGAAGACATCACCGAGCGCGCCTTTGCCGCGCTGGAGAGCTAATCAGTTGGGGTCAGAGCACATCGCTGCGCGAGTGGTCTGCCCCACAACAAGCGTCAATCATCAGTGACAGCATCAGGGCCACCCGGGCCTTGACGGGCGAAAGCCCCTTGCTGTCGGCAAAAACGCTGCCGGCCACCGGCAACACGCGCCCCTCGCCACAGCGACTGGCGCGCAGCACCCGCACTCCGGCCTGCTTGGCGCGCTGCAGTGCTTCGACCAGTTCAACATGAAGCGTGCCATTCCCGGTGCCGGCCACGATCAGCCCTTGCAGTGGAACCACCCCGGGCAACGGTTGCAGCAGCGCAGCCACCACAGCAGCGCTGCCACCGGCGTAGTTCATGACAATCTCGACCCGCGGCCATGCCGGGATGGTGGCGATTTTTTCGGATGAGATTGCCGCTTGGTGGCTCAGCGTGAGCGGCCAGTTTTTGACCTGGCGCAGGCGACCTTCCTCCATAAAACCCAGCGGCCCGGCGTCGCCCGAACTGAAGGCGTCGGGTCGGTACACATGCACTTTCTGCACAGCCAGGGCACTGTGCACCACGCCGGCACACACCGCCATCACACCGCAGGCGCCGTCGGTGCGAGCCAGTGCCACCGCATCAAGCAAATTCTGCGGGCCGTCGGGGTTAAGGCTCGAGGCCGGCCGCATGGCGCAGGTCAGCACCACCGGCTTTTGCAACTGCAGCGCGGCGGGCAGCACGGCATGCAGGAAAAAGGCGGTCTCTTCGAGTGTGTCGGTGCCGTGCGTGATGACGACGCCTGCCACATCGTCTTGCGCCAGGTGCTGCTGCACGCGCAGCGCCAGCGTCGTCCAGATGGCAAAGCTCATGTCCTTGCTGTCAATTTGCGCCACCTGCTCGCAGACCAGGGCATGACCTGCAAGCACCTCCGACATGCCTGGCACGCCAGCCATCAATTGGGCCACTCCCACCTGGGCAGCGCGATAGCCAAGGTTGTCGGAGGCATCGGTCGCAGTGCCGGCAATGGTGCCGCCGGTGCCCAGCACAACAATCGTTTTCAAGTTTTTTTGATTCACCACTTGCAGTCTTTCTAAAACTGGTTAAAAATACAGGTACTGGATAAGAACCCAGTAGTTTGTTTCACCCTCACCCCAGGAGTCGTCATGCTCATCAGACCCAAACTGACTGATCGCCAGCAACAGATCCTCGATCTTATCCAGCGCGCCATTGCCAGCACCGGGGCGCCACCCACACGCGCCGAAATTGCCACCGAGCTCGGCTTCAAGTCAGCCAACGCCGCCGAAGAGCATTTGCAGGCGCTGGCCCGAAAGGGCGCCATCGAGCTGGTCAGCGGCACGTCGCGCGGCATTCGCCTGAAAAGCGACACCTTGCAGGCCATCAACGCATCGCGCAGCAAGTCCCTGGTGCAGTCGGTTGCAGACTTTGCGGGCCAACTCGCCCTGCCCCTGATCGGGCGCGTGGCGGCCGGTGCACCCATTTTGGCGCAGGAACACATCGACAAAACCTATTACGTGGAAGACAGCCTGTTCCAGCGCAAGCCCGACTATCTGCTCAAAGTGCGCGGCATGTCGATGCGCGATGCAGGCATCATGGACGGTGACCTGCTGGCAGTGCAAAGCACCCGCGAAGCCAAAAACGGCCAGATCGTGGTGGCCCGGCTCGGCGATGAAGTCACCGTCAAGCGCTTCATGCGCCACGACAAGCTGATTGAGCTCCATCCCGAGAACCCCGACTACCAGACCATCGTGGTCGAGCCGGGCGAAGCCTTTGAAATCGAGGGCCTGGCGGTCGGCCTGATCCGCAACACCATGCTGATGTAGCCTCCTGCAAAACTCGCCATTGCCCACCGTTCCAACCGCCAGAATCAAGCAAAATGAACATCACATTTTCAGAACCCCACCACTTTTCGAACATCGTTCACTTCAAGGCAGCCACGCCCCGGGCCTGCACCCGAGGCAGTGCAGGCGCATTGCGGCCGTTGCGCGTACTGCGTGTGCTGGAGGCCGATCAAACCAGCGCACAGGCGGGGCGCCTGGTGATTTCAGGGCGCATGGCCGATGTCTGCGCTGAACTCGATCGTTTGGCCGCGTTTGAACTCAGCCACCAAGGGCTTGTGAAGCAATAACTTATTGCTTCACAAGCCCCGAGGCGTTTGGCTCGTCCAATTTTTGGGCAAGCTTTCGCGCCAGCGCTGCGCGTCAAGGCACAATCCATGTCATGAATATTGTGATACTGGATGATTACCAAGACGCGGTGCGCAAGCTGGACTGTTCGGCCAAGTTGGAGTCTTACCAAGCCAAGGTCTATACCAACACTGTCAAGGGCTTGGGACAACTGTCGGTGCGACTCAAGGATGCCGACGTGATTGTGCTCAACCGTGAGCGCACCCACATGCCCCGCGCACTGATCGAGAAGCTGCCCAAACTCAAGCTGATTGCCCAAACCGGGCGTGTTGGCAGCCACCTCGATGTCACTGCCTGCACCGAGCGGGGCATTGCGGTGGCCGAGGGCACCGGCTCACCTGTGGCGCCGGCAGAATTGACCTGGGCGCTGGTCATGGCCGCAACGCGACGGCTGCCACAGTACATCGGCAACCTCAAGCACGGTGCCTGGCAACAGTCCGGGCTGAAATCCAGTGCCATGCCGGCCAACTTTGGCTTGGGCACCGTCCTGCGGGGCCGAACTCTGGGCATTTGGGGCTTTGGCCGCATCGGGCAACTGGTGGCCGGTTACGGCAAGGCTTTTGGCATGCGGATCTTGGTGTGGGGTCGCGCCCCCAGCCGGGAACTGGCCATACAGCAGGGCTATGAGGCAGCGTCGAGTCGCGATGCATTTTTCGAAGAGTCTGATGTGCTGTCGCTGCATCTGCGCCTGAACGAGCAAACCCAGGGCATCGTGCGCCTGGAAGACCTTTCACGCATGAAACCCACCGCCCTGCTGGTCAATACCTCACGGGCCGAGCTGATTGAACACGACGCCCTGATTTGCGCGCTCAATCGCGGTCGCCCAGGCCTGGGCGCGGTTGACGTGTATGAAAGCGAGCCCATTTTGCAGGGCCACGCCTTGTTGCGTCTGGAAAACTGCATTTGCACACCGCACATCGGTTACGTGGAGCAAGACAGCTACGAGATGTATTTCAGCGCTGCCTTTGACAATGTCATCAACTTCATCAAGGGCCGCCCGACCAACATCGTCAATCCCGGTGCCCTGCAGGTGCGGCGGTAGTTTTTAAAGAGCTGATGAGTCGCCAAGTTGACTCCCCAGCCGTTTCGAGTCACCTACACGACAGCCCATGAACGAGCCCATCCTTACCATCGAAGAGCGTTCAGCCATCAATGCCGGGCGCTGGTTTTCTGGTCTTTCACCCTCTCTTCGACACGATATATTGCGATGTGCCTACGTTCGACGCTACCAGGACGGCGACCTGATTACTGCCCGCGGCGAGCAGGCCCTGGAGTGGATCGCCTGCGCCAAGGGGGCGGTGCGCGTCAGTTCAACCACCATTTCGGGCAAGCAGATCACGCTGACCTACGTCGAGCCCGGGATCTGGTTTGGCGACGTGGCGATGTTCGATGGCGACCGCCGCACCCACGATGTCTATGCCCACGGCGACAGCACCCTGCTGTGCGTGGCGCGCGCCGACTTCAACAAGATCCTGGCGCAGCATGCCGAACTCTACGAGGCCCTGCTGCGTCTGCATGCCCGGCGCATCCGCCAGCTGTATGGCCTGGTGGAGGATCTCAACACCCTGCCCTTGCGGGCACGACTGGCCAAGCAGCTGCTGCATCTGGTGCGCAGCTACGGCGTGCCCTCACTGAGCAATGGCGCAGAAATGCGCATCGGTTTGCAATTGGCGCAGGAGGAACTGGCCCAGTTGCTCGGCGCCTCGCGTCAGCGCGTGAACCAGGAACTCAAGGCCATGGAGCGCGAGGAGGCCATCCGTATCGAACCCGGTGGCCTGGTCGTGCGCGACCGCGAGACCCTGATGCGCATCGCGACTTCAAACCTCTAGCCGATGCAGCAGCTTGACACCGAACCCTTCGACAGCGCCGCGCTGGCCGTCTGGCTGCATGTCCACTTGCCCGGCTTTGCGGGTCCGTTGACGCTCGAAGCCTTCGAGGGTGGGCAGTCCAACCCCACCTTCAAGCTCATCACGCCGTCGCAAACTTATGTCATGCGAAGCAAGCCCGGGCCTGCCGCCCGGCTGCTGCCTTCGGCGCACGCCATCGAGCGCGAGTTTGCCGTGATGTCGGGCCTGGCGGGCACTGCAGTTCCAGTGCCGCGCATGCTGTGCCTGTGTGCCGACGAGTCGGTCATTGGCCGCGCTTTTTACATCATGGCGTTCATGGAGGGGCGCATTTTTTGGGACCAGTCCTTGCCCGGCATGACTCCTGCTGAGCGTTCGGCGATTTACTACGAGATGAACCGCGTGCTCGCGACGCTGCACAGCGTGGACTACACACAACGCGGTTTGGCCAGCTACGGCAAACCCGGCAATTATTTCGAGCGCCAGATCGGCCGCTGGAGCCGGCAGTATGTGGCCTCCATCACGCAGCCCATCGCCCAGATGGATCTCCTCATGGCATGGCTGCCCGATCACATTCCGGCCATGGCACGCGACCCTGCCATGGTCAGCATCGTGCATGGCGACTACCGGCTCGACAACCTGATGTTCCACCCCACCGAGCCGCGCATCATCGCCGTGCTGGACTGGGAGCTCTCCACGCTCGGCCATCCGCTGGCCGACTTCAGCTACCACTGCATGGCCTGGCACATCACGCCCGGCGCATTCCGCGGCATTGGCGGGCTCGAACTGGCGAACCTGGGCATTCCGTCGGAAGAAAATTACATCCGCCAGTATTGTGAACAAACAGGACTGACCACGCCCGAGCGACTGGCGCAGGACTGGAACTTTTACATGGCCTACAACCTGTTTCGCATGGCCGCCATTCTGCAAGGCATCGGCAAGCGGGTGGAGGACGGCACGGCCGCCAGCGCGCAGGCTGTCAGCGCGGCCGCGGGTGCCCGTCCCCTGGCCGAGCTGGCGTGGCAGTTCGCCCGGCGCGCATGAGACCCAACCCTGTTTTTTTGAAAGTGCCCCATGGACTTTGACTACTCGCCCAAAACCAAAGCGCTGCAGGCCAAACTGCTGCAGTTCATGGCTGAGCACATTTACCCTGCCGAGGGAGAACACCAGGCGGAAGTCGCAGTCAACACCACTTTGGGCAAGCGCTGGTCGCCACTGCAGACCATTGAAAAACTCAAGCTCGAAGCCCGCGATCAGGGCCTGTGGAACCTGTTTTTGCCGGTGGACAGCGCCCAGGCGGCCGGCTTTGACGGCGCCGGCCTGACCAACCAGGAATACGCGCCGCTGGCCGAAATCATGGGTCGTGTGCCCTGGGCGAGTGAAGTCTTCAACTGCTCGGCGCCGGACACCGGCAACATGGAGACCATCGCCCGCTATGGCGCAACAGAACACAAGATGCGCTGGCTCAAACCCCTGCTGGACGGTGCCATCCGCTCGGCCTTTGCCATGACCGAGCCCGACGTCGCGTCCAGTGACGCCACCAACATCGAGACCAGCATGACGCGGGACGGCGATCACTATGTGATCAACGGCCGCAAGTGGTGGATCAGCGGCGCTGGCGACCCGCGCTGCGCCATCTACATCGTGATGGGCAAGACCGACCCCTTGGCCGAGCGCCACGCCCAGCAGAGCATGATCCTGGTGCCCGCCAACACGCCCGGTGTCCAGGTGCTGCGTCCGCTCAACGTCATGGGCTACGACGACGCGCCCCACGGCCACATGGAAATTTCATTCAGGGATGTTCGGGTTCCGGCGAGCAACATTCTGCTGGGTGAAGGCCGCGGCTTCGAGATCGCCCAGGGGCGCCTCGGACCGGGGCGCATTCACCACTGCATGCGGCTCATCGGGCTAGCGGAACGGGCGCTGGAATTGATGTGCAAGCGCGTGGCAAGCCGGGTGGCCTTCGGCAAACCACTGGCTGCTCAAACGGTGACGCAGGAGCGTATTGCCGAAGCCCGCTGCAAGATCGACATGGCGCGCCTGCTCACGCTCAAAGCGGCCTGGATGATGGATGTCGGCGGCAACAAGCTGGCCAAAAACGAGATCGCCATGATCAAGGTGGTGGCCCCCAGGATGGCCTGCGAGGTGATCGACTGGGCCATGCAGGCCTTTGGCGGCGCCGGCATGTGTGACGACTTTCCGCTGGCCTACGCCTACACCTGTGCGCGCACGCTGCGCTTTGCCGATGGACCCGATGAGGTGCACCGAAATGCGATTGCCAAGCAGGAATTGCGCAAGTACGCGTAACCCGTCGCCCTACACCGCAAAATTAATGGAGATGGCGCGGCTTGCGGCCGCCATGGCCCATGCCGCTGGTGCCGCCGCCGGTGCCGCGCGGGGGCTTGCCCAACTGCAGTGAATTGACCAGGTCGTTGAAGCGCTGGCTGAACAACTGATCGACCGCCGCCACCACGCCGCCGAGTTCGGCGCCATCAAAATGACGCTCCATCAGGCCGATCACGTCCTGCACCAGCAAATCGCGCTGCACCTGCATGATGGCGGCCGGATCGGGGCCGACAAACAGCATGATGAAGTCGTCGCGCGACTCGGCCTCGGGATCAGCGTCCTCATCCTCGTCTTCAAAATCGGTGTCGTAAAAAGTCACCTCGATGGCAGCGCCGGTCAGGGCCACATCGTTGAGATTCATGCACATTTCGTCCAGGGACTGGCGAAAGTCATCGTCGCCCTCGACGGTCCAGCACATTTGCAGCAAATGGTCTTTGGCATCGAATTGAATGCCGGGCTCGTCTTCGTAAAAACTGCCCGCCGCATCGGCCAGGGAACGGCCGCCGGCGTATTTCCAGAGCGGTTTGAGCGCATCTTGCAGATGCTCAAACGTCACATCACCACGCAGGCTCACCTGGCCATGCACGTGGATTTCAAAAGGGGTGTTGTAGCGTGTCATGGTATTTAGTGTACGAGACAATATGCAGACCTGCTGCTACAACACACCTGCCTTAACGTCTTAGCCCATGTGCAGGCCGCCATTCACCGAGAACTCGGCGCCGGTGGCATAGCCGCCTTCGTCAGACGCCAGCCAGGCGATGATGGAAGCGATCTCGGAGGGCTCGCCCAACCGCTTGACCGGCACGGTGGCAATGATCTTGTCGAGCACTTCCTGGCGGATTGCCTTGACCATGTCGGTACCGATGTAGCCCGGGCTGACGGTGTTCACCGTCACGCCTTTGGTGGCCAGTTCCTGCGCCAGGGCCATGCTGAAACCGTGCATGCCTGCCTTGGCAGCCGAATAGTTGGTTTGTCCCGCCTGGCCCTTGACGCCGTTCACGCTGGAGATGTTGATGATGCGGCCCCAGCCCTTTTCAACCATGTCGCCGACCACTTGCTTGGTCACGTTGAACATGGAGTTGAGGTTGGTTTCGATCACTGCGTCCCAGTCTTCACGCGACATTTTGACAAACATGCGGTCACGGGTGATGCCGGCGTTGTTGATCAGCACGTCGATGTTGCCGTGCTCGGCCTTGGCTTTGGAGAAAGCCTCCACGGTGGAGTCCCAGTCGCCCACATTGCCGGCAGACGCGTAAAACGTGTAGCCCAGAGCGGCTTGTTCGGCCAACCACTTGGCGTAGTCACGGGTGGGGCCGCAGCCGGCAATCACGGTAAAGCCCTCTTTGTTCAGGCGCTGGCAGATGGCGGTTCCGATGCCACCCATACCACCGGTGACGTATGCTACTTTTTGACTCATAAAACTACTCCTCTTTGTAAAATTAAAAACCGGGTCGAATGAATTCGACCCGACAAAATTCGGCCTTCAGTTGCCTGACCGAATTAGATCAAATAATTAGCGTTCCAGGCAGAGGGAAACCCCCATGCCGCCGCCAATACACAACGCGGCCAAGCCTTTTTTGGCATCGCGGCGCTGCATCTCGTGCAGCAGGGTCACCAGAATGCGGCAACCGGACGCGCCAATCGGGTGGCCCAGGGCAATGGCGCCGCCGTTGACGTTGACTTTGGTGATGTCGACGGCGAGTTCCTGGTTGACGGCACAAGCCTGGGCGGCAAAGGCCTCGTTCAACTCGAACAGGTCGACGTCAGCCACAGTCCAGCCGGCACGGGTCAGCGCCTTGCGTGAGGCCGAGACCGGTCCCATGCCCATGATGGCGGGGTCAAGGCCGGTGGTACCGAAGCTCTTGATCGTGGCCATGGGCTTGAGACCCAAAGCGGCAGCCTTGCTGGCTTTCATGACCATGACGGCAGCAGCGCCATCATTGATGCCGGACGCGTTGCCAGCGGTGACGCTGCCAGCCTTGTCGAAGGCGGGGCGCAGACCGGCCAGGCTTTCGGCATTGGTTTTCTTGTTGATGAATTCGTCGGCGTCAAACACCAGCGGGTCGCCCTTTTTCTGGGGAATGATGACGGGGACGATCTCGTCCTTGAACTTGCCGGCAGCCTGGGCGGCAGCCGCCTTTTGCTGGCTGGCCAGGGCCAGAACGTCTTGCATTTCGCGGGTAACGCCTTGCGCTTTGGCGACGTTTTCAGCGGTGATGCCCATGTGGTATTTGTTGTAGACGTCCCACAGGCCGTCGTTGATCATGGTGTCGACCATTTTCCAGTCGCCCATGCGCTGGCCGTCACGGCTGCCCATGAGCACGTGCGGAGAGGCGCTCATGTTTTCCTGGCCACCGGCAATCACAATTTCGCTGTCGCCAAAGGCGATCGACTGGGCGGCGAGCATGACAGCCTTCAAACCGGAGCCGCAGACGGCGTTGATGGTGAGGGCCGGCGTTTCTTGGGCAATACCGGCCTTGATCAGGGTTTGGCGGGCCGGATTCTGGCCTGCACCCGCGGCCAGCACCTGGCCCATGATGACTTCGCCAATCTGGTCAGCCTTGACGCCGGTCTGCTCGAGCAGGGCCTTGATGACGATGGCGCCCAAATCGGGGGCCGCAATTTTGGCCAATGAACCACCAAATTTACCAACTGCAGTACGAGCTGCCGCGACGATGACGATATCTTCCATGATGTCTCCTGAGTCCTGGTTAAAAAAATGAAAATTTAGGCTTTGGCCTTGACGTAGCGGCCTGGCGCGGGCTCGATGGCCTTGTACTTGCCCTTGCCGAAGGTCTTGGGCGCGGCGATCTCTTTGCCGGCCTGGGCGGCCAGCCAGTTCGACCAGTCGGTCCACCAGCTGCCCTTGTGCTCAACCGCACCTTCAAGCCATTGCTCGTGCGCTTTGGGCAGCTTGCCGTCTTCGCGAATCCAGTGGCTGCGCTTGCCCTTTGCGGGTGGGTTGATCACGCCGGCAATGTGACCTGAGGCGCCCATGACGAAACGTTTTTTGCCTGGCAAAAATTGTGTGGTGGCATACGCGCCGTTGATCGGCACGATATGGTCTTCACGCGAGCCATAGATGTACACCGGAATATCAACCTTGCCCAAGTCAACCTGCTCGCCGCAGACCGTGGCTTTGCCGGGCTTGGTGAGGTTGTTTTCAAGGTAGGTGTTGCGCAGGTACCAGGCGTAAAACGGGCCCGGCAGGTTGGTGGAATCGCTGTTCCAGTAAAGCAGGTCAAAGGGCGGTGGGGTTTCGCCCTTGAGGTAGTTGCCCACCACGTAATTCCACACCAGTTCGTTGGGGCGTAAAAAGCTGAAGGTGCTGGCGAGGTCTTTGCCCTTCATCAGGCCACCCTTGCCCATTTCCTGCTCGCGGTATTTGACAAAACCTTCGTCAATGAACAGGTCAAGCACGCCGGTGTCAGAAAAATCAAGCATGGAGGTCAAAAACGTGGCGCTGGCCACCGGTTTTTCACCACGCGCGGCCAACACGGCCAAGGCGGTGCCCAGCATGGTGCCGCCCACGCAGAAGCCCAGCGCGTTGATGGTTTTGGAGCCCGATACTTCTTGTGTGACGGTGATGGCCTTGATGACCGCGTTTTCGATGTAATCGTCCCAAGTGGCCTTGGCCAAAGACGCGTCCGGATTGCGCCAGCTCACCAAGAAAGTGCGGTGGCCCTGCGACACGGCGTAACGCACCACAGAGTTTTCAGGCTGGAGATCAAGAATATAAAACTTGTTGATGCTCGGTGGCACCAGCAGGAAAGGCTTTTCAAACACCTTGTCAGTCAGGGGTTTGTACTCGATGAGCTGGAACAGTTCATTCTCAAACACCACGGCGCCTTCGGTGGTGGCCACGTTTTTGCCGACTTCGAAAAGGCTTTCGTCGGTCATCGACACATGGCCTTGCTGCATGTCATGGAGCAGGTTTTGAAGGCCTTGGGCGATGCTTTTGCCCTGGCTTTCAATGGCTTTTTGTTGCGCCTCGGCGTTCAGGGCCATGAAGTTGCTGGGGGCGGTGGCAGCGTTGATCTGCTCAACGGCAAAGCGGATGCGGGCGCGGGTTTTGGCATCGGTCTCTACCGCATCGGCCAATTGGGTGAGCGTTTTGGCGTTGAGCAGGTAGGCGGCGGCGGTGAACGTGGCCACCGGATTTTCTGCCCAGGCTGCGTCGGCAAAGCGTCGGTCCGTGACGGACAGCTTGCCCTGAACGCTGTCGGCCCATAAATCGCCCGCCTCCCGCATGTACTCATGCTGCAGCGCCTGCAATTTTTCTGGCGCAAACTTGATCTTGGGGTGCTTGGCGACGGGATTCATCATCTTGGCACTCGCGTCGCCCAAATCCATGTTCTGGAATGACTCAAAAGCCTTGGTCATGCTTTCGGCCATGGTTTGCTGAAAATTTTTGGCTGATTGGAGCCAGAGTTCCTGAACTTCTTCTTTCATGCGTATACCTTATCTGAGTTGGTCATTCAACGAATCTATTAGTATCGTCGGTCCACCCTTCGAAAACCTGACTCGGTCCAATTGTCTTAAAAAATTACTTCCCCTTCATGTACATCGTTGCAATCGCCTGGCTCTACGTGGCCATTCTCATGGCTGTGGCCGAGGCCACCCACAGCACCGGCACGCTGCTGGGCGGCATCATCACTTTTGTCCTGTATGGCCTGCTCCCCCTGGCACTGGTGCTGTATGTGATGGGGACGCCAGCCCGCAAGCGTGCCATCCGGGCGAAAGAAAACGCCGAGCTTCAGGCTGCACAGGAGGCCTCAGAGCGCTCGCCAGATGCTGGCGCAGAAGCGGCCGGTGACCTGGTCGCGCCGGTAGGAAAAGAAGTGTGATGCGTTGCCCACCGTGCACCAGGCAGGGCTGCTGTCGTTGCCATAAATCTGGCTGATGCCCATGGCGCGCAGCCGCAAGCGCGCCAAAGCGGCCAGATCGGCCAGCCATTTGCCCGGTGTCAGGGGCTTGAAAAAGTCGCCCGCCCGAGCATCGCTCGCGGTGAAAGCTGCTCGGACTTCGTCACCCACTTCAAAAGCCGCCGGGCCAATGCACGGCCCCAGCCAGGCGATGATGTCGCTGGCCTGCATGTCTGCGGCCTGCAAGCGCTGGACCGTTGTCTCAAGAATTCCTGCCCCATCTGCTCCGACCAAGCCGCGCCAGCCGGCATGGGCCGCAGCCACCCGGAGACCATTGGCTGCGGTGAATAACACCGGCAGGCAGTCGGCCACCATCACGGTACAGGCCAGGCCGGGCTGATCGGTCAGGCAGCCGTCGGCCATGGTGCCGTCCGGGGTTGAGGCATCGAGTGTTGCCACCTGGGTGCCGTGGACCTGGTTCAAAAAAACCGGGTGCGCGCCGATGGCCTGCGCAAAAATGGCCCGGTTGGCGGCCACATGGACAGGGTCATCGCCCACATGGTCACCAAGGTTCAGGCTGTCATAGGGCACAGAAGACACGCCGCCCGCGCGCGTGGTGCAAATGGCGTGAACGCCATCGGGTGCTGGCCAGTCAGGCGTTAGAAACCCTTGCTCAAACCGCTGCATGAATCTTGTCGTAGGCCGCCAGCAACTTGTGGTGCATCTCGCAGCCGTCCAGCGCCAGGCCCGGTGCGCCCAGACCCATGAAACGGTCCTCCTGCATGATGAGCGCGTGCGCCTGCGCCAGCGGGCCGGCACCATACAGCAGCGCCATGGTGTCAAGATAAGGCCCGCTGTCGCCCATGTCGGCCAGGTTGATGAGGTTCTGGATGCAGGCGTAGACCCGCTTGCGCTGCGGGTTGACCTGGTCAAAGTTGAGAATCCATTCACAGCCCTCCAGCGTGGCGGCCTCGTCGCCCACCGCCAGGGCCAGCAGGGTCTTGAGTTCACCCAGGCGCAGGTCGCTCCAGAAAGACCCGGCATCGGCCGCCATGCCAATCAGGCCAGCTACCGGACGGTGGTCCGCCAGGCTGGATTCATTGAGCGTTTCAAGCAGATCGGTGCATTCTTCGTCATCCAGATCGGGAAGGTTCAGGATGGCTTCACGGAACTGGTTGGCGACGCTGTTGTTCTCGAACTCAAGGTCGTCGATCGGATAAATCTCGGACAGGCCGGGCACCAGAATGCGGCAGGCATAGACGCCAAGCTGGGTGAAGTCGGCAATGTAAACCTCATGGCCGTCATGTTGCAAACGCTCCAGATTCCAGGCGTAGTCTTCGGCCGTGGTGCTGCTGAAGTTCCAGTCGACAAACTCGAAGTCGGGCACATCACCCAGAAACTTCCAGTGGATGACGCCGCTGGAATCCACAAAATGGATCTCGATGTTGGTGGAGCTGGCCGCTTCGTCCAGATCAAAGCCGGGGGCCGGGAAGCCTGACAAGGCATCGAGCGCCCGACCCTGCAGCAATTCGGTGAGCGCGCGCTCCAACGCCACTTCAAAACGCGGATGGGCGCCAAAGCTGGCAAAACAGCCCTGGTCCAAAGGATTGAGCAGCGTGACATTCATCACCGGGTACTGCCCGCCCAGCGACGCGTCTTTCACCAAAATGCCAAACCCGGCTTCGCGCAGCGCGGCAATGCCACGCGCAATGCGCGGGTAGCGTGCGATCACGGCCTCGGGCACGTCGGGCAGGCACAGGCCCTGGCTAATGATGCGCGCCTTGATGGCACGCTCGAAAATCTCGGACAGCGCCTGGGTGCGCGCCTCCATTTGCGTATTCCCCGCCGACATGCCGTTGCTGACGTACAGGTTGCCAATGATGTTGACCGGGAAATAGACGGTTTTGCCGTCGCTCTGGCGCACGTAAGGCAGGGCGCAGATGCCGCGCTCGGTGGCGCCGGAGTTGAAATCGACCAGGCTGCTGGCGTCAATGTTGCCTTGCGGGTTGTACAGCGCGTGTAATTCGGGCGTGAGCAACTCGACGGGCCACTGCTCGTCGGCAGGCACCTCAAACCAGCGCTCCTGTGGGAAATGCACATGGTCACGCCCGGTGACATCGGGGCCCAGGTAAAAATGGGTCCAGAAATAATGCGTGGACAGGCGCTCAAAAAACTCACCCAGGGCGCTGGCCAGGCAGGCCAGGCGGCTGGCGCCCTTGCCGTTGGCAAACATCAGCGTGCAGTCTCGGTCGCGGATGTGGACCGACCAGATGCCATCAACCGGGTTGAGCCAGCTGCGCTCTTCAATGTGGAAACCCAGGGCTTGCAGCTTGCCTTGCAGCGTGCTGATGGTGGATTCAAGGGCGGCATCTTTGCCAGGAATAAAGGTGGTGTGGTTCATGTCCCCAGCATACCTCAGTCCTAAAGCCGTTCGACCTTGCTGGCGGGTTGAAAACGCTAGACTCGCTGCTTATCGAATTAACCCACCCCCAGCGGAGATTTTTATGATTCTTGAACTCGCCGATTTTTCGATCCAGCCCGGCCAGAACGCCGCCTTTGAAGAGGCCATTCAACGCGGCCTGAAAACCGTCATTGCCCATTCAGAAGGATTTGAGGGTTTCAAGGTCAACCGTTGCATTGAAAACCCGCAGCGCTACGTTCTGCAAATTTTCTGGACCACGCTGGAAGACCATACGGTGGGTTTCAGGGGATCCCCGGCGTTTGCCGAATGGCGCGCCATCGTAGGGCCGTTTTTTGCCAGCCCGCCGGTGGTGGAACATTTCGAGCTGGTCGCCAAGTCAGACTGAACAAAAGACCACCATGAACACCGTTTTTCCTGCTGCGCCCACCGTGACCGTGCCGGTGGTCGGCACCACCGCCCGGTTTCCGGTGCACCGCATCTACTGCGTTGGCCGCAATTACGCCGAACACGCCCAAGAGATGGGACACAGCGGGCGCGAGCCGCCCTTTTTCTTCATGAAACCGGCCGATGCGGTGCTGGTGGCGGTGCCCGGCAGCGTCACGCCCCTGCCCTACCCCGGCCTGACCAAAAACCTGCACCATGAAATTGAACTGGTGGTGGCGATTGGCACGGGCGGCAAAAACATTGACGTGGCGCAGGCCGAACAGCACATCTATGGCTACGCCGTGGGCCTGGACATGACCCGGCGCGACCTGCAAAACGAGATGAAGGCCCAGGGCCGCCCGTGGTGCATTGGCAAGGGCTTCGACCATTCGGCCCCGATTGGCCCCATCACGCCCAAAGAGGCGGCGGGCGACATCACGCACGCCACCATTCAACTGCGGGTCAACCAGGTGGTGCGCCAAAACAGCACGGTGGAACAGCTGATCTGGAACATTGCCGAGACTATTTGCCAGCTCTCCGCCGCCTGGGAACTGCAGCCCGGCGACCTGATCTACACCGGCACCCCGGCCGGCGTGGGCGCTGTGGTGCCGGGCGATTCGCTCAAGGGCAGCGTCAGCGGCCTGACCGACATTGAACTGAAGGTGGTTTAAGTTCATGCACCGCCCCCCGATCAAGCACTGCAAAAGCTGCGGCACGGCCGTGGTGTACCGGCTGCCCGACGATGGCGACACCAAACAGCGCGCGGTGTGCCCGACCTGCCAGACCGTGCACTACGAAAACCCGCTCAACGTGGTCGGTACCATTCCGATCCTGGGCGACAAGGTGCTGCTGTGCAAGCGCAACATCGAGCCGCGCTGGGGCAAGTGGACGCTACCGGCGGGCTTCATGGAGCTCAATGAGACCGTGAGCGAAGGTGCGGCACGCGAAACCCTGGAAGAGTCGGGCGCACAATTTGAGATGGGCGAGTTTTTTTCGATGGTGAACATTCCGCGCGTCGGTCAGGTGCACCTGTTTTACCGCGCCCAGTTGCTAAGCGACCAGTTCGATCCCGGCTTTGAAACCCTCGAAGCCCGCCTGTTTGCCGAGCATGAAATCCCCTGGGACGAAATCGCCTTCAGAACCGTGGGCGAGACCCTGAAGCGTTTTTTTGCCGACCGCCGCCAGGGCCGCTATTCCATTCATGTCTTTGACATTGTTTAAGCGGCGCTGAGCCTGCACGCCATGCTGCCCTGCTACGTGCTGCTTGACCTTGAAACCACCGGTGGCAACCCGGTGCGTGACCGCATCACTGAA
The DNA here is from genome assembly GCA_011391545.1 of Rhodoferax sp. Taxonomy (GTDB): domain Bacteria; phylum Pseudomonadota; class Gammaproteobacteria; order Burkholderiales; family Burkholderiaceae_C; genus Rhodoferax. Next base: position 32,991 of record JAABQI010000318.1, read on the forward strand.
ATCGCCGCCGTGCGGGTGGAGCAAGGGGTGGAGGTGGCGCGCTGGAGCACTCTGGTGAATCCGGGCGTGCATGTCTCAAACTTCATCGAGCAACTCACCGGCATTAGCAACAGCATGGTGGCCAACGCGCCGTGCTTTTCCGAGGTGGCTCCTGAACTGCTGGCCCTGCTCGACGGTGCGGTGCTGGTGGCACACAACGTGCGTTTTGACCATGGTTTTCTGCTCAATGAACTCAGCCGTATGGACGTGGCGCTGCGCGTCAAAACTCTGTGCACGGTGCGCCTCTCAAGGCTGTTGTACCCGCAGTTCAAAGGCCATGGTCTGGATGCCATCATGCAGCGCCACGGCCTGATCAGCGCCGCCCGGCATCGCGCCATGGGCGATGTCGAGGTGATGCAAAGCTGGCTCAGTTTGGCCCAATCCGAGCTGGGTGCAGAGCATGTGGCCGGCCATGCGCAGAGTTTGTTGCAAGGCAGCGCGGCGTTGCCACCGCAGCTCGACACCAAAGTCTCGGACATCCCGGAGACACCCGGGGTTTACCTGTTTTACGGTGATAGCCCGCTGCCGCTGTACATCGGCAAGAGTGTCAAGCTGCGCAGCCGGGTGATGTCGCACTTTCAGGCCGCCAGCCGAAACGCCCGCGAGATGCGCATCGCGCAGGAAATAAGGCGCATCGAGTGGATCGAGACCGCCGGAGAGCTTGGCGCCCTGCTGCTGGAAGCGCGGCTGGTCAAGGCGCGCCAACCCGTTCACAACCGCCAGTTGCGCCGTGAAGGCGAGCTGTGCGCCTGGCGGCTTGAGGCCAACCCCAACAGCCGCCCGCTGCTGACGCTGGTGCGTGGCAGCGAACTGGTGCCGGAACAATTTGGCGCGCTATACGGCCCCTACCGTTCCAGAAACCAGGCCCAAAGCCAGCTTCGCGAGCTCGCTGAGGCGCAGGGGCTGTGCCTGCAAGCGCTGGGGCTGGAGTCTAGCAAGGGCCGCTGTTTTGGCCACCAGATCGGCCAGTGCAAGGGCGTGTGTTGTGGCGAAGAAGCGCCCGAGCGCCACCACCTGCGCCTGCAAATGGCGCTGGCTGGCAACAAGCTGCAGGTCTGGCCTTTTGCCGGCACAGTGGGTTTGCGCGAACACAACGCGCGCACCGGGCGCACCGACATCCACCTGTTTGACCAATGGTGTCACCTGGCCACGGTGCATTCAGACGAGGACCTGCAAGACGCATTACGCAGCCGCACCGAGCCGCTGGCATTCAACCTCGACACCTACCGCCTGGCCCTCAAGCACCTGCTGGGTTCGGGCAAAGGCCATCTCAAGCTGCTGGAATTTCCCGCAGCGCAATTTACTGAATAGACAAAACGCCATGAATTCCCTGAAAAAAACCGCCTTGTCCATGCTGGACCTGGTCAACCTGCGCGAAGGGGCTACGGTAGCAGACGCACTGGCCAATTCCCTTCGCACCGCGCAACATGCCGAGGCGCTGGGCTTTACCCGCTACTGGGTGGCCGAACACCACAACATGGCCAGCATTGCCAGCTCGGCCACGGCCGTGCTGGTGGGCTACCTGGCCGGGGGCACACAACACATTCGGGTGGGCTCGGGCGGCATCATGCTGCCCAACCACGCGCCGCTTGTGGTGGCCGAAGCCTTTGGCACACTGGCCGAGTTGTACCCCAACCGCATTGACCTGGGGCTGGGCCGGGCGCCGGGCACCGACCGGCTCACCATGCAGGCCCTGCGCCGCGACCGGGTCGAGACCGAGCTGGACTTTCCGCGCGACGTCGCCGAACTGCAACATCTGCTGGGGCCGGTGCAACCGGGCCAGCGCATCGTCGCCATGCCGGGCGCGGGCACCGGGGTGCCGATCTGGTTGCTGGGCTCCAGCCTGTTCTCGGCGCAACTGGCGGCAGAACGCGGCCTGCCCTACGCCTTTGCCTCGCACTTTGCACCCCGCATGATGTTGCAGGCCATTGACCTGTACCGGCGCTTGTTCAAGCCGTCCAAGGTGTTGAGCCAGCCCTACGTGGTGATCGGCGTGCCATTGATCGCCGCACCCAGTGATGATGAGGCTGAGTTTCTGGCCAGCAGCACCTACCAGCGCGTGCTCGGGATCCTGACCGGAGACCGTAGCCCGCTGCAGCCGCCGGTGAAAAACTTCATGCAACAGTTGCACCCCCAGGAGCGCTCTGCCATCAACGACTTTCTGGGTGCCGCGGTCATCGGCGGTCCGGACAAGGTGCGCGCCGGTCTCACGGCGCTGGCACAGCAGACGCAGGCCGATGAGTTCATGCTGGTGTGCGATATTTTTGATCCTGCGCTGCGCCTTCAATCGCTGGACATTGCTGCGGAAGTTTGCGCACTTTGATTTTTTGGCGATTTGGCTATACTGTGTTTTTAACCAGTATTCAAACAAAGCCAAAACGCCATGTCCGCCGCACTGCAATGGATCGTCAACGCATCGCCTCCGCCAAGTGATGCGGCGGCGCAGCCGTTTGACCTGTGCCAGCTACCAGGCCAGGTCGCCCAAGCCATCTGGCGCGGCACCGACCTGAGTCAGGCCAACCAGTCTGTGGTGTCAAGCGGCTTCGCGGCGCTGGACGCCGAGCTGCCCGGTGGTGGCTGGCCCTGCAATGCCTTGACCGAACTCCTGCAGCCGCAGCCGGCCCTGTGCGAATGGCGCCTGTTGTCACCCGCGTTGGCTGGGCTGGCGGCTGGAGGTGGCCAGATCCTGCTGGTCGGCCCGCCCAAACGCCCGCACGCGCCGGGTTTGGTGCAACTGGGTATTGCAGAAAAAAACATCGTCTGGATCGCTGCCGACACCCCGGCCGAGCGGCTCTGGTCCACCGAACAGCTGGTCAAGGCAAACCCACGGGGCGGCGCCATCCTGGCCTGGCTGCCCCAGGCCCGTGCCGAGCAATTGCGCCGTTTGCAGGTGCACGCCCAGTCCTGTGATTGCCCGGTCTTTCTGTTCCGGCCAGAAGCGGCCCAACTGGACGCGTCACCCGCCCCCTTGCGGGTTTTGAGCACCCTCGGGCCCGACTGGACGCTGCACATTCACATTCTCAAGCGCAAGGGGGCCATGCTGGACGGCCCCATCGTGCTGCCATCGGTACCGGGAACGCTTGTCAGCGTGCTGTCGCCCCGGCTGATCCGCCCAAGCCAGTTGCTGGCAAGTCGTCCGAACCGGGAGCTATACCGCACACGGACCATCAACAGGGGCTTTGTCACTGCGAGCGTAGCGCGGCAGTCCATGCAGTCCGAAAGTCATGGATTGCTTCATTGCGTTCGCAATGACGGAACCTATTCATGACAAAAAGAGAGACTATCTATGTCCATGCATTGGGCCGCGCTGTTGACCGACGTCGCCTGCGACAGCTCGCCGCGCATTAACCCTCGTGGCGTGGCGGTTTGGGCGCTGCAGTTCACCCCCCGGGTGGCACAGAAGGGGCAAACGGTCTGGCTGGAGGTGGCACAGAGCATGCGCTTGTTCGGGGGCGAAGACCCGCTGCACCAGCGGGTGGAAACCGGTGCCGCCGAGCTGGGCATCAAAGCACTGGCCTGGGCGCCGACCAGCCTGGCGGCCTTGGCCTGCGCGCGAATGGGCATCCGCGACGGTTTTGCAGCGCCGTTAAGCCAGCTGCTCGACCCCTTGCCCATTGCATCCATGGATGCAGTCAATGCCCATCAGGCAACCCTGGCACGCTTGGGCTGCCAAACGTTGGCCGATGTGCGAAAACTGCCGCGCGGCGGCATCAGCCGGCGCTTTGACAACCAGTTGCTGCTGGCGCTGGACCAGGCCTATGGGCTGCGTCCTGAGTGCTACCCCTGGGTGACATTGCCAGATTCTTTCTCGGCCAAGCTGGAATTGCCCGGACGCGTGGACACAGCACCGGCCCTGATGTTCGGCGCCCGGCGTTTGTTGCTGCAAATGGGCGGCTGGCTGGCGGCCCGCCAATGCGGTGTGACTGCTTTCACGCTGCACTGGGGCCACGACGCCATGCGCGCACGCGACGCCGGTGCGGGTGGCGAGATCACCGTGCGCACCGCGCAGCCAACCCAGAACGTCGACCATCTGTGCCGCCTGCTGGGTGAGAACCTGGCCAAGGTGCAACTGCTGGCCCCGGCGGGTGAGCTGGTCTTGAGCGCCACCGAGATCACACCCTTCATTGAGACGAGCCGATCCCTGCTGCCCGATGCCCGCGCCAACGGCGAAGCGCTGAACCAAGTGTTGGAGCGCATCGAAGCCCGGCTGGGGAAAAAACGTGTGCTGCGTCCCCTGCTGGTCGAGGACACGCGGATGGCCTGGATGGCCCATTGGCAGCCGATGAACGCCAAAAGGTCAGCGACCAGGGCGCGCCAGGTGTCGGGGCCTCAACCAACCTGGATTCTCAAAAACCCGCTCCAACTCGATGTCAAGGGCGAATGCCCGCTGTACCAGGGCCCGCTGCAACTGCTGCTGGGTCCTGAGCGGATTGAGGGTGGCTGGTGGCACCGGGTCAATGATGCCGAGGGCGGCCAGCAGAGCCTGCAGGTGGCGCGCGACTACTGGGTAGCCCTGAGCCAGCACGCGGGCGTGCTGTGGATTTTTCAGCAACGCCTGCCTCGCAACGAAGCAGCGTGCTGGTATTTGCATGGCATCTTTGCCTAAGGGGTCGCCATGGCCGCCCTGCCCCCTTTGTCCCAACAAGCCCAACTGCCGGAATATGCCGAACTGCGCTGCCTGTCGAACTTTTCATTCCTGAAAGGAGCTAGCCAACCCGATGAGTTGGTGGCGCGCGCCCAAGCATTGGGCTACACCGCGCTGGCCATCACCGACGAATGCAGCCTGGCCGGCGTGGTGCGCGCCCATGTGGCGGCCAAGGCCTGCGGCCTTAAGCTGCTGATCGGTTCGCAATTTCAGGTCAGCGGCGAAGCCCCTTTTACGCTGGTGGTGCTGGCCTGCAACCTCAACGGTTACGGCAACTTGTGCGAGTTCATCACACGCCTGCGGCGCAGCGCTGAAAGAAAGGGCAGCTACCAGCTTCTGCAGGAAGACATCAACGGGCCTGCGCTGGCCGATTGTCTGGTGCTGGCCTGCCCCGAGCGCGGCAACACCCCGGCGCAACTGCTGGTGCTTGGCCAATGGCTGCTGACACATTTCACTGGCCGCTGCTGGCTGGGTGTGACACAACTGCTCACTCTGGACGATGAAATCTGGCTTTACCGCTTAAGGCAACTGAGCGAGGCCACGGCCATTGCCTTGGTGGCCGTGGGCGATGTGCACATGCATGTGCGTTCGCGCAAACCCCTGCAGGACGTGCTGACCGCCATCCGTGTCGGCAAACCATTAACCGCGTGCGGGCTGGACCTGCAAGCCAACGCCGAGCAGCACCTGCGCAGCCGGCTGCGGCTGGCACAGATATTTTCGCCAGCGCTGCTGATCGAGACGCTCAGTCTGGTCGATCGCTGCCACTTTTCCCTGGACGAGCTGAAGTACCAGTACCCGCAGGAGGTGGTGCCTGCCGGAGAATCACCAGCGTCGTATTTGCGCCGGGTCACCTACGAGGGCGCCGGCCGGCGCTGGCCCAGCGGCATGACCGCCAAAGTGCAGCATCAAATCGAGCATGAACTGGCGCTGATTGGCGAGTTGCATTACGAGCCCTATTTTCTGACGGTGTACGACATTGTTTCTTTCGCGCGCTCGAGCCACATCCTGTGCCAGGGGCGCGGCTCGGCCGCCAACAGCGCCGTGTGTTATTGCCTGGGCGTGACCGAGGTCGACCCGGCGCGCATGAACGTGCTGTTTGAGCGCTTCATCAGCAAGGAGCGCAACGAGCCGCCCGACATTGACATCGACTTCGAGCACGAGCGCCGCGAAGAGGTCATCCAGTACCTGTACCAGAAGTACGGCCGCGAGCGCGCCGCCCTGACGGCGGTGGTGATTTCCTACCGGCCCAAGTCGGCCATCCGCGACGTTGGCAAAGCCCTGGGCTTTGAGCTGGAGTTACTGGAAAAGCTGGGCAAAGCGCACCGCCATTGGGATGGCCGTGCGTTGCAGACTGAGCGCCTGCAAGAGCTGGGCCTGTCGCTGGACGACTTGGCGGTGCAGCAGTTGATGGACCTGACGCGCCAGCTGATGGGTTTCCCAAGGCATCTGTCACAGCATCCGGGCGGCTTTGTGCTGACCCGCGGGCCGTTGTCGCGCATGGTGCCGATCGAGGCCGCTGCCATGGAAGACCGCACCGTGATCGAGTGGGATAAGGACGACCTGGACGCCATGGGGCTGCTCAAGGTCGATGTGCTGGCGCTGGGCATGCTCACAGCCATTCGCAAAGCGCTGGCACTCGTCAGCCTGCGGCGCGGCTTTGAATTTGAAATGCAGGACATCCCGGCCGAAGACCCGGCCACCTACGCCATGATTTGCCGGGCCGACACGGTGGGTGTGTTCCAGATCGAGTCGCGGGCGCAGATGAGCATGTTGCCGCGCTTAAAGCCGCTGTGCTTTTACGACCTGGTGATCGAGGTGGCGCTGGTGCGGCCCGGCCCGATCCAGGGCGGCATGGTGCACCCGTACCTGAACCGCCGCCAGGGCAAGGAAGTGGTGAGCTACCCCAGTACGGCCCTGGAGCAGGCCTTGGGCCGCACGCTGGGGGTGCCGGTGTTTCAGGAACAGGTGATGCAGGTCAGCATTCTGGCGGCCGGCTTCACCCCGGGCGAGGCCGACGGTTTGCGCCGCGCCATGGCGGCCTGGAAACGCAAGGGCGGGCTGGAGAAATACTACAACCGCATCGTTGACGGCATGACCGCGCGCGGCTACCAAAAAGAATTTGCCGTGCAAATTTTTGAGCAGATCAAGGGCTTCAGCGAATACGGTTTCCCGGAGTCTCATGCCGCCTCGTTTGCCCTGCTGGTGTATGCCAGTTGCTGGCTCAAACAGACCGAGCCCGCCGCCTTTCTGGCCGCCATGCTCAACTCCCAACCGCTGGGCTTTTACTCGCCCAGCCAGTTGGTGCAGGACGCCAAACGCCATGGTGTGGCGGTGCGGGCGGTGGATGTGATGTGCAGCGCGCTGGATGCCACGCTGGAGGACTTGCCCCACGCCCCCGCCGTGCGCCTGGGTCTGGGCCTCATTGCCGGGCTCAAGCGCACATCTGCCGAGCGCATTGTTGCCGCGCGTGCACAACAGCCCTTTGATAGCGCGGAAGACCTGTCCCGCCGTGCCCAACTGGCGCAGTTTGAGATGAAATTGCTGGCCGCCGCCGACGCCCTGGCCAGCCTGTCAGGGCACCGCCGGCAACAGGTCTGGGACGCGGCGGCCTTGCATGCGCCGCCCCTGCTGCTGCGCGATGCACCGGTGGAAGAAGATTTGCTGGAGTTGCCCGAAGGGTCCGAGAGCGAGGAAATTGTGTTTGACTACGCCGCCCTCGGGCTCACGCTCAGGCGCCACCCCATGGCGCTGCTGCGGCAACGCTTAAGCGCCATGCGCTTCAAGTCGTCGCAAGCCTTGCGTGAGCTGCCAAATGGCCGACTGGTGCGGGCCTGCGGCATCGTGACGCTGCGGCAGCAACCGGGCACCGCCAAGGGCGTCGTTTTTGTGTCACTGGAAGACGAGCACGGCAGCGTGCAGGTCATCGTCTGGAAAAGTGTGCGCGAACAACAGCGCCAGGCATTG
>JAABQI010000308.1 GCA_011391545.1 Rhodoferax sp.
CACCTGATGTGGGAGCGCCTGCAATTGCTGCTGCAGCAAGGCAAGTCGATTTTGCTGACCACGCACTTCATGGACGAAGCCGAGCGCCTGTGCCACCGGTTGCTGGTGATCGACCACGGCAAAAAAATCGCCGAAGGCGCGCCGCGTGACCTGATCAGGCAATTCCTCGAGCCCGATGTGGTCGAGGTTTTTGGCAGCGGGGCGCTGGCGCTGGCCGATTCGCCGCTCAAAGCCCTGGCGGCGCGGGTCGAGGTGAGTGGTGAAACCGTGTTTTTTTACACCCAGGACGCTAAGCCGCTGCTGGAGGCGCTGGCCGCCTACCCGGCGCTGCGCACGCTGCACCGCCCGGCCAATCTGGAAGATTTGTTTTTGAAATTGACCGGTCGCCAGATCAGGGAGGACGCATGAGCACCGCCAAGACACCATCGCCCTGGCGCGCGCCCCAACTCTCGATGCGCTGGTGGCCGGTGTTTCGGCGCAACTGGCTGGTCTGGAAAAAGCTGGCCATTCCCAGCCTGGTCGGCAACATTGCCGAGCCGCTGATGTGGTTGGTGGCCTTTGGCTACGGCATGGGCGCGCTGGTGGGCAAGGTGACGGTGGACGGCGTGCAGGTGCCCTACATTTTGTTCCTGGCCAGCGGCAGCATCTGCATGAGCGCCATGAATGCGGCCAGTTTCGAGGCGCTGTACTCTGCCTTTAGCCGCATGCATGTGCAAAAAACCTGGGACGGCATCATGAACGCGCCGGTCAACCTGGACGACATCGTGATGGCCGAAATGCTGTGGGCCGCGTTCAAGGCGATCTTTACCGTGACCGCCATTCTGGGCGTGATGTTGGCGCTTGGCATCAGCTACAGCCCCAAGTTGCTGGTGGCCTGGCCGGTGTTGCTGGGCGTGGGTGTCACCTTCAGTTGCGTGGCGCTGATCTTCAACGCGCTGGCCAAGGGCTATGACTTTTTCACCTATTACTTCACGCTGTTTCTGACGCCCATGATGTTTTTGAGCGGTATCTTTTTCCCGCTGGAGCAGTTGCCGCCGGTGGTTCGTGCCATATCCAGCTGGCTGCCGCTGACCAACGCGGTCGACCTGGTGCGCCCGCTGTTCATGGACCAGTGGCCCGCCGACTGGCTGCGACCAACGGTGGTGCTGGCCACCTACGCGGGCCTGGGTTTCTGGGTGGCGCTGGCGCTCACCCGTAAGCGGTTTCGGGCATGACTGATTCTGCTGAAAAAATCCAGGAACCGCGCTTGTGGCGCGATGACGGCTGGACCGCCCGCGTGATCAAAAACGAGGACGATGACGGCTGGGCTGTGGCCATGTTCAAGGATGGCGAATCCGAGCCGGCGCTGGTGGGGCCCTGGACCATGGGGCGCGATAAAAAGAACCCCAAGCCGCTAGACATCAACGCCTTTCATACGCTGGTCAAGACGGCTGGTGAGTTCGTCCGGCGCAACGAGCAGCATTTACACGCGTCATTGCACCAGAGCATTACCGTAACCGCCGGATCAAGCCGTGTCACCGTGTGCCTGGACATCGTGCCCGATGATGACAATCCCTACGCCATGCTGAGCGCCAAGGACGAGGGCGATGAACTGTTGGCCGAGGTGCGCGTGGCGCCGTCCTTCAAGCTCAACCGCAGCAGCGCGGTGGTGTGGGCCGAGGGCGGCTTTGCCCGGCCGGGCGAGCGTTAGGCTGGTTCCAGGTTGGCCAGCCTTGCCTCTGTGGCCGCTTGCTCGGCGGCATCCAGAAACGTGGTGTTGCGTGCCCGCAGCCGCAACACCGGCAAAGAGACCAACGAGGCCCTCAGACCAGCCAGAACCCAGCGCAGATCGCGTGGTTCGCCGCGCGCCAGTTTGGAAATGGCCGCGTCGTTGGGCTCCAGAAAATGGGCGCTCACCTGCGCCTGCGTCACCTTGATCAGGCGCTGCTCCCAGCCGCAGGGCAGGGTTGGCAAATGCGGCGACACCGGATCCAGATAGACGCCGTGCAACCGATGATACGGGCTGCCTTCGCCCAGTTCATTGACCAGGTCGAACACTCGCGGCGGGTCAGTTAGGGTGTAGCAGTCGGCATCGATTGACAGCGTCATGTCCAGCGGGATGGCTTCCACTTGCGCCATGCCAAGTATCGACAAGCTGCCAATGACCACGTAGTCACGGTGTCCGCAGCGCTGTTGCGCTGAGTTCAGCAGACACATGAGTACATCGATATTCATGACCTTGCAATTGCCAGCGGGTCGCCGCTCTCATTCGCCGTGAATGGTGAATTTTGCCGCATGGCCGGCCCCCAGCCTTGCGCCGGGCTGCACATCAGAGGCGCCCATTCCGAGACAGGCAAGGCAAGCCACTGCCGCCAGCGCTCAATGTAGTCAGCGCTGCACAAGTGCTCGGCTTCCCAGCGCTTCACCTGCTTGAGCGCGTCCTGGATGCGCTTTTTCTGGGCAGGCCGGGGCGCGCACAACAGGTCAATGGCCAGCTGCTGGTGTTGCATCAAGCGTTGCGTTTCACGCTGCTGCTGCGCTTGGCGCGCCAGGCGCCGCGGATCGGTCATCAGGTGCGCCGCCTCTGGCGACATGACCACCGCCACGGTTTTGTGATGGCGCGCAATGGCAACCGGGCTGTGCGCCAACTGGCCAAGCAGGGAGCCGAAATTTTGTTTGGCTTGTGAGGCGGTGAGCGTGATCATGTCTGCATTTTAGACAAAATATTGATTTTGGACAAAATTTGACCAGTTGGCCGAAGGCGGCTTTGCCCGGCCGGGTGAGCCCTCGCCATCAAGATGACAGCGGCTTGAGCAGCTCCGCCAGATCACTCTCGCTGAATAGCGGCTGCTTGCGGCCCACCGAGCCGCTGTACATGCTCTCGGCCAGCGCCGCTTTGCGGTCTTGCAGCGCCAGAATGCGCTCCTCGATGGTGCCTTGCGCCACCAGCTTGACCACCCACACGCTGTTGTTCTGGCCGATGCGGTGGGCGCGGCCGGTGGCCTGGGCCTCCACGGCCGGGTTCCACCACGGGTCGTAATGGATCACGGTGTCGGCTTGCGGCAGGTTCAGGCCGGTGCCGCCAGCTTTCAGGCTGATCAAAAACAGCGGCACCTGGCCGCTGGTGAACTGGTCGATGATCGCGTCGCGCTGCTGGCTCTGGCCGGTGAGTTTGACCCAGCTGATGCCGCGTTGTTTCAGCTCGGCCTCGATCAGTGTCAGCATGCTGGTGAACTGCGAAAACAGCAAGATGCGCCGTCCCTCGGCCAGCATTTCGGGCAGCATCGCCATCAGTTGCTCCAGCTTGGCCGACGTCTTGACCTTTTTGGCCGCCTCCAGCTTGAGCAAATGCGGGTCGCAGCAGACTTGGCGCAGCTTCAGCAGCGCATCCAGAATGGTGATCTGCGACTTGGCCAGGCCCTTGGCGTCGAGCGCCTCGCGCACGGTTTTTTCCATGCCAAGGCGGATGGTCTCGTACAGGTCGGCCTGCTTGCCGGACAGCTCGACGCGCATCACCGTTTCGACCTTGGGCGGCAGTTCGCTGGCCACCAGCGCCTTGGTGCGCCGCAGCATGAAGGGCGTGACGCGGGCACGCAGTTGCTGCAGCGCCTCGGAGTCGCCCTGCTTTTCAATCGGCCCGCGAAACAGTTCGACAAAACGCTTCTGACTGCCAAGGAAACCCGGCATCAGAAAGTGGAACAGGCTCCACAATTCGCCGAGGTTGTTCTCCATCGGCGTGCCCGACAGACACAGGCGGTGTTTGCTTTTGAGTTCGCTGGCCACCTGGGCGGCATTGGTGTTGGCGTTCTTGATGTTTTGCGCCTCGTCGAGCACCACCAAGTACCACTGCGCTTCGAGCCAGCGCTCCCGGTCGCGGTGCAGCAGCGAATAGGGCGCAATCACAATGTCGTGGTCCAGCATGCTGCCAGCGACTTCGTGGCGGTCCTTGCCGTGGATGACCAGGCTGCGCAGCCCGGGGCAGAAGCGCTCGGCCTCGCGCTGCCAGTTGCCCATCAGGCTTACCGGCGCAATGATCAGCGCCGGGTGGGTCAGGCGGCCGGCGTCCTTTTCGATCTGGATGTGCACCAGCGTTTGCAGCGTTTTGCCAAGCCCCATGTCGTCGGCCAGAATGCCGGCCAGGCCATATTCGCGCAAAAACTGCAGCCAGTTCACGCCCTGCTGCTGGTAGGGGCGCAGACTGGCATTGACACTGCTCGGCGCCAACACCACGGGCAATTCAGTGCGCCCCTGCAGGCGCAGCACCAGCTCGCGCAGGTGCTGCGCGCCCTGCCAGACCGCGCCCTCGCCCAGTGAGGCTGTGGTGCGCATGGCATCCAGGCGCGAAAGCTTGAGGCTGTCGCCGCTGAAGTCATGGGCGCGCTCGCCCACCAGTTCCAGCAGCGCGCCAAGCCAGGGCTTGAGGTTGTCGGTGGGCAGGCGGATGAAGCCACCCTTGGGCGCGGGCAGGTAGACGAACGGCGGCATGTCGGGCAAGCCGGTGGCGACGTCGCGCGGGCTGCGCGCCGCCACTTTGATGAGTTCGGGCAGCAAGGGCAGGATGTTGTGGCGCTCGCCGTTGATCTCCATGCCCAATGACATATCAAACCAGGGCGAGGTGGCCTCGTCGTCGCCGCGGGCATCCAGGCGCACATCGAGCGCCTCGCCGTGCTGGATCCAGCCAGCCAGCGATTCCTCCAGCGTCACGACAAAGTCGGCATCGCGCAGCGCGGCGTAGTTGGTATCGGCCCACTGCAGCCAGAGCTGCTGCGCTGCGCTGCCCTGGATGCCAAAGACGCCGTTGCCAACGGCGCTCAGCCCGAGTTGCACCAGACCGGTGATGGCTTCAAGCTCGGCCTGCGGTTCGCGGTGCAGCAGCAGGCGGCCCTGCGCGCTGTCGATCAGCACCGTGGCGCCCTGGCCCACCCACCAGCCGCGGTGGCCCGCGTAGTCAAAGCGCAGCGTGGCCTGCATCAGGCCCGACACTGGCACGTCCGCGGGCGCCACGGGCGCCAGATGCAGGCAGGCCCTGGGCGTGATGCCGGTCAGGGTTTGCAGCGGCTCCAGCACCGGCGGCAATGGCACCGGTCCGAGCCGCTCGGCCAGCTCGGCCTGGAGTTTTTTCAAGGCAGTCGTTTTGAGCGGCGGGCTGCGCAGCAGCACCGCCACCTGGCCCAGGCTCATGTCCTTGACCCGGGCCAGGCCGCAGATGCCGTGGTGACTGTCGATGTAGAGCGGTGGGTTGTTCAGGCACAGTAGGGCCATTGAATGGTCGAGCCTGGCGCGCAGCACCCAGGCGCTGTCATCGCCCCGGTTGTGCGTGACCTCGTGCCATTGCCAGAGCACGTCCAGCGGCGGGCCCCAGCGCGCGGGCACTGTGGGTTGGCCGTTTTTGTCACCGATGAAAAGACGGCCGGTGCTGGCGGCCAGCTCGAGTGCCTGCACCCCGAACTTGCCTTCCACGGTGACGCGCGACTTGGCGCCGTAGCTGTAAAAATAGGCGCTGGCAGCACTCGGCATGGTGTGCATCAGTTGCAGCACGTCATGGTCGGCCTCGATGGCCAGGTCGTACACGGGCTGGCCGCTGACGGGCATGGTCTTGATGGGCTTGGCCTTGGCCCAGCCGCCGTGGACCTTGGGGTAGGACACCACCGCCTCGAGCGTCAGCAGCGGGTGTGGGCCTTGCGGCGCCATGACATTGAGCAGGTAAAGAAACTGCTCGGTGCGCAGGCTTTGTCCGCTGCGCTCGGCGGCCAGCGCTGCCTTGGCTCCGCCGCGTTCAAGTTCGCCGAGCCAGCGGATCACCTGGTTTTCGGCTTCGAGCTGGGCGGCCGCCTGGCGCCGCTCCATGTCGGCCTGGCGCTGCACCGCCAGTTCCTGCTCGGTGAGCGGTTTGAAGCTGGGCGCGGCCGCGCTGGTGCCCAGGATTTGCTGGCCCTTGTAGGCCGCCTTGATCATCAGCGCCACGCCGTGCTTGCACTGGTAGCCGACCGGGCAGGTGCAGTCGCTGTCCCATTCCAGCACGCGGCCATCGGGGCTGCGCTTGACCTCGATGGACACCTCGTAGGGCAAGCGGGCGCTGCCCTGCACGTCGCCCAGCAGCAGCCAGACATCTTTCAGCGGCTCGATCGACAGGGTCAGCACGCGCTGGTTGCGGTACAACTCCAGGCCGCGCGTGTAGGTGGCGGTGTCGCAGCGCTGCACCAGCGAGGCCAGGTCCAGCCAGAGACTGGAAGCGTGCCAATGGGTTTGCATGAAACAGCTTTCTCAGGCCGGCGTGTGGCCCATCGCGTGGCCGGCTTGCTGGTCGGCGTGGTAGCTCGAGCGCACCATGGCGCCCACCGCCGCGTGGCTGAAACCCATCTCGTAGGCTTTGGCCTCGAACATCTTGAACACGTCGGGGTGCACGTAGCGCTTGACCGTCAGGTGCGAGGTCGAGGGCGCCAGATACTGGCCGATGGTCAGCATGTTGATGCCGTGGGCGCGCATGTCGCGCATCACGTCCAGAATCTCGTCGTCGGTTTCGCCCAGACCCACCATCAGGCCGCTCTTGGTCGGCACATCGGGGAACAGCGCCTTGAACTTTTTCAGCAGATTCAGGCTGAACTGGTAATCGGAGCCGGGCCGGGCTTCCTTGTACAGGCGTGGAATGGTTTCCAGGTTGTGGTTCATCACATCCGGCGGCGCGGCCTTGAGGATCTCGAGCGCGCGATCGTCACGACCGCGGAAGTCAGGCACCAGCACCTCGATTTGCGTCTGCGGCGACTTGGCGCGGATGTGCTCGATGCAGGCCACAAAATGCCCGGCGCCGCCGTCGCGCAGGTCGTCGCGATCAACGCTGGTGATCACCACGTATTTGAGCTTGAGCTGGGCGATGGTGTTGGCCAGGTTGACCGGTTCGTTCACGTCCAGCGGATCGGGGCGGCCGTGGCCGACGTCGCAAAACGGGCAGCGCCGGGTGCATTTGTCGCCCATGATCATGAAGGTGGCGGTGCCCTTGCCAAAACATTCGCCAATGTTGGGGCAGCTGGCTTCTTCGCACACGGTGACCAGCTTGTTGGCGCGCAGCACGTCCTTGATCTCATAGAAACGCGTGGTGGGCGAGCCAGCCTTGACGCGAATCCACTCGGGCTTGCGCAGGATTTCGCCCTGCACGACCTTGATCGGAATGCGCGACAGCTTGGCCGCCGATTTTTGCTTGGCCGTGGCGTCGTAGTTCTCAGCGCTTTGGGATTCGCGGACCGTGTTGGTTTCTTTGGAGGTGTTCATAAGCTGCCTTAGTCTGTCAATGTGAGCGTGGCGCGGCAGTCCATGCAGCCGGCAGTCATGGATTGCTTCACTGCGTTCGCAATGCCGTTGTCAGGGGTCGAGGTAAACGGCAAGTTTCTGGCTGAAAACCTCAGCCACCTCCTGCATGTTCGCCAAAACGCCGATTGTAGAAAGATCAATCGTTTGCAGCCCGGCGTAGCCGCAGGGGTTGATACGCGAGTAGGGTTCAAGGTCCATGGCGACGTTGAGCGCCACGCCGTGGTAGGTGCAATTGCGGCTGACCTTGATGCCCAAGGCGGCGATCTTGCCGAGGCCTTCAAAATTGGGCTGCTTGTCACTGCGGACCAGCTCCGCAATCCATGGGTCCCGGGTCAAGCCCGGGATGACACCCGAGTCTTCCGGGTTCTTGATCTTCTTCATCGGTCTCTGCTGCAGCAGCGCATGCCCTGCCGGGTCGTCGAGCCGGACGTAGATGCCTGGCGCCCCCGCCACCCGGTGGCCGGTCACGCCAAAATGCAGCAGCGTGCGGATCACGGCTTCCTCGATGCGGTAAACGTATTCCTTGACGAAATAGCCCGCGCGCTTCAGGTCCAGCAGCGGGTAGGCCACCACTTGCCCGGGGCCATGGTACGTGACCTGACCGCCCCGGTTGGTGGCCACCACGGGAATCTCGCCGGGGTTGAAGATGTGTTCTTTTTTGCCCGCCAGACCCTGCGTGTAAACCGGCGCGTGCTCGCAAACCCACAACACATCGGGCGTGCTCTCGGTGCGCCCGGCGGAGAATGCCTGCATGGCGGCGTAGGTGGGCTCGTAGTCCACGCGACCCAAAAACTGCACATCCATCGGCATGGCTACAGCACCACCTTGACCATGGGATGGGTGGACAGTGTGCGGTAAATTTCGTCCAGCTGTTCGCGACTGGTGGCGTTGATGGTAATGGTCACCCCCAGGTATTTGCCACCCTTGCTTTCGCGCAGCTCAATCGTGGCGGCGTCAAACTGCGGGTCAAACTGCAGGGCGATGTGGGTGATGGCGTGCACCAGGCCGTCGACCTTGGTGCCCATCACTTTGATGGGAAACGCGCAGGGATAGATGATCAGCGAAGCCGGTTCGGTGTTTGTGTCGCCTGGCGGCGTCCCTGGGGTTGGGTCTTGGGGTTGATCGGTCATGGGGATTGCGGCAATTTCCGTGCTCTGTTTCTACGTATAATCGAGGGCTAATTTAGACGAAGCCAGGCTGTAAAGTAAGCGTAATGTAAATGGTGACAATACCACCTTCGAAGGCATACAACATCGAGCTTGACAACGAGCCTCCTGATTTTGTGCCATTGACTCGTTTGCAGGCGCAAGCGCTGGCAAAGGCCCATCCGGCAATTTCTCCGTGGTGGGTGGTGCTGGGTCAGGTGGGTGTGGGTAGCTTGGCAACCCTCGTGGCCGGGCTGGTTTTTGGAGAGCTTGTCGCCAAGTCGGTGGCTTGTGGTGTGTTGGCGGTGGTTTTACCTGCGGCGTTGTTTGCGCGTGGGCTGACCAGCCAGTTTGCCAGGGCAAATGTGGGTGTGGCGGTGATGAGCTTCTTTGTATGGGAGTTGGTCAAGATTGTGATGACGATTGGTTTGCTGTTTGCGGCCCATCGTCTGGTGAAGGATTTGAATTGGCTGGCCATGCTGGTCGGTCTCATCGTCACTCTTAAGGTGTACTGGCTGGCGCTGGCGTTCAAACGCAAGCCCAAACCGGTGCAAAACATTAACGCTTAACGGCAAAAGTAACTGATCAAAGAGTAACCGATGGCTGCTGAAGAACACGCTGCGCAACAAGGTCCCACCGCTGGTGAGTACATTGGTCACCACCTGCAACATTTACGCACGGGCGAACAATCGGGTGTCATCGACATGTCGGTGTTCAACCTCGACTCGATTTTCTGGTCCATCCTGTTGGGTTGCCTGGGTCTATTTGTCATGTGGCGTGTGGCCAGAAGCGTAACGGCCGGTGTGCCCGGACGCATGCAGGCCGCGGTAGAAATCCTGCTCGAAATGGTGGACACCCAGGCCAAAGGCATCATCCACAACGCCGAGTCGCGCAAGTTCGTCGGCCCGCTGGCCCTGACGGTGTTTGTCTGGGTGTTTCTGCTGAACTCCATGGACTTCTTGCCGGTTGATCTGATTCCCTTGATTTGGGAAATGATCTACGGCGCCGCCGGTGGTGACCCGCACCATGCCTACATGCGTGTGGTGCCCACGGCCGACCTGTCCACCACGCTGGCCATGTCCACATCCGTGCTGCTGATTTGCCTGTACTACAACGTCAAGATCAAGGGTGCCGGCGGCTGGGTGCACGAGTTGGTCACGGCGCCTTTTGGCACCAGCAAAAACCCCTTGTTTGCCCTCATTTTGGGCGTGCTGAACTTCAGCATGCAGTTGATCGAATTCACCGCCAAGACCGTGTCGCACGGCATGCGGCTGTTTGGCAACATGTATGCAGGCGAATTGGTGTTTATGTTGATCGCGCTGATGGGTGCGGTCGGTTTTGGTTCTGCCACGGGCATCGCCCTGTGGTTCGGGCATTTGGTGGCGGGTCTTGGCTGGGCAATCTTTCACATTCTGATTGTTGCCTTGCAGGCCTTTATTTTCATGATGTTGACCCTGGTGTACGTGGGTCAGGCGCATGAGCACCACTAACGGTTTGTCGGTCGGTTTCTTTCTTTCTTTTTTCTTTTCAACTTGAATCCATAGGAGCTTTTAAATGGAAAACGTGCTTGGTTTTGTGGCGCTGGCCGCTGGTTTGATCATTGGTCTGGGTGCTGTCGGTGCCTGTATCGGTATTGGCATCATGGGTAGCAAATACCTTGAGGCAGCCGCCCGTCAACCCGAGTTGATGAACGAACTGCAAACCAAAATGTTCTTGCTCGCCGGTCTGATCGACGCTGCTTTCCTGATTGGTGTCGGTATCGCGATGATGTTTGCGTTTGCCAATCCGTTCGTTTTGCAGTAATTGCCTTCGCCTTTCAATCACTAGAAAGGGGTTGTTGTGAGTATTAACGCAACATTCTTCGCGCAACTCGTGGTGTTTTTCCTGTTGGTGGTCTTCACGATGAAATTCATCTGGCCACCCATTGCAAACGCACTGGACGAGCGCGCACAAAAAATCGCAGACGGTCTGGCTGCCGCTGACAAGGCCAAAGCCGAGCTTTCATCCGCCAACAAGCGGGTCGAAGACGAGCTGGCCAGGTCGCGCACCGAAACCGCGAGCCGCCTGGCAGACGCCGAGCGTCGTGCCCTCACCATCATTGAAGAGGCAAAGGCCAAAGCCGCTGACGAAGGCAACAAAATTGTTGCTGCCGCCAAGGCCGAGGCCGAGCAGCAGGCCGTCAAGGCGCGCGAGTCACTGCGTGAGCAGGTCGCGGCCCTGGCCGTCAAGGGCGCCGAGCAGATTCTCCGCAAGGAAGTCAATGCCGGCGTGCATGCTGATTTGTTGTCTCGTCTGAAGACCGAGCTGTAAGAGGACGACATGGCCGAACTCGCCACTATTGCCCGTCCCTA
>JAABQI010000309.1 GCA_011391545.1 Rhodoferax sp.
GAACACTGGAGCAAAAAACTT
Organism: Rhodoferax sp.; assembly: GCA_011391545.1. Classification (GTDB taxonomy): domain Bacteria; phylum Pseudomonadota; class Gammaproteobacteria; order Burkholderiales; family Burkholderiaceae_C; genus Rhodoferax. The sequence goes on from JAABQI010000309.1 coordinate 22, forward strand.
TCGTCAACCCGCGCAATGCCGCCGCCGGGGCGGTGCGACAGTTGGATCCGGCCATTGCGGCACAGCGCCCCTTGAGTTTTTTTGCCTACGGCCTGGGTGAGGTGACCGCGCCAGAAGCTGGCGGACCGGCCTGGCAGACGCATTTCGAGATGATGCAGACCCTGAAAACCTGGGGTTTTCCGGTGTCAAGCCTGGTCCGGGTAGCACAGGGAGCTGCCGAGCTGGTGGCGTATTACGAGTCGATTGGCGCGCAACGCGATGGACTCGGCTTTGACATCGATGGCGTGGTGTACAAGGTCAACAGCCTGGCGCTGCAGCGACAACTGGGTTTTGTCACGCGCGAGCCGCGCTGGGCGGTGGCGCACAAGTTTCCGGCGCAAGAGATGCTGACCACCGTGCTGGCCATCGACGTGCAGGTGGGCCGCACCGGCAAGTTGACGCCGGTGGCCAAGCTGGCGCCGGTGTTTGTCGGCGGTGTGACCGTGACCAACGCCACCCTGCACAACGAGGACGAGGCCCGACGCAAGGACGTGCGCGTGGGCGACACCGTGATCGTGCGCCGCGCCGGTGACGTGATTCCCGAGGTGGTGAGCGTGCTGCCCGACAAGCGCGTGGACGACCCGGCCCAGTTCACCATGCCGCGCCAGTGCCCGGTGTGCGGCAGCGCGGCGGTGCGCGAGGAGGGCGAGGCCGACTACCGCTGCACCGGCGGCCTGTTTTGCAGCGCCCAGCGCAAGCAGGCCATATTGCACTTTGCCCAGCGGCGCGCCGTGGAAATCGAGGGCCTGGGCGACAAACTGGTCGATCAAATGGTCGATGCGGGCATCATCAACACGCTGCCCGACCTGTACCGGCTCGGTTTCACCGCCTTGGCCAATCTGGCGCGCATGGCAGACAAGTCGGCGCAGAACATTCTGGACGCGCTGGAGAAATCCAAGCAGACCACGCTGCCGCGCTTTCTGTTTGGACTGGGCATTCGCCATGTGGGCGAGGCCACGGCCAAGGCGCTGGCGCGCCACTTCGGCAAGCTCGACGCCATCATGGACGCCCCTGAGGAGGCCTTGCTGGCGGTGGCCGACGTGGGCCCGATCGTGGCCAAAAGCATCCGCACTTTTTTTGACCAGGCGCACAACCGCGAGGTGGTCGAACAATTACGCGCCTGCGGCGTCACCTGGCCAGAGGGTGAACCCGCGCCCGTGGCGGCCCAACCTTTGAGCGGCCAGACCTTCGTGCTGACCGGCACCTTGCCCACGCTGGGGCGGGAGGATGCCAAGGCCCTGATCGAAGCCTCCGGTGGCAAGGTGGCGGGTTCGGTCAGCAAGAAAACCAGCTTTGTCGTGGCTGGTGCCGAGGCCGGCAGCAAGCTCGACAAGGCGCGCGAACTCGGTGTGGTCGTGCTTGATGAAGCCCAGTTGAAGGAGATGCTTGATGGCGGTGCGTGAGATTTTGAAAATGGGCGACCCGCGCCTGCTGCGCGTGGCCCAGGCCGTGACCGCGTTTGACTCGGATGAGCTCCATTTATTGATCACCGACCTGCTCGACACCATGCGCGCCGCTGAGGGCGCCGGGCTGGCGGCGCCGCAGATTGGCGTGGATTTGCAGCTGGTGATTTTTGGCTCCGACCGCGCCAACCCGCGCTACCCGCAGGCGCCGGTTGTGCCGCGCACGGTGCTGATCAACCCGGTGATCACGCCGCTGACTCCGGCGCAGGTGGAAGACTGGGAAGGTTGCCTGTCGGTGCCCGGGCTGCGCGGCAAGGTGCCACGTTTCGAGCACATTCGCTACACCGGTCTTGACCAGTTCGGCGACCCCATCGACCGCACCGTGTCAGGCTTTCACGCGCGCGTGGTGCAGCACGAGTGTGACCACCTGATCGGCATGCTTTACCCGATGCGGATGCGCGACTTCACGCAGTTCGGCTTTACCTCGGTGCTGTTTCCCGCACTGGCTGACGCCGCGGACGATTAAGCCAGCGCTTCGAGCAGTTCGGTCTCAATGGCGATCTGCGCCTTGTTTTCCTGCAGTTCGGGGCCGCTCACCAGGAAGGTGTCATCGACGCGTTCACCCAGCGTGTTGATCTTGGCCAGTTGCACGTTCACCTTGTGGCGCGCCAGAATGCGGGCCACCGAGTAGAGCAGGCCGACCCGGTCACTGGCCGAGATGTTGAGCAGCCAGCACTGGCCTTTTTCATCGGGCTGCAAGCTGACCCGCGGTGTGATCGGAAAGCTTCTGACGCGCCGTGAAACCCGGCCTTTGCCGGGTGCCGGCAGCGGGTCTTTTTGCAGAATGGCACGGGCCAGTTCGGCCTCCACCATGCTGGTGAGTTCATGGTAAAGCTCGGGCATGGCCTCGGCCGTGACCTGAAAAGTGTCGAGCGCATAGTGGTTGTAGGCGGTATGCACGCGGGCGTCCAGAATGCTGAAGCCCCGGTGCTCGAAGTAGCCGCAAATGCGGGCAAACAGATCGGGCTGGTCGGGGGTGTAAACCAGCACTTGCAGGCCTTCGCCGAGCGGCGACAGGCGGGCCCGCACGATCGACTTGCCCGAATTGACATGACGGGAGAGCTGGCGCGTGTGCCAGGCAATGTCGGAGGCGTCGTGGCGCATGAAGTAGCCCACATCCACCGTGTCCCACAAGGCCTTGTGCGCATCAAAGGGCTGGGCGTGCAGGGCCAGCTGGATCAGTGCCTCGCGCTTGCGGGTTTCCACCTCGACATGCGGGTCGGCGGCGTGGCCGCCCAGCACGCGCAATGTCAGGCGGAACAGGTCTTCGAGCAGCTTGCCTTTCCAGGCGTTCCAGACCTTGGGCGAGGTGCCGCGAATGTCGGCCACGGTGAACAGGTAGAGCGCAGTCAGGTAGCGCTCGCTGCCCACGCGTTTGGCAAAGGCGGCTATCACGTCGGGATCGCTGAGGTCGGTTTTCTGCGCCACGCGGCTCATGGTGAGGTGTTCGCGCACCACAAAGGCGATCAGATCGGTGCTGTCGCGGCTCACGTTGTGCTGCTTGCAAAAGCGCAGCACCTCGATTTCGCCCAGCTGCGAGTGGTCGCCGCCGCGGCCTTTGGCGATGTCATGAAACAGGGCCGCCACATACAAAATCCAGGGCATGTGGCAACCGCTGGCCAGTTGCGAGCAAAAGGGGTACTCATGGGCGTGCTCGACAATGAAGAAGCGCCGCACGTTGCGCAGCACCATCAGCACATGCTGGTCCACCGTGTAGACATGAAACAAGTCGTGCTGCATCTGCCCGACGATGCGGCGAAACGCCCACAGGTAGCGCCCCAGCACCGAGGTCTGGTTCATCAGCCGCATGGCATGGGTGATGCCGCTGTCCTGCTGCAGGATCTGCATGAACGTGGCGTGGTTGACCGGGTCCTTGCGAAAGGCGCCGTTCATCAGGTCGCGGGCGTTGTACAGGGCGCGCAGGGTGCGCGCCGACAGGCCATTCATGCCGGCAGTCTGGAACACCAGGAAAGTTTCCAGGATGGCGTGCGGCTCGCGCTGGTAGAGGTCGTCGCTGACCACCTCGAGCATGCCCGCCTTGTCGGAAAAACGCGCGTTGATGGGGCGAGGCTCGTGGGTGCTGGGGCTCAATCGCTCCTCGATGTTGAGCAGAAGGATCTGGTTGAGCTGGGTCACCGCCTTGGCGCCCCAGTAATAGCGCTTCATGAGCGCCTCGCTGGGGCGCACCAGGGAGCGCCTGTCGGTGGTCGCTGGCGGCGATGCAAAACCGAAGGCCTGCGCCACCGCGTTTTGCATGTCGAAAATCAGCCGGTCTTCACGGCGTTTGGCGATCAGGTGCAGCCTGGTGCGAATCAGCCACAGCAAGGCTTCGTTGCGCTTGATCTGTTTGATCTCGAAAGCCGTCGCCAGGCCATTTTTGGCCAGCTCGTTCCAGTTGTTGCCCAGGCCCGCCGCCTTGGCCACCCACAAGATCACCTGCAAATCACGCAGCCCGCCAGGCGACTCCTTGCAGTTGGGCTCCAGCGAGTAGGGCGTGTCGTCGAACTTGCTGTGGCGCTGGTGCAGCTCCAGGGTTTTGGCGATAAAAAATGCCTGCGGGTCGATGGCGGCAACAAACTGACGCTTGAACGCGTCATAGGTGGCTGAATCACCCGTGACCAGGCGCGACTCCAGCAATGAGGTCTGCACCGTCACATCCTTGCCGGCCTCGTTCAGGCATTCGGCCACAGAGCGCACGCTGGAGCCGATCTCCAGCCCGGCGTCCCAGCAACTGCCGATAAAGCCCTCGATGCGGGCTTTCAGGTCGGCGTCAGCCTCCAGCACGAAGTCATCGGGCAACAGCACCAGCACATCGATATCTGAATAGGGAAACAACTCGCCGCGGCCATAGCCACCGACGGCAGCCAGCGCCAGGCCCTGTGGAAAAGCGGCGCGCTGCCAAAGGGTTTTCAGGGTGTCATCGGCCAACGCTGAGAGCTTGCCCAAGGTGGCTGCAACGCCACGCACACTGCTGCCCCCATCCGCGAACGGCTGAAACAATGCCATTTTTTTGGCGCGGAATGCCTCACGCAGTGTTTTCAGGTCGGTCATCGGAGCTCCAGAAAAATCAGCTATCAGGCGTCCGAAAGGGCGATGACTGGCGTTGCCGGTTTGACAAATTCCGGGATGGCCGGGCTGTTGGCCGACAGGGTCAACACCTCAAAGCCGGTGGGCGTCACCAGCACGGTGTGCTCCCATTGGGCTGAGAGAGAATGGTCTTTGGTGACGATGGTCCAGCCGTCACCCAGTTCCTTGATCTCCTTGCGGCCGACATTGAGCATGGGCTCGATGGTGATGGTCATGCCGGCCTTGAGTTGCTCCAGCGTGCCCGGCTTGCCGTAGTGCAGCACCTGCGGATCTTCATGAAATTTTTGGCCGATGCCATGGCCGCAATACTCGCGCACCACGCTCAGGCCATGGCCTTCGGCAAAAGTCTGGATGGCATGGCCAATGTCGCCAAGGTAGGCGCCTTCGCGCACTTGCTGGATGCCCTTCCACATGGCCTCATAGGTAAGTTGGCACAGGCGTTTGGCCGCGATGGACACGTCGCCCACCAGATACATGCGGCTGGAGTCGCCATGCCAGCCGTCCTTGATCAGCGTCACGTCGACATTGACGATGTCGCCTTTCTTGAGCGGCTTGTCGTTGGGAATGCCGTGGCACACCTGATGGTTGATCGAGGTACAGATCGATTTGGGATAGGGATTGTGACCCGACGGCGCATAGTTCAAGGGCGCCGAGATGGCTCCCAGCACCTGCGTGGTGTAGTCTTCGGCCAGACGGTCGAGTTCATTGGTGGTGACACCGGGTTTCACAAAGGGTGCCAGATAGTCCAGCAGTTCGGCAGTCAGGCGGCCGGCAATGCGCATGCCAGCAATGCCTTCGGGGTCTTTAATGGTAATTGTCATGGCGAAATTATCCCATTGCGATCAACAACCGTTTTTTCTAAGTGTTTCAGGCCGCCGCAGCAGCCTGCAGGCCGGAAGCAGGGGAAAATCGCAACCCCTGAACCAATCCATTGAAACTCTGTGATCAGTCACAAAATCTGCGTTGCGCCCATGCTGGACTGGACGGATCGCCATTGCCGCTATTTTCACCGCCTGTTGTCAAGTCACGCCCTGCTGTACACCGAGATGGTGACGACAGGCGCCTTGATCCACGGCGACCGGGCCCGGCATCTTGACTACAACGCGGCCGAGTTGCCGCTGGCGCTGCAACTGGGTGGCAGTGAACCGGCTGACCTGGCACAGTGCGCGCGGTGGGCACAGGAGTGGGGCTACAGCGAGGTGAATTTGAACTGCGGCTGCCCGAGTGAGCGGGTGCAGCGCGGCGCTTTTGGCGCGTGTCTGATGCGCGAGCCGGCACTGGTGGCTGATGGCGTCAAGGCCATGCGCGATGCAGTGTCGATCCCGGTCACGGTCAAGCACCGAATCGGCATCGACAAAACCGAGAGTTACGACTTTGTGCGCGACTTTGTCGGCACGCTGAGTCTGGCCGGCTGCAGCACTTTCATCGTGCATGCGCGCAACGCCTGGCTGAAGGGCCTGAGCCCCAAGGACAACCGCGAGGTGCCGCCCTTGCGTTATGACTGGGTGTACCGGCTCAAGCAGGATTTTCCGGCGCTTGAATTTGTCATCAACGGCGGCATCACCCAAACGGCCCAGATCGAGCAACACCTGCAGCACGTCGATGGCGTCATGCTGGGCCGCGAGGCCTATCACAACCCGTGGTGGCTGAGCGAGTGGGACGCGCAGTTTTTTGCCGGTACCCGCCATGCTGGCCTGACGCGCGAATCAGTGGAGCAGCAGATGGTGGTCTACATGAACCAGCAGGCTGCCTTGTTCGGCACGCCCTGGCAAGCGATTGCCCGACATATGCTGGGCTTGCGCCACGGTCTGCCTGGGGCGCGGCGCTGGCGTCAGGTCTGGAGCGACCACAAACTCAAGGCACTGCCGCCCGAGCAGGTGATGGCGCTGGCGCACCAGCGAGCGGCTTGAACTCAGTGGCGCGCTGCCGGCGGGTGCGACATCAGCCGGTCGGTGTAGGCGATGGCCATGGCCGAGAACAGGAACGCAATGTGGATGACCGTTTGCGCGATCAACACCTTGTCGGTGTAATTGGCGGCGTTGATGAAGGTCTTGAGCAGGTGGATCGAGCTGATGCCGATGATGGCGGTGGCCAGCTTGACCTTGAGCACGGAGGCATTCACATGGTCAAGCCACTCGGGCTGGTCCTGGTGCCCTTCCAGGTTCAAACGGCTGACGAAGGTTTCGTAGCCGCCCACAATGACCATGATCAGCAGGTTGGAGATCATGACCACATCGATCAGCGCCAGCACCACCAGCATGATGACGGTTTCGTTGAGAGTGGTAATGGGCGCGTCGGTTTTGTAACCGATGCTGTTGATCAGCGCCTGCAGGGCGGTTTCGCTGCCAAAAGCGGCTTCGAGCAGGTGCACCAGTTCGACCCAGAAGTGGAAGACGTACACCGCTTGCGCCAGGATCAGGCCAAGATAGAGCGGCAATTGCAGCCAGCGGCTGGCAAAAATCAATCGCGGAATAGGCCGCAGAGTTGTTGTGACGGGGCTTGCAGGCGAGGACATTGGTATTTGATTTAAAGTGGGGGAGCGGCAATTTTACCGGGCTGATCCGGCTGCGCCCTGTCAGTCAGTGGCCTGTAAGTGCCAGCCGTGACATTACTGGGCGAACTTTGTTTAACTAGAGGAGACTTATCCGTGACTACCCCCACAACTGCTGTTGAATCCATGTTGGTTGAAAACCGTGTTTTCCCGCCCAGCGAGGCCACTGTCAAGTCGGCGCGCATTTCGGGCATGGATGCCTACTACGCCTTGTGCGCTGAGGCTGAAAAAGATTTTGAGGGTTTCTGGGCCCGACTGGCGCGTGAAAACGTGGTCTGGAACAAGCCGTTCACCAAAACGCTCGACGAGTCCAATGCGCCTTTCTACAAGTGGTTCGAAGACGGCGAGCTCAACGCCTCGGCCAACTGCCTCGACAAGCACATGGGCACACCCAACGAAAACAAGGTCGCCGTCATTTTTGAAGCCGACGACGGCGCCGTCACCAAAACCACATACAAGGAACTGCTGGCCAAGGTCAGCCAGTTCGCCAACGCGCTCAAGGCCAAGGGCATCCAGAAGGGCGACCGCGTCCTGATCTACATGCCCATGACGCTTGAAGGCGTGATCGCCATGCAGGCCTGCGCCCGCATTGGCGCCACCCACAGCGTGGTGTTTGGCGGCTTCTCGGCCAAGGCCTTGCAAGAGCGCATCATCGACGCCGGCGCCGTGGCCGTGGTCACCGCCAACTTCCAGATGCGCGGTGGCAAGCAGTTGCCGCTCAAGGGCATTGTGGACGAGGGCCTGGGCCTGGGTGGCTGCGAATCCATCAAGACCGTGTTTGTGTTCGAGCGCACCAACAGCCCCTGCAACATGGTGGCCGGCCGTGACGTCACTTTCACCGAGGCCCTGGCGGGCCAAAGCACAGAGTGCGCACCGGTGATGGTCGGCGCCGAGCACCCGCTGTTCATCTTGTTCACCTCGGGTTCTACCGGCAAGCCCAAGGGTGTGCAGCATGCCACTGGCGGCTTTGTGCTGTGGTCCAAGCTGACCATGGACTGGACCTTTGACCTGCGCGCCGATGACATTTTCTGGTGCACGGCCGACATCGGCTGGATCACCGGCCACGCCTACGTGGCTTACGGCCCGTTGGCGGCGGGTGCCACCCAGATCATTTTTGAAGGCATCCCGACCTACCCGAACGCCGGCCGTTTCTGGCAAATGATCGAGCGCCACAAGTGCACCATTTTCTACACCGCGCCCACCGCCATCCGCTCGCTGATCAAGTCGGCCGAGAGTGATGAAAAAGTGCATCCGGACCGCTCTGACCTGTCGAGCCTGCGCATTCTGGGCACGGTGGGCGAGCCCATCAACCCCGAAGCCTGGATGTGGTACTACAGAAACATCGGCCATGAAAAGTGCCCGATCGTGGACACCTTCTGGCAGACGGAAACCGGTGGCCACATGATCACGCCGCTGCCAGGAGCCACCCCGCTGGTACCGGGTAGCTGCACCTTGCCGCTGCCTGGCATCATGGCGGCCATCGTCGACGAAGTCGGTCATGACGTGCCCAATGGTTCGGGTGGCATGCTGGTCGTCAAGCGCCCATGGCCGTCGATGATCCGCACCATCTGGAATGACCCGGAGCGCTTCAAGTCCAGCTACTTCCCGGCTGAAATGGGCGGCACCTACTACCTCGCCGGTGACGGCGCGGTGCGCAGCGAAGACCGTGGCTACTTCCGCATCACCGGCCGGATCGATGACGTGCTCAACGTGTCGGGTCACCGCATGGGCACCATGGAAATCGAATCGGCCTTGGTGGCCAAGACCGATCTGGTGGCAGAAGCCGCCGTGGTGGGACGTCCTGATGACCTGACGGGTGAGGCGATTTGCGCTTTTGTGGTGTTGAAGCGCGGCGTGCCGACAGGCGACGAAGCCAAGCAAATCGCCAAGGAGTTGCGCGACTGGGTGGCCAAGGAAATCGGCCCGATCGCCAAGCCCAAGGACATCCGCTTTGGTGAAAACTTGCCCAAGACGCGTTCTGGCAAGATCATGCGCCGCCTGCTGCGTTCACTGGCCAAGGGTGAAGACATCACCCAGGACACGTCGACACTGGAGAACCCGGCCATTCTGGGTCAGCTGGGCCAAGCCTACTGAGACCGGTGAGCCCTGATAGAAAAAGCCCGCATTTGCGGGCTTTTTCTTGTGCGCGCCCGGCACGGGCGAGGTCAGGGGGAGGGCGGGCCCTTACTTGAGCGACAACACCCAGGCCGCCAATTGTTTGGCCTCGGCATCGCTGACCTGTGGGTTGGCGGGCATGGGAATGGCACCCCAAACGCCTGAGCCGCCCTGCTTGATCTTGGCAGCCAGTTTGGCTTCGGCATTTTGCCCAGCGTATTTTTTGCCGACATCCTTGTAGGCCGGGCCCACCACCTTTTTCTCAACCGCGTGGCAAGCCATGCAATTCTTCTTTTGTGCCAGCGCCTGATCCGCCAATGCCGGTGCTGCCACAAAAACGGTGGCGAGCAAGGCAAAAAGAGTTCGCGTCATGGTGATGTCCTTTGGAAAGATGGGTTAGAGTCTCTGTGCGTCATTTTAGGGACGGCTGCGGGCATGGGCTTTTTAGCCAACGGCTATTTCATTAAAAAGGAGAGGCTATGTATTTACTGGGTTTGGGCTTGGTGTTGTTGCTCATGAAGTATGCCGAGATGGGGCCGGTGGCTGGCTGGTCCTGGTGGTTGGTGCTCTCGCCCTTTGCCCTGGCCGTGATCTGGTGGCTCTGGGCTGACACCTTTGGCTACACCAAGCGCAAGGCCATGGAACGAGAGAACCAAAGGATCAAGGATCGCCGCGCACGCACCAAAAGCGCGCTCGATGCCAACTATCAACAAAAGAAACGCTGAACATGCGTAGCCCAGCCACCATGGTCGGCTGGGATTTCACGGATCGTTTCAGTAGTTGTCCAGCACCGCGCCTTTGCTGGCGGTCGAAGCGTTGAAGGCAAACTTGGCTTGCACACCGCGCGTGTAGCGCGGAGCGGGAGCCGTCCATACGGTACGGCGCTTGGCGATGATGTCATCACTGACGTTGAGTTGCAGCAGCAACTGGTGCGCATCAATGGTGATCGAGTCGCCTTCTTCAATCAGGGCAATCAGGCCGCCCGCAGCGGCTTCAGGCGCCACGTGGCCGACCACCATGCCCCAGGTGCCGCCTGAAAAACGGCCGTCGGTGATCAAACCCACCGATTCGCCCAGGCCCTGGCCAACCAGCGCACCGGTCGGCGCCAGCATTTCCGGCATGCCCGGACCGCCTTTGGGGCCGAGGTAGCGCAACACCATCACATCACCGGCCACAATTTTGTTGGCCAGAATGGCTTTCAGGGCCGACTGCTCGTCCTCGAACACACGCGCCGGTCCGGTCATGACCGGTTTTTTCAGGCCGGTGATCTTGGCCACGCAGCCTTCGGGCGCCAGGTTGCCCTTGAGGATGGCCAGGTGACCCTGGGCGTACATCGGATTGCTCATGGGGCGGATCACATCCTGGTCGGCACGCGGTGCATCGGGAATGTCCCTGAGCACTTCGGCCACCGTTTGTCCGGTGATGGTGATGCAGTCGCCATGCAACAGGCCGGCGCTGAGCAGCATTTTCATGACTTGCGGAATGCC
>JAABQI010000310.1 GCA_011391545.1 Rhodoferax sp.
AGGCTCAAACCCTTGGCTAGGGCAAATTCGGCCTGCGCCATGCCCTGCAGGTCGCACAGGGTGATGGCTTCGCGGTCTTCGGGACTCAGTTCCGCGAGCACCCGCGGCAGGCAGGCGGTCAGGGTATCGACGGTGTCGGTATCGTCGGTTTGCGCCATCAAATCGTCGGGTAATTCCACCATGTGGTGCGCCACGCGCAAGTGATCGGCCAGCAGGTTGCGCGCCACCTCAAACAGCCAGGCGCGCGCGTTGTTCAGGTCACAAAACCGCTCGCCCTGGCGCAAGGCTTTCAAAAACAGATCCTGCAGCAGGTCGTCGGCCAGCGCCGGGTTGCCCACGCGGTGGCGCAGCCAGCCGCGCAGTTCAGCGGCGTGCAGGGTCCAGGCGGTGGTGAGGCAGTTCATGAGTGATGTGACTGGTTGACCGTTGTAGTCTAACAATCAGGTATTTTTGACAAAAATGACGACAACCGCGATTTGATCAATACCAGGGCTTTTTCCGACAACCAAAATTATCCGGCACATTTGAAAAGCGAGTTCTGTATGGAATTCACCCTGAAATTACTCAACGGTGGCGCTGGTAGTCTGGCTGCCTATCTGGCGGCGCATGTGCTGCTGTGCCTGCTGCCCGCATTTTTCATCGCCGGCGCCATGGCCGCGCTGATTCCCAAGGCCAGCATCACGCGCTGGCTCGGGCGCAATACCCCTGCCTATGTGTCTTACCCGGCCGCCGCGGCAGCGGGCTCCCTGATCGCCGTCTGCTCGTGCACCATCGTGCCGCTTTTTGCCGGCATTTATCGCAAAGGTGCCGGCATTGGCCCGGCCATCACGTTCCTGTTTTTTGCCCCGGCGGGCAACATCATGGCACTGGCTTACACCGGCAGCATCCTCGGGCCTGAATTTGCCATCGCACGACTGCTGCTGTGCCTGCTTTTTGGCATTGGCATCGGCATGCTGATGGCGATGATTTTCTGGCGCGACGATGCCAGCCATGACGCTGAAACCGACACCCTGTTTGCCGAAAAAGCCAACATCGCGCCTGCTGCGCTGGGTGTGCTCCTGTCCCTGGTGGGGCTGTTGATTGCCGGTACCCTGAAGCTGTGGCCGTTGACTGCCACGGTCTTCAGCCTGGAGTTGCCCCTGTCGTGGGCGCAAGCATGGCAAGACACGTTGTTTTCCTGGGTGCCATTCGACGCTGCCAAGGGCGAGGAGGGCGTGAGCTTTCAGGGCTCGGTGTTGATTGCTTTGCTGCTGCTGATTGCTGCCACCGCCTGGAAAGGCCTGGAGAACATTGTCGAAGGCGCCAACCGCTGGACCTGGCTGGCACTCGGTCTGACCGCCACCACCCTGGCGGTGGCTGCCATGCGCCTGACACCTGGCCCGGGCACACTGGTAATTTCATTCACGGGTCGTGTCTTCGGTGTCGCACTCGCCTTGTGGGCGGTTTGGCATTTCGCGCATCGGCTCGACGGTGACGACTGGCGCGCGTGGCTTTGGGAAGCCTGGCGCTTTGTGAAGCAGATTTTTGTCTTGCTGGTGGCAGGGGTCTTCATTGTGGGCATGGTGCGCCAGGTCATTCGACCGGAGTGGATCGAGAGCCTGGCAGGCAGCAACACGGTGCAGGCCAACGCCTTGGCCGTTGGTTTTGGCGTCTTCATGTACTTCCCGACCTTGGTCGAGGTGCCGGTGGCGCGCATGTTCCTCGACCTCGGCATGCACCCCGGCCCGCTGCTGGCCTACCTGATGGCCGACCCCGAGCTCAGCCTGCAGAGCATGTTGATGGTGGCCGCTGTCATCGCCTGGACCAAGACTGTCACGTATGTGGGACTTGTGGCGGTGTTCAGCGTCTGTGCGGGTCTTCTGTACGGGAGCTGGGTGGACGGGCTGGGCTGGCTGCCGTTGCTTGTGGCTCTGGGAGCGTGCCTGGCCGTGCTGGCGGGCACCATGGTTTGGCTGGGACGCCGCCAGTCGACACATGCCCCGGTTTGATTCATTTTCATTTCAAGGAGAAACGCATGGTCAACATCAAAATTCTCGGTCCTGGCTGTGCCAATTGCAGGAAGCTTGAAGCCGTTGCCAGGGAGGCCGCAACGGCTGCCAATGTGCAGGCCGAATTCGTCAAGGTATCCGACATGAAGCAGATCATGCACTACGACCTGCTGGCCACACCGGGTCTGGTCGTCAACGACAAACTGGTCAGCAGCGGGCGCATACCGACGGTGGCCGAAGTGCAGAAGTGGCTCACCGCCTGAGCGATGCCGGAATAGGGCACACTTGCGGCCGAGCACAGAGGAACTACTTCATGGATTTACCCGCCAGCTTTGAATTTTCGGAATTTGCCAACGCGCTGATTCACTCGCGCCAGCATGTGGCCCCCCGCCGCCTGGTCGATCCGGGTCCGTCCGCGCCGCAAGTGCAGGAAATTCTTGGCACGGCGGCGGCGGCCCCCGACCACGGCCAGTTGCTGCCCTGGCGTTTTGTGCTGGTGCCCTCAAGCAAACGCGAACTGCTGGCCGAGGTGTTTGGCCTGGCGCTGCAAGACCGCGACCCCACAGCCACGCCTGAACAAATTGACAACGCGCGCGACAAGGCCCACCGTGCCCCATTTCTGATGCTGGCCATTGCCAGGCTGGTCGGCAGCACGCCGGAGCGCGATGCCCGGCGGCTTGAGTCCGGCGAGCTGGCCGTCAGCGATGCCGAGCGACTGGTGTCGCTGGGCTGCGCCATCCAGAACGTGTTGCTGGCGGCGCATGCGATGGGTTTTGGATCGGGGCTCACCAGTGGCCAGGCGCTGGCCTCGCCCCGGCTGCGCGCGCTGTTTGGCATGCTTGAGCATGAGCAGGCCGTTTGCTGCATCAACATTGGCACCGTGGCCAAGGGCAAGCCGGCACGATTGCGCCCGGACGTGGCGGCGTTTGTCAGCAGCCTGTGATGCGGTGACCGCCAGAAACTCGGCAAAATAGCCTTCATGCAAATCGCCACTCCCACTGATCCTGTGCCGCCAGTGCTCCACTGCCTGCCGCTCGACGACCCGCAGCGCACAGCCCTGCACAACGAGGTGCACGCCCGACCCTCCGCGCGCATCCGCCTGCCGGCGCTGATTGTCTATGTGGCGGTGCTCAACGAGGGTGTGAGTCGGGATGCCGAATGCGCCCACCTGAACCGATTGCCCGGCCAGGCCGAACTGACCCCCGAGCGCATGCAGGACAATTTCTTGCGCCTGCGCCTGGAGGGCCTGACCGTCAAGTGGGAGCGCCACACCGAATTCACCCGCTATTCCCTGGTGCAGGATTTGCCGGCCAATGCCTTGCTGGGTGCCAGTGAGCCTGATTTGCTGAGCCAGCTGGCAGTGCCGCCACAGTGGCTGGCGCAGGTGCCGGGCCGAACCGTGGCGGCGGTGCAGCTGGCCATGGTCCATGCGCCGCTCGATGACGCGACGGCCCTGATGGCGCAGGCGGTGACCTGGCTCGGTGGGCGCACGGTGGTGGCCTCGCTGCTGGGAAGCAATGCGGCCAGCGTGGCGGGGCAGGGCGCTGAGCCCGCCAACCGCCACGGCTATGAGCACCCCATGGGCCATTCGTGGGCGCTGACGCAGTTTCGCCTGCAGCCCGACGGCTTCGAGCGCATGCTGGTGATCGCGCCCGAAGGCACCAGTCAGACCCGCGCGGGCCGCATCGCCGCGCGCTTGCTTGAACTCGAAACCTATCGTTTGATGGCACTGCGCGGGCTGCCGGTGGTCAAGGCCCTCGGGCCGATGCTGGCGCAGGCCGAAAGCGATCTGGTGCGCATCACCGCCCAGCTGGAAAACAAGTCGGCCTCCGACCAGGAACTGCTCGATACCCTGGTGTCTCTGGCCGCTGGCGTGGAGCGCGCCACCGCCGCCAACAGTTACCGTTTTGCCGCCACCCAGGCTTATTACGCGCTGGTCAATCAGCGCATCAAAGAGTTGCGCGAGAAAGCCATTCCTGGCACCCAGACGATTGGCGAATTCATGCAGCGCCGCCTGTCACCGGCCATGGCCACCGTGGCGGCCACCGGCCAACGACTGGCCTCGTTGTCGGAGCGGGTGGCGCGCGCCAGTGATTTGCTGCGCACCCGGGTCGACATTGCCACCGAGGTGCAAAACCAGCAGCTGCTGGAAAAACTCACCCGCGGCCAGGAACTGCAACTGCGCCTGCAAAGCACGGTGGAAGGCCTGTCGATTGCCGCGATCTCGTATTACGTGATCAGCCTGCTGCTTTACGGCGGCAAGGCGCTCAAGGCGGCGGGCGTCCCGATCAACCCCGAGATGGCCGCCGGCGCCCTGGTGCCGGTGGTGCTGTGGGCGGTGTGGCGCACCACCCGGCGCATCCATGCCAAGCTGCAGGTGGGCCATTAAGCGCCTCAAAATTGATATATGTCAGCCTCTGCGCTCCGAAGATGGGGCGTAATGGGGCATTGAGAAAAATAGTTGATTCAATGACCAGGAGACCTCTGTGAAAGCCTTCCAGGACTACTACCCCGAGAACCTGTCGCACTGTTATGGTTGCGGCGCCAAAAATGACCACGGTCACCGCATCAAGACGTTCTGGGAAGGGGACGAGACCGTGACCCGTTTCACACCCGAGCCCTATCACACCGCAGTGCCCGGGTTTGCCTATGGCGGCCTGCTGGCCTCGCTGATCGACTGTCACAGCACCGGCACCGCCGCCGCAGCCATGTACAAGCAGGAGGGCCGCGCCATGGACACGCTGCCCGCGTTTCGCTTTGTCACCGGCTCGCTGCACGTTGATTATCTGAAGCCAACGCCGATCTCTGAAACCCTGGAGATACGCGGCCGGGTCAAGGAAATCAAGGGCCGCAAGGTGGTGATCGAGTCCACGGTGTACGCCGGCGGTGTGGCGACCGCGCGCGGCGAGGTGGTGGCCATCCAGATGCCGGAGAACTTTGGTGTAGCCGCAGCCTGAGTGCCGCAGCTTTTTGTGTTCATGACAACATGGGAGTGCCAACATGGCAAGTGATCAAGACATCGGAACGGGTGAACGCAGGGCGCAGGACCCGCGGTTTGTCAGCCAGCTGACGCGCAACACCTTCGCCCTGATTCTGGCGGGCGGCCGTGGCAGCCGACTGCATGAGTTGACGGATTTTCGCGCCAAGCCGGCGGTGCCGTTTGGCGGCAAGTTCCGCATCATCGACTTCACGCTGTCCAACTGCGTCAACTCGGGCGTGCGCCGGGTTGGGGTGGCCACGCAGTACAAGTCGCAAAGCCTGATCCGGCATTTGCAGCTGGGCTGGAGTTTTCTGGATGGCCGGCTCAATGAATTCATCGAGATCATGCCGGCGCAGCAGCAGTCTGACGAAGAGCACTGGTACCAGGGCACGGCCGACGCGGTGTTTCAGAACCTGCGCGAAATCCGCCATGCCAGACCTGAATACGTACTGATCCTGTCGGGCGACCACATCTACCGCATGGACTACGGCCGGGTGCTGGCGGCGCATGTGGCGCGCAAGGCTGACCTGACGGTGGCGTGTATTGAAGTGCCGCTGGCCGAGGCCAGCAGCTTTGGCGTGATGTCGGTGAATGAAGAGGGCCGGGTGCTTGATTTCACCGAAAAGCCCGCTCAGCCACAGGCCATGCCCGGCGACCCAGAGCACGCGCTGGCCAGCATGGGCATTTATGTCTTCAACACCAACTTCCTGATTGAGCAATTGCTGCGCGACGCCGACGATCCCAAGTCGAGCCACGATTTCGGCAAGGACGTCATTCCGCATTGCGTCAAGCGTTACCGAACCTTTGCCCAGAATTTTGCCGAGAGTTGCGTCAGCGAGCCTGGCAAGGCGGCTTACTGGCGTGATGTGGGCACACTGGACGCCTACTGGTCGGCCAATCTGGATTTGATTCAGGTCACGCCCGACCTCAATCTGTATTCGGAAAACTGGCCGATCTGGACCTGGCAGCCGCAAATGCCGCCGGCCAAATTTGTCTTTGACGACGACACCCGTCGCGGCCAGGCGGTCGATGCCATGGTGTCCGGCGGCTGCATTGTCAGCGGCGCCACGGTGCGCCGGTCGATGCTGTTCTCGGGGGTGCATGTGCACAGCTATGCCACCATCGAAGACTCCATGATCTTGCCCAACGTCCAGGTGGGTCGCCACTGCGTTCTGAAGAAATGCATCATCGACAAAAATTCCGTGCTGCCGGAGGGCACCGTGATCGGCGTCGATCCGGAGCAGGACAAAAAACGCTTCCGCGTGACCGCCTCCGGCATCACGCTGGTGACCAAAGAAATGCTGGGCCAGGGTGAGCTGGGCATTCGCTGATGTCAGGCATGCATGGCTAAAAAAACCCACGGTGGCGGTCGCAATGGCCTGAATTTGCCCGCGCCAACATCATGCCGATACAAGTGTCCTGGCGTCCTTAATGCCCCTCGATCAGTTCCCCAAACAGTTCCTTGACCTTCGCCCGCGCGTGTGCAAGCGCAACCCGACCTTGCTCGGTGATCTCGTAGACGCGCCGTTCCCGCCGCCCCGTGCGCTCGTGACGCGAAGTCAGATAGCCCTTCTTTTCCAGTCCATGCAGCATCGGATACAGGGTTCCGGCGCTCATCTCGTAGCCGTGATGCCGCAGCTCTTCAATGATGCCGAGTCCGAAGATCGGCCCCTGGGCGGCATGGTGCAGGATGTGCAGGCGGATCAGGCCGCCGTAGAGGTCTTTATCGGTCATTGCCACGGTCTCACAGAACGGCACTCAGCAACCAGCCCGCCGCGCCGCAGCCGATGACGACCAGCCAGGGCGGAAGCTTCCAGAACATCAGCGCGACAAGGGCTGCCAGCGCCAAGCCGAAGTCTTGCGGCTGAAGAATGGCGCTCGTCCATACCGGCTGATAAAGCGCCGCCAGCAGGAGGCCGACCACGGCCGCATTGACGCCGGCGAGCGCCGCTTGCGTGCGCAGGCTACGGCGCAGCCGCTCCCAAAACGGCAGGGCACCGACGACCAGCAAGAAAGACGGCGCAAAGATCGCCAGCACACAGATCAGGCCGCCGACCCAGCCGGAAGGCGTTGTGCTCATGGATGCCCCGAGGAACGCGGCTAACGTGAACAAGGGGCCTGGCACCGCCTGCGTCGCACCATACCCCGCCAGGAAAGCTTCATTGCTGACCCAGCCGGAGGGCACCACCTCCGCTTGCAGCAGCGGCAGCACGACGTGGCCACCGCCGAAAACCAGTGACCCGGCACGGAAGAAGGCGTCCACCAGGGCCATGGTTTGACCCGGCATCAGTTGAGCCAAAACCGGCAACCCCACCAACAGCGCAAAAAACAGCGTCAACCAGACCACGCCGGCACGGTGGCTCACCCTGATTGGCAGCGGATCGTGTGCGTCGTCCTGAGCAGGCTTGAACAGCAGCAGTCCAGCGATGCCAACGGCAGCCATCACGCCGACCTGGCCCCATGCGGACGGCACCAGAAGCACGACACAGGTCGCCATCGCCATGATGGTGACCCGCGGCACGTCCGTGCAGAGTTTGCATGCCATGCCCCACACCGCCTGGGCGACGACCGCGACGGCCACCACTTTCAGACCGTGCAACGCGCCGGGCGACAGGGTGTCGCCGAAGTTGGAAAGGCCCAGCGCAAACAGGATCAGGGCAAGGGCTGAAGGCAGTGTGAAGCCGGCCCACGCGGCCAGCGCCCCGGCATAACCCGCTCGGGACAGGCCCAAGGCGATGCCGACCTGGCTGCTTGCCGGCCCCGGCAGGAATTGGCACAGCGTCACCAGATCTGCATAGCTGCGCTCGGACAACCAGCGCCGCCGTGTGACGAACTCGTCGCGAAAGTAGCCCAGGTGCGCGATCGGGCCGCCGAAAGAGGTCAGCCCAAGGCGCAGAAAGATGAGAAAAACAGACCACGGGTTGCGGTCGCCAGCGTGCGTGTTGGTCATCGGTTCTTTTGATTTCAATGGGGATCGGATCATAATAATCGAATACCGATACTGAAATTCGATAGTTTGATGGAGGCACACACATGGAGCTGGTCTTGATTGGCGTCTCGGCGCTGCTGGTCTCTGGCCTGACACTTTTTTCAGGCTTCGGCCTTGGAACGGTTCTGATGCCGGTTTTTGCGTTGTTCTTCCCCTTGCCGCTGGCCATCGCAGCCACCGCTGTGGTGCATTTCGCCAACAATATTTTCAAGTTCGGCCTGATGGCCAGGCAGGCCGACTGGCGCGTCGTGGCACGTTTCAGCGTACCCGCCGCCATCGCTGCCCTGGCGGGGGCAAGTCTGATCAATCTGTTTGACCAGATGCCGGTCATGGCGAGTTACACCCTTGGCGGATCGACCTTCGAGATCACCATGATCAAGGCCGTCATCGGCACCCTGATCGTGGCATTCGCCCTGCTGGAATTGTCACCCCGCTTCCAGGCGCTGGCGTTTCCAGCGGGTTGGCTGCCACTGGGAGGCGCGCTGTCGGGTTTCTTCGGCGGCCTGTCCGGGAACCAGGGCGCACTGCGCTCGGCCTTCCTGTTGAAATGTGGCCTGTCGAAAGAGGCGTTCGTGGCGACAGGCGTGGTGTCAGCCGTCATCGTCGATGCAGCGCGGCTGGTGGTTTATGGCGCCAGTTTCATGGCGAGCCACTTTGCTCAGTCACAGGAACTGCTTGCGCCGGTTGCAGTGGGCACGGTCTGCGCTTTCGTCGGCTCATTCATGGGCAAGCGCATGCTTCAAAAAGTGACGCTGCGCACGGTGCAGATCGTGGTGGCTGTGGCCATGCTGCTGATCGGAACTGGACTGGCGGCCGGTCTGGTCTAGGCCTGCTATGGAATTGCGTTGTTGATCGGGCTTGGCGTGTTTTGTTTTCCGAGACGGGCCCAAAGACCCCGAACCCCTGGTAATTAAGTTAGTGTTGATATTATTCAGGGATAAACAACCTTGATAGGAAACAGCTCAATGAAAACTGCCCACGACCTCGTTGCCGCCGCCAAAGCCCGCGTGCAGGAAATCCCGCTGACTGACGCCGAACAAGCCATTTTGTCCGCCGATGTCTTGGTGGATGTGCGTGAAGCCGATGAATTTACCGCTGGCCATGTTCCCGGTGCCGTTCATATTTCGCGCGGCATGCTCGAATTTAAATTCAGCGCCAACCCGGCGTTGCAGGCGCGCGATCTGAACATTTTGCTGTACTGCAAAACCAGCGGCCGCGCGGCTCTGGCCGCCGCAGTCCTGCAAGACATGGGCTACCTGAACGTGCGCTCCATCAGCGGTGGTTTTGATTCCTGGGCGGCAGCGGGCAAGCCGGTGGCCAAGCCCGAGACACCGTCGTTCGAATAAGCCTTAGTCCAGCGAGCGGCCTTCGCCAGCTTCTTCCACGGTTTGCCCATCGCGGATGTGGTAAATGCGCTTGAAGGTGGGGATGATTTTTTCGTCGTGGGTCACCACGATGATGGCGGTATGGGCCTGAACCGCCATCTGGTTCAGGATGCGCATCACGCCCAGCGCGCGCTCGCTGTCCAGCGGTGCGGTGGGTTCGTCCGCCAATATGACGGGCGGGCGGTTCGCCAGCGCCCGGGCAATCGACACCCGTTGCTGCTCGCCGCCTGAGAGCTGCGAGGGTTCGGCCCGGGCGCGGTGCTGCACATCGAGCGCGGTGAGCAGTTCCAGCGCCCGGGCGCGCGACGGTGCGTTGGCCATGCCCGCCAGCATCGGCAGCAGCGCCACGTTGTCGGTCACATCCAGAAACGGGATCAGGTAGGGCGCCTGAAAGATAAAGCCAATGCGGTCACGCCGCAGCGCGCGCAGGTCGGGCACTTTCCAGCCGTTGTCATAAATCACATCGTTGCCCAGCGTCATTCGGCCCGAGGTCGGCTCAATGATGGCGCCCAGGCATTTAAGCAGCGTGCTTTTGCCTGAGCCCGAGGGGCCCACCAGGCCCACCACCTCGCCCGGCGCCACCACCAGATTGACGTTTTTCAGGGCCTCGACGGCGCTGTCACCCTTGCCGTAAACCTTGCGCAGGCCTTCAATCAGGATGCCGCCAGGGGCTGTATTTTTTGCGTTCATGGTGATCATCCAATCGCCTCGGCCGGATCGACCTTGAGCGCCACACGGATCGCCAGCGTGCTCGCCAGCGCGCAAATGACCAGCGTGGCGACCAGGCCTGTGACCGCGTCGCGCGGCATCAGCAGCACGTATTTGGGAAAGATCGGCGCCCAGATCGTGGCCGAGATTTTGCCCACCATGAAGCCGATCAGCCCGAGCCCCATGGCCTGTTGCAGGATCATGCTGGCAATGGTCATGTTGCGAGTGCCGATGAGCTTGAGCACCGCAATTTCACGGATTTTGCCGAGCGTCATGGTGTAAATGATGAAGGCCACAATGGCCGCGCTCACCACCGCCAGAATGGCCAGAAACATGCCGATCTGCCGGGCCGAGGTGGCGATCAGCTTGGCCACCAGAATGTCCTCCATGCCGGCGCGGGTGTACACCTGCACATGTTTCCAGCGCTTCAGGGCATCGGCCACGTCATCGGCCTGCCAGCCCGGTTGCAATTGCACCAGCACCGCGTTGACATTGTGACTGCTGGTCTGCAGGGCTTGCACGGCATCGAGCAGGCCCGGCACGCCGGGGCGGTTGAAGGCCGGGTTGGCCGCGGTGCGGGTGCGGTCGTTGACGATGGTGTCGTTGTCCTTCAAAAACTGCGCTTCCTGCGCGTCCTTGAGCGGCACAAACAGCATCGGGTCGCCGCCCGAGGACA
>JAABQI010000311.1 GCA_011391545.1 Rhodoferax sp.
GAGACGGCCCCGAACCCGATTGCCTTCACAGTGACGCGCTCGGCGAACCAGGTGGGCGGCATCGTCGTCAACCTGGGGTGGAGCGGCACGGCAACGCTTGGCGCTGACTACGCGGTCAGCACGAGCGTTGGCACACTGTCCACCGATCGCTCGACGCTGACCCTCGCAGCAGGCGTGACGAGCGCGATCATCACGGTCACGCCGGTGGACGACACGGCCATCGAGAGCGCCGAGACTGTCATGCTCACGCTCAACGCCGGCAGCGGCTACGTGGTGGGCACGGCCTCGGCCGACGGCACGATCGCCGATAACGACAGCGTTGCGCTGCCGACGCTCGCGATCGGGTCGGCCTCTGTGACCGAGGGCAACACTGGCACGAAGACGGTGACGGTGACGGTGACGCTGTCTGCGGCCAGCACATCGCCGGTGACGGTGAACTACGCCACGGCCAATGGCACGGCCACGGCCGGCAGTGATTACGCGGCGACCTCAGGCACGCTGACCTTCAACGCAGGCGTGACGTCGCGGACGATCAATGTCACGGTGATCGGTGACCGGGTCAAGGAGCCAAGCGAGACCTTTACCATCGAGCTGTCCATCCCCTCGGGGGCCACGATCGGTACCGGTACCGCCACGGTCACCATCATCGACGACGAGCGCAAGCTGATGGCGGCCGAGCCCGCGCCGCAGACGGTGGAGTCCACGGCCAAGCTGACGAGCGATGCCAATCGCGTGTCCACGGTCAGGGAGGCTGACCTGGTCGCGCTGAGCGCCGAAGCGCTGCGGCGCTGGTCGCTGGAACATGGTGAGGCCCCGACCACCACCCTTCTCAATGTCAAGATTGAGCTGGCCGACTTGCCGGGCCTGGAGTTGGGCTACTACGAGGACGGCGTGATCACGGTAGATGTGGATGCAGCAGGCCACGGCTGGTTTATCGACCGCTCGCCGGAAAACGACGTTGAGTATCGGTCTGTTGATGGCGGGCTGCTGGCGTTTAACGGTGTGGCCGCTGGGCGCATTGATCTGCTCAGCGTGATCGCCCATGAGCTGGGTCACGCCGCTGGTCTGGAACACCATGAAACTGGCGTGATGTCTGACACGCTGGCTACCGGCACCCGCACGGTTGCGGCGCTTGCGTCAGTGGTGCCAAAAATTGCCAGTGTGCCTCTGATGCGCAGCGAGCCCGACGTCCCAAGTGCACTGCCCGTCGCTCCCATGATCAACTGGACCAACCTTCACACCGACGTACCACCGCAAATCGTGGTGGGCAAAGCGGCCAAGGCACCAGCTTGGCAGAGCGACTTTGTCAACCACTTGGCACGAACCGAAGCACAGCGTAATCCCAACGCCAGCTTGCGGGTGCAAATTAATGTTGCGCCCATGCTGTTGACACCTTTGAGCGCGCTTCATTCCATCGTATGATTATTCAAAAGGAGTATTTTTCATGACAACTCAGTTGCTTATTTACGAAACCGCTGTCCCAGTCTCCAGCGGTCGCCATGGCAAATGCGCCGTCGAGGCTGGCAAGGGTTATGCCTTTGCCAGCAAGCTCAATTCGGTGCCGCTGATGGCGGTCGAGTTTCCGCAGGCGGCGCCCGAATACGCGGTTGTGTTTGCCCAGTCTGGCGACGACGTGGTGCCGGTGGTAATTCTGGGCGCGCGCCAAAATGAAAACCTTTATCTGGGTAGTGAAAATGGCTGGCAGGCCAAGTACATCCCAGCGTTTATCCGCCGCTACCCCTTTGTTTTTTCACCCAGCGAAGATGGCAAAACCTTCACGTTGTGCGTTGATGAAGCTTTCCAGGGCCTTAACTACATGGGTCGTGGCCAGGCCTTGTTTGATGCCGAGGGCAAGCACACGCCCTACGTTGACAACGTGCTCAAGTTCCTGCAGGAGTACCGCGCCCAGTTCCTGCGCACGCAGGCGTTTTGCAAGAAGCTCAAGGAGTTGGATTTGCTGGAACCCATGCAGGCGCAGTTCACGCTTGGCACTGGCGAAAAGATGTCTTTGACCGGGTTTTTGGTGGTCGACCGCAAGCGTCTCAAGGCCTTGCCGCCTGAGACCTTGCACCAGTTGGCTGCCACCGATGAACTGGAACTCATTTACCTGCACCTGCAGTCTGTGCTGAACTTCAACACCGTCAAGAACCGGCTGATTGAAACCCAGGTGGTCACACCCAGCACCGAGCCGGTGTTGGAGCCCGAGGCCGCAGAAATCCCCGAAGTCCCCGTTAAACCCGGCAAGCGCGCCGGCGCAAGCAGCACCAGCAAGCTAGCTTGAGACGGTGAGTAGCGCCTCCATTCATTCGTCGGCCGAAGGAGTTCAGGCGCAGGTCCAGGCGCAGGATGACGCTGCTGCCTGGTCCCAATTTTCCGCCCCGGCCAGCACCGTTGAGTTTTGTACCAGCTGGCTGGCCATTCTCTGCGCCCAGATCGACCGCGTCAGTGGCGCACTGATCGTTCTCGGGCCTGATGCGGGCGGCGGCTTCAATGCCGTTGCGGTCTGGCCCGACGTGTCGCGCAACATGCAGTACCTGGGATCGGCCGCCGAGAAAGTTCTGACGACACGGCGTGGTCTGGTCGAGCATGTCTCCCCTGGTGCCGGGCCTGGTCATGCATCGGCCCACGTGGGCTATCCGATCGAGGTCGCCGGTGTGCTCCATGGTGCCGTGGTGCTGGACATCGGTCATGCGTCCGAGCCCGATTTGCAGCGCGCCTTGCGTTTGGTGCATTGGGGCAGTGCCTGGCTGGTCGACTGGTTTCGCCAGCAGTTGCAGGCTCAGCAGCAGCAGCATGCCGAGCGCTTTGTGCTGGCCTCAGACATCGTTGCCACGGCGCTCCAGGAGCGCCGTCTGGGTGCCTCGGCACTGGCCGTGGCCAATGACCTGGTGATGCGTCTGGGCTGCGAGCGGGTCAACGTGGGTTTTGAGCACGCGGGCAGTGTGGCGGTCAAGGCCATTTCTCACACCGCTACTTTCGATGCCCGCAGTGATTTTGTGCGCCTGATTGTCGACGCCATGGACGAGGTGCTCGACCTTGACATGGCCATGGTGCATCCGCCGCTCGACAAGGAAGCGGTGGGCGGCTTGGCGCATGCCGAGTTGTCGGCCGCCCGCAGTGAGGCAAGCCTGCTTTCGGTGCCATTGATGGACGACGGCGACACCGTGGGTGTGCTGACGCTGGAGCGCGCGCGTGACAAGCCCTTTGACCAGGCTGACCTGGCGCTGTGCAAGACCCTGGGGCTGTTGCTGGGTCCTATTTTTGAGCTCAAGCGCCAGGATGAGCGAAGCCTGTGGCAACGTGCCCGCCAGCGCGTGCGTGAAGGGGCCATGGCCCTGTTTGGGCCGCGGCATCCGGGTCTGAAACTGGTAACGCTGGTTACCTTGGTGGGTGTGGTGTTGCTCAGCGTGGTCAGCATGTCGTACCGTGTGACTGCCAAAACCATGATCGAAGGTGCGGTGCAGCGCGCCATCGTGTCGCCTTTTCAGGGCTATGTGGCCGAGAGCCTGGTGCGTGCGGGCGACACCGTCAAGGCGGGTCAGGTGCTGGCCAAACTGGACACGCGCGAGCTGACGCTGGAGCGCGCGCGCTGGGCTTCCGAACTCGAGCAAATGCAGAGCCGCTATCGGCTCGCGGCGTCCAGCCTGGACCGTGCTGCGATGCTGGTCGCCGGTGCCCAAAGCGAGCAGTCCCAGGCCCAGTTGGCGCTGGTCGAGGAACGGCTGGAGCGCGCCACCTTGCGTGCGCCGTTTGACGGCATCGTGGTGCTGGGTGACCTGAGCCAATTGTTGGGTTCACCCGTGGAGCAGGGCAAGGTGCTGTTTGAAGTGGCGCCGCTGGATGCCTACCGCGTGGTCATGAATGTGGACGAGCGCGACATTGCCGAGGTGGGTGTGGGCCAGCGCGGCGAACTGGCCTTGTCGGGCATTCCCAATGAGGTGCTGCCTTTCACGGTGCGCCAGGTCACGCCTATTTCGACGCCGCAGGACGGCGGAAATTTTTTTCGTGTTGAGGCACAGCTGGACCGGGCCTCGGAGCGGCTGCGCCCCGGCATGGAAGGCATTGGCAAGGTGCGGGTGGGCGAGCGCAAGGTGATCTGGATCTGGACCCATTCGCTGGTCGAATGGTTGCGGTTGTGGACCTGGAAATGGTTGCTTTGACCCACTGTGTGAGGTTGCCAGGTGTCTGAGCCGCTGCTCTCAAGCGCCTGGTACCGGGTGGCCACGGTGCGGCCGCGGCTGCGCGAACACGCCCGGTTGCACCGCATGCGCTACCGTGGTGTGCTGTGGTACCTGTTGCAGGACCCGGTGTCCAACCGGGTGCATCGCTTCACCCCGGCCGCGCGCTATGTCATTGCCGCCATGAATGGCGAGCGCACGGTGCAGCAATTGTGGGAGCTGACCAACCGGCAGTTTGGTGAAGACGCGCCCACGCAGGATGAAATCATCCGCCTTCTTGGCCAACTCAATTCTGCAGATTTGCTGCAAAGCGACGCCATGCCCGATGCACGGGAACTGTATGAGCGCGGTGAAAAGCAGGAGCGCGCCACGCGCCGGCGCTCGTTCACCAACCCGATGGCGATTCGCATCCATTTGTGGGACCCTGACGCGCTGCTGAACCGCCTGCGCCCCCTGATTGACCTGTTATGGAGCCGTTGGGGTGGCCTGCTGTGGCTGCTGGTGGTGGTCCCGGCCTTGCTGCTATTGGCGCCCAATTGGACCGAGCTGAGCGGCAATTTTTCTGACCGTCTGCTGGCCGGTGATAACCTGCTGATGCTGTGGCTGGTGTTTCCGCTCATCAAGGCGCTGCACGAACTGGGCCATGCGGCGGCCGTCAAACGCGGTGGCGGCGAGGTGCATGACATGGGTGTGGTGATGCTGGTGATGATCCCAGTGCCCTACGTCGAGGCCTCGGCGTCAACCGTGTTCAAGTCGCGTTTCCAGCGCGCCATGGTGGGCGCTGCGGGCATGGTGGTCGAGCTGTTCATAGCTGCCATTGCGTTTTACTTCTGGCTGCTGCTGGAGCCTTCGCCCTTGCGCGCCATCATGTTCAACGTGATGGTGGTGGCCGGCGTGTCGACGCTGATTTTCAACGGCAACCCGCTGCTGCGCTACGACGCCTATTACATTTTGTCGGACCTGCTGGAAATGCCCAACCTGGCGGCGCGGTCCACGCGCTACTGGGGCTTCCTGATCGAGCGTTACGCGTTCGGTGCCACGGAGGCCACTACCGCTGAAGACAAGCGTGTTGAGAAAGCCTGGCTGCTGGGGTATGGCGTGTTGTCGATGCTGTACCGGATTTTTGTCACCGTGGTCATTGCCTTGTTCATCGCCAGCGAATTTTTCATCATTGGCGTCCTACTGGCCTTGTGGGCGGTGGCGGCCATGGCGGTTGTGCCGCTGGCCAAGACTTTGAAACACATGGCGACCAGCGCGCGCCTGCAAAAGCACCGGCAACGGGTGTTGACGGTGTTTGGCAGCTTTTGTGCGGCGCTGCTGGTGCTGCTGTTTGTGGTGCCGGCGCCGTTTCGCACCGTTGCAGAAGGCGTAGCCTGGCTGCCCCAGTCGGCGCTGGTGCGCGCCGGGCATGGTGGTTTCATGGCGCAACTGGTGGCGCAACCGGGGCAGCGCGTGGCCGTGGGCGATGTGCTGGTGCAGCTGCGCGAACCCGATCTGGAGGCGCAGTTAAGCGTTTCGCAAGCCAGGGTGGCCGAGCTTGAGGCCATTTATTCGGCCCAGTTCGTCAACGACCGGGCTCAGGCAGCCATGGCGCTGGACCAGCTTGAGGCCGAAAAACTGGCCCAGGTTTCCCTGCGTGAACGAGCCGATTTGCTGACGGTGCGTGCGGCTTCGGCTGGCGTTTTCACCGTGCCCCGGGCACAGGACATGCCGGGCCGGTATTTTCAGCAGGGCGAGCTGCTGGGCTACGTGATTGACAAGCCCGAACTGGTGGCCCGCGTGGTGGTGGAGCAGGAGTCGGTCGATGCGGTGCGTGCCGCCAACACACAAGTGCAGGTGCGCCTGGCGCATCTGCCCGACGAAGTGCTGCGCGGCCGGCTCGAGCGCGAGGTGCCGGGTGGCGACGAATACCTGCCTAGCAAGGCGCTCGCGGCCGAGGGCGGTGGTCGGCTTATGACCGACCCGCGCGACACCGAGGGCGCGCGCACGCTGGAGCGCACCTTTCAGTTCGATGTGGCCGTTGAGGTGCCTGCCGGCCTGACAGCGCCGATATTCTTTGGCGAACGTGTGTACGCCCGCTTCCAGCACCCACCCGAGCCTATTGGTTACCAGTGGTACCGCAGTGTGCGCCGCCTGTTTTTGTCGCAGTTTCATGTCTAGCTCACCCACCCCGTTTGGAGAGGTCGCCTTTGCCAGCGGGCGGCCCTACGCTGAGCGCGATGAGGTCGAGGCAGGCTGGCATGACCGTTTGGCGGTCGCCCTGTACGCTGCCACCCTGGCGCCGGCGGTGGCGGCACTGTCGGGTGTGCAGCGTGAAATGCAGTCGGTGGTGGCGGCCACCAACCGGCTTGAAGACAGCATGAGGCAACTCTCGGACGACGCCTTGCGCGCCCGTGTGGCGGCGTTGCGCCCGCGCTTGCGCCGCGACGGTTTTGTGCTTGAGGTGGTTGCCGAGTGTTTTGCCCTGATCCGCGCGGCGGCCCAGCGCACCTTGGGCCATCGTCATTACGACGCGCAGCTGATGGCCGGTCATGCGCTGCTGCGCGGGCGCCTGGTGGAAATGGCCACCGGCGAGGGCAAAACCTTTTGCGCCACTTTGCCCGCTTGCACCGTGGCGCTGGCCGGTTACCCGGTGCATGTGATCACGGTCAATGACTACCTGGCACAGCGCGATGCCGCCAAGATGCAGCCACTGTATGAATTTCTCGGGCTGAGCGTGGGCACCGTCATTCAGGGCATGGAAAAGGACTTGCGGCGCCAGGCCTATGCCTGCGCGATCACCTATGGCACCAACAAGGAAGTTGCCTTTGATTACTTGCGCGACCGTGTGGCGCTGAAGGGGCGCCACAGCCGTTTGCACCAGTCGCTCAGGCGCCTGTCTGCCGATGCCGCGCCCAGGGACGAACTGGTGTTGCGCGGGCTTTATTTCGCCATCGTTGATGAGGCCGACAGCGTGTTTGTCGACGAGGCGCGCACACCGCTGATTTTGTCGGCCACGGCGCCAGGCGGCGACGACGCCACGCACGCTGCAGCCGCCCTGGCCATTGCCGCCGAACTTCTTGAAGGTGAGGATTACCGGGTCAACCCGTTCGAGCGGTCGGTCACCCTGACCGACCTGGCGCGCGACAAGCTCGACCGGCACGCCCAAGGGTTGACCGGCCCCTGGACTTCGGTGCGTGCGCGTGAGGATCTGGTGCGCCAGGCCCTGAGCGCCTCGCGCCTGTACCAGCGCGACCTGCATTACGTGGTGGTGGATGGCAAAGTGCAGATTGTTGACGAGTCCACCGGCCGGGTCATGCCCGACCGCTCCTGGGAGCGCGGCCTGCACCAGATGATCGAGGTCAAGGAGTCGCTGACGCCCACGCCCCAGCGCGAAACCCTGGCGCGCCTGACCTACCAGCGGTTGTTTCGGCGCTATCTGCATTTGTCGGGCATGACCGGCACGGCAGCCGAGGCTGCGCGTGAGATCAAGGCGGTGTATGGGCTTGATGTGGTGCGCGTGCCGCTGCACCGGCCTTTGCTGAGGGTGCACGGCGGCGCCCGGTTTTTAACGACACTGGCCGAAAAATGGGAGCGCGTGGCTGACGTGGCTGAGCAACTGGCCAAAGGGGAAGGGCGCCCGGTGCTGATCGGCACCCGCTCGGTGCTGGCCTCGGAGCAGATCAGCGCGGTGCTGGCGCGCCGGGGCATTCACCACGCGCTGCTGAACGCCAAGCAGGATGTGACTGAGGCCGAGGTGATTGCGGCGGCCGGGCAGCCGGGAAGTGTCACGGTGGCCACCAACATGGCGGGCCGGGGCACCGACATCGAGCTGGGCGAGGGTGTGGCGGCGCTGGGCGGCCTGCACGTGATCCTGACCGAATACCATGATTCCCGGCGGGTCGACCGTCAGTTGTTCGGGCGTTGTGCGCGCCAGGGCGATCCGGGCAGTTGCGAAGCCATCGTGTCGCTCGAAGACGAGATTTTCGAGGTTTGCGCGCCGACCCTGACTGGCGCGCTGTGCCGGTCAACCGAGCGGGGTGTGCGTTTGCCGCAAGCTGCGTTTGACGGCTTACGGGCGCTGGCGCAGTGGTCGGCCGAGCGGCGCCATGCCGCCATCCGAACCCAACATCTTAAACATGACCGCCAGCTAAATCAGGTACTGGCATTTACGGGAGCAGGGGAATGAAATTGCATCATCCAAGACGTGGGTTGGCAGGCGTGGCGGTGGCTTTGCTGGCCTGTGGTTCGGGTGCCTCGTGGGCCAACCCCTACGAGTGCCTGATCGAGCCGAACCAGACGGTCGAAGTCCGCAGCTCAGTGGAGGGCGTAATCGAGAAAGTGCTGGTCAAGCGCGGCGACCGTGTGCGTGCCGGGCAACTGCTGGTGCAGCTGGAGTCATCGGTCGAGCGCTCTGCGGTGGAGACTGCGCGCTATCGTGCCGAGGCGAGTGGGCGCCTGGCCACGGCCAAAAACCGTTTCGAATATGCCAGCAAGAAGCAGATACGCGCGCAGGAGTTGCATAGCCAGAACTTTGTCTCGGCCCAGGTGCGCGATGAGGCCGATGCCGAAAAACGCATCAGCGAGTCGGAACTGCGCGACGCCCAGGAAAACATTGAGCTGGCCCGCTATGAGTACCGCCAGGCGCAGGAACTGCTGAACCGGCGCATGTTGCGCAGCCCCTTCAATGGCGTGGTGATGGACCGCCTGCTGAACCCGGGCGACCTGGCCGAGGCCGGCACCGGCCGCAAACCCATTTTGAAACTGGCCCAGGTGGAGCCCTTGCGGGTGGAGGTGGTGTTGCCGATAGCCGCCTATGGCAAGCTCAAGAGCGGTGACAGTGCGGCGGTCACGCCCGAGGGACTGGGTGGCAGCTACAACGCCAAGGTGTCGGTGATCGACAGCGTGTTTGATTCGGCCAGCGGCACCTTTGGCGCCCGGCTGGAGTTGCCCAACACCTCCGGCCAACTGCCCGCCGGGATCCGCTGCCGGGTTGATTTTTCGTCCTTGCAAAATTTGCCCGCCAAAGGTACTGGCGTCAAACCAACGCCATCCAAGTAGCTGTCTGCGCCTCAGGGCTTGACCACCGGCCAGCCGCGGCGCACCCATTCGCTCATGCCGCCCTGCACAAAGCGCACATGGGGGTAGCCGCGTTCACGCAGCGCTGAAAGTGTTGAACTGGAACGGTTTTGTGTGTTGCAGATCAGCAGCACCGGCATGTCCGTGGCGGTGGGGATTTCTGCAAGCCGGGTGCCGAGCTGGCGCATGGGCAGCAACTGTGCGCCTTTGGCCACGCCCGTGGCGTGCTCATTGGGCTCGCGGATGTCGATCAGAATGGCGCGGCCCGCCTGAAACTCGGCGCGCGCAACGTCCAGCGTCACCGAATCTGTGGCGGCTGCCTGCGGGCTGCAGCCGGCCATGGTCAAGCCCAGGCTCAGCACCAGCAATGACAGGCTGCGCCGCGTGCGTTGAAAAGATGGTGTCTGGTGCGGACCGGGGAGGGCTGGGATCGGCGGCATGGTCAGGCTCTGAAAAGGTTGGCGGGATGGAATCTGTATTGCACTATTATCCTTTCACCATGACCACCACCCATTTGCTTTACCTGCACGGGTTTCGCTCATCGCCCGCTTCCAACAAGGCGCGCCTGATGGCAGCCACAGTGGCCAGTCGCCACCCCGATGTGGTCTGGTGGTGCCCGGCGCTGGCGGCATCGCCCCGGCAGGCGATGGCCGAGGTGCTGCAGGGTATTGCCGATTGGCCCAGGGACAGCATGGCGGTGGTGGGCTCATCACTTGGCGGTTTTTATGCCACCTGGCTGGCCGAGCGCCTGGGTTGCAAGGCGGTGCTGCTCAATCCGGCGGTGCACCCGGCGCGTGACCTCGCCGCATACGTCGGCAATAACGCGCTGTGGCACGACCCGGCGCAAAGCTTTTACTTTGATCCAGCGTTTGTCGATGAGCTTTTGGCGCAGGAAGTGGCCAGTATCAGCCGCCCGCAGCGCTACTTTGCGGTGGTCGCCCGCGGCGACGAGGTGCTGGACTGGCGAGAAATGACCGGCCATTACCCCGGCGCCGCCATCAAGCTGCTGCCGGCTGGCGACCATGCCCTGAGCGACTTTGAGCAGCATCTGGAAGAGATCCTGGACTTTCTGGCGTTGCTTTGAATGCGCCCAGAGCGCGGCACGGCAGCTCAGTCCTCGAGCACGCGCAGTGACCAGGGTGTTTTTTGCCAGGCCACGCATTCCTCGTTGAGCAAATAGGCCGACTGGGGGAACAAGCGGGCCCAGTCGCTGTCCATCGTCAAAACAAATTGGCGAATATTTTTAGCGTCCTGATGCAGGCGGATGCCAGCGATCTCCGGGTCGCGGCGGGCGTGGCAAAGGACCACGGCCAGGCGCAACACCATCAGCTGCTGGATGAGCGTCTGGTCTTCAAAATCGGCCTCGAGCTTGCGCAGTTTGCCGCGGTGCCCCAACACCAGCAG
>JAABQI010000312.1 GCA_011391545.1 Rhodoferax sp.
TTGATCTGTTGGGCGCGGGCATCAAGTTCCTTGACCGAAATATCGCCTTCGATGCGTTCGCGAATCGGGTCCGAATACCATGAGCCGGCAAAAATACCCACCCGGCCTTTGGGTGGCAGACTGCGCCAGTAGCGCCACATGGGCGGGCGCTCGCGCTCTTCGTCGCTGGGTTGGGAAAATGCCAGTGTGGAGATAAACCGCGGGTCCATCCACTCATAGAGCGTGTTGATGGTTTCACCCTTGCCCGCGCCGTCCTGGCCGCTGATTAGCACCACCACCGGTGTCCTGTGCTGTTCGAACAAATCGACCTGGGCTTCAAGCAGGGCGGCTCGCAATCCGGGCACGGCCTCGCGGTAGGCAGCTTTGCTCAGCTTGTGGCCAATTTCGGCGGATTGAAACATCGGGTACTTTCAGGGAGTCGTTAAATGGCATGCGGATCGCGTTGACGTCCGCCACGTTACAGGCAAGGTGGCAGATTGCACCACCTGCGGCGCTATTTTTTTGACACAACGCAAAAAAATCAGGGTTTTTCCCTGGCGCAGGAGCCAGCCCGGCCAAGCCCGGCCCTGTCAAGGGGCATTTGAATCCGTTACAGTCCCATTTCTTATGTCGACCCTACGCCCATTCATTGAAGTTGCCGTGATCATGCAGCGCGTGGCCAACACCGGTGCGGCGGCGCGCTGGCAGCCCTGGCGCTGGCAGCTTGCCGAAGTCGTGATGCACGAAGCCGGTTTTGGCACCGAGCCGCGCCTGCTGTACCAGAGTGAGACTGAGCAACGCTGGCTGCATGGCGGCTTCAAGGTGGAATTGTTCAAGGATGATGGCGAGGGCTATTACCTCAACGCCAGCACCGACTTGCCGAGCTGGTTTGTCTTGTGGCGCATGGACGACGAGGCCAGCGTGGCCGCCGAGCCCATTCCGCGTCCGCTGGTGGTGAGCCTGAGCTACTACGACGCGGGCCGCTGGCTCGACGCGCAGGAAACCGTGGAGCAGGTGCCTGCTCCGGCGCCGGTGGTGGCGTGGCTGCAGGCCTTTGTGGATGAACATCATGTGATTGAGCCCAAGCGGCGCAAGCGGCCCGAGAGCTTCAAGTCGCTCACCGACCGCTTTGGCAACCCGGCCTCCATCAGCACCGGAAAATCCTTCGGCAACGGGCAGGGAGGTGGCGGTGGCTGACGGCTTTCTGGGCCGCTGGTCGCAGCGCAAGCAGGCGCTTCGCGAGGGCAGGGTGGTGGAAGAGCCTGCGCTCGACAAACCGATGGTGCCCGCTGAACCACCGACCGGTTCGGTGCCGGAAGCGTCCAGACCTTCAACGGAACCGAAGCAAGCCGCTTCGGCAACACCGCCAGCACCGGCCCCAACGCTGGCCGATGTGAAGGCACTTAACGCCGACAGCAGCTTTGCGCCGTTCGTGGCGCGCGATGTGGCCCCCGAGGTGCGCAACGCCGCCATGAAAAAGCTCTTTGCCGACCCCCATTACAACGTGATGGACGGCCTGGACATCTACATCGACGACTACAGCCTGCCCAGCCCCATGCCCGCATCCATGCTGCGCCAGATGGCCAGCGCCAAGTTTCTCAAGCTGTTTGACGAGGAAGAGCCGCCGGCCACGCCAGCACAGGCAAAGCCACCGGCCGGTCCTGTCAGCCCATCGCCCGCAGCGCCCGAGACGGCGTCTGCCCCAAACCTGGAGCCACAGCAAGGCCCAGGGCTGAATTCAACCCAAGACCCAGACCATGACCACACTGATTTGCGATTGCAACCAGACCATGCCGCTCGACCCGCGCGCCTTGAGCGCGAGCCTGAACGAGCCGCTGACCCTGCATTCGAGCCTGTGCCGCCGCCAGGCCGCTGAGTTTCTGCAAGCTGCGGGCAAGGGTGATGAACTGGTGGTGGCCTGCACCCAGGAAACCCGGCTGTTCAACGAGCTGGCCGACCAGGCCCACTTGAGCACGCCGATCAAGTTCGTCAATATCCGCGAAACCGGTGGCTGGAGCCGCGACGCCGCCAAGGCCAGCCCCAAAATTGCCGCCCTGCTGGCCCTTGCCCATTTGCCCGAACCCGACCCGGTCGCTACGGTCACTTACAAAAGTGCAGGCCGGGCGCTCATCATTGGTGAACTGGGTGCGGCCGAGCAAGCGGCCGCCTTGCTGGGCGAGGCGCTCGATGTCACCCTGTTCACACAAGGCGCCGGCGACCTGGGCGCGGCGCAGGAGCGGCGTTACCCGGTGCTCGGCGGCCAGATCCAGTCATTGGCAGGCTGGCTCGGCGCGTTCGAGCTGAACTGGCAGCAAGACAACCCGATCGACCTGGACCTGTGCACGCGCTGCAACGCCTGCCTGGCCGCCTGCCCCGAAGACGCCATTGGCCTGGACTACCAGATTGACCTGCAGACCTGTGATGCCAACCGCGCCTGTCTCAAGGTGTGCAAAGTGGCCGGTGCCATCGACTTCAACCGCACGCCGCAAGACCACAGTGACAGCTTTGATCTGGTGCTGGACCTGCGCGCCACACCGGCGTTCAGCCAGCACGCCAAGCCGCAGGGCTACCTGCACTGGGACGGTCGCGACTTGAAAGCGCTGCTGGCCTGGCGCGAGCTGGTGGGCGAGTTTGAAAAGCCCAAGTTCTTCAACTACAAACAAAAGCTTTGCGCCCACAGCCGCAACGACAAGCTGGGCTGCACGGCCTGTATCGATGTGTGTTCGGCCAGCGCCATCAGCAGCGATTTCAAGCGGCAACAAATCAAGGTGAATCCCAACCTGTGCGTGGGCTGCGGCACCTGCAGCACGGTGTGCCCAACGGGGGCCATGGGTTTTGCCTACCCGCGCGCCAGCGACCAGGGTGTCAAGCTCAAAACGCTGCTGACCACTTACCAGCGCAGCGGGGGCAAGGACGCCGCGCTGCTATTTCACAGCCAGGGCGCCGGGGCGAGCCTGCTGGGTGACCTGGGCCGCGCCGCGCAATTGGAAAAGGGTCAAAAAGACGGCACCCATGGCGTTCCGGCGCGTGTGTTGCCGGTGGCGCTGTGGCACACGGCATCGACCGGGCTGGACTTATGGCTGACCGCCGTGGCCTACGGCGCAGCCAACGTCTGGCTGCTGCTGACCGACGAGGAAGCGCCCCAGTATGCCGAAGCGCTGCGGGAGCAGATGGCTGTCGCGCAAGCGATTTTGTCGGGATTGGGCTACGCCGGCGAACATTTCAAACTGCTTCAAGTGCGCGACGCGCGCGACCTGGCCGCGCTCGACCGCGAATTACAGGCAAGCGCCGCGCAGGCCCCGGCGCGCCATGCCGGCTTTGCCGTGCAAGCGGACAAACGCGCCACGCTGGAACTGGCGCTGGACCACCTAATCAGCCACGCGCCCATGCCGGGTGGTGAGCGCATTGCCTTGCCCGCTGCCGGCTCGCCGCTGGGCGGTCTGGCCATCAACAAGGACACTTGCACGCTGTGCCTGAGCTGCGTCAACGCCTGCCCGGCCAGTGCGCTGGCCGACAACGCCCAAGCGCCGCAATTACGCTTCATCGAGAAAAATTGCGTGCAGTGCGGCCTGTGCGTGGCCACCTGCCCTGAAAAAGCCTTGTCTCTGGTGCCCCAGCTCAATCTGGCACCGCAGCGCAAGGAGCATGTGGTGCTCAACGAGATGCAGCCCTACGCCTGCGTGCGCTGCGGCAAACCCTTTGGCACCCTCAAGGCGATCGAGGGCATGCTGGGCAAGCTGGCTGGCCACAGCATGTTCCAGGGCGCGGCGCTGGAGCGCCTCAAGATGTGCGGCGACTGTCGCGTCATCGATATCTATTCGGCCGACAACGAAATCAAAATCACGGATCTCAAATCATGATGCCTTTGCCCGTAACCCATGCCAGCAGCGCGCTCGACGAGGAAACCGCCCGTGCCGAGCTTTACGGGTTGCTGGCCCAGCTTTACTACGCGCCGCCCGCGCCTGAACTGCTGGCGAACCTGCGGGTGGCGGCCACCGAGGCCCCGGCCGCCGGCGGTTTTCTCGAGGAGCCCTGGCGCGTCCTGGTGGGGGTGGCGCGTGAGCTCAGCGATGACACCATTGCCGATGAGTACAACGCCCTGTTTGGCGGTGTCGGCAAGCCCGAGGTCTACCTCTATGGTTCCCACTACCTCAGCGGTTTCCTCAATGAAAAATCACTGGCGCGGCTGCGCACCGAATTGACCAGCCTGGGCTTGGGGCGTGATGAGGCCATGTCCGACACCGAAGACCACATCGCCTATCTCTGCGAGGTGATGCGTTACCTGATTGCCGGCGACGACGTGGCTGTGGCCAACCTGGCGCGTCAGCAAAGCTTTTTTGCCGAGCACCTGCAGCCGTGGGCCGTGCCACTGTGCGATGCGATTGCCCAGCACCCCAGGGCGCGCTTTTATGCCGCGGTGGCGGAGCTGACCCGTGCCTTTGCGTCGGTGGAAGCCCAGGGTTTTGACATGCTGGATTGACTTGGGGCACGGCCTGGCGCGCGGCCTCAGGGCGTATTCAGGTCGTCCACAGTCCACCAGGTCACATCGTCAATGCTGCGCACCACCTGGTAGGCTTCGACCACAACACCCACCAGCACACAGTCAGGCGACTGCAGGAAGGACGTGAGGTCCGGGTGCCGCTGCAAGTGCGCCTGCATGGCCGCAGGGTGCTGGTCGGCGGGCATGTCTTGAGCGTGCCCGACGGCCGTCACGACAAAGCCGGCTTGCTCGTCGCCGCGGCTTGCCTTGCAGCCGTCCACCAGCACGGATACCCTGTTGTTGCTGAGCAGGTTGCGGTATTTTTGCGTGTCGCGGTAGGTGGCAAACACCAGTTGCCGCCAGCCCTGGAAAGGTGTCACCGCGATCAGGCTGGCATGCGGCTGACCCGCGCCTTCGGTGGCCAGAATCGCAAAACCGGTGGCGTCCAGCAGCTGCTGGACGGTGTGCTTGTCTGTGACAGGGTGGCGCATAGGTTTCCCAATAGGCTGTTTTGCAAAAGGAGACGAACAGCTGGATGGCCCTGAGTATCTCCTATGGTTGCGAGGCGTCGGCCACCTCGCACAGCAAGTCAACGGCAAAGACGGCGCCGGGCGAATCCTCGCCCTGGTCGCGCCGGTTGCCTGCCCGGATGCTGCCGCCGTAGCGCTCCACCAGCCCCACACTGATCCACAGGCCCAGGCCATTGCCGTCGTTTTTGGTGGTGTAAAAGGGGCTGAAAAGTAGCTCCAGGTTGGCCTGGCTCAGACCCGTGCCGGTGTCGCACACCTCAATCCGCACGCCCGCATGGCCCTGCGCGTCGGTCTGGTCGGTCGTGCGCAGCAGCAACTCACCGCCCTCGGGCATGGCCTGGATGGCGTTGATCATCAGGTTGATCAGCACCTGCTGCAACTCCTGGCGGTTGATGTGCACCCGCCGGCTGGCCTGCCACTGGCGTTGCACGCGGATGTGGGTGCGGTTCAACAAGTGCTCCACCAGCACCAGCGAACTCGTCAGGGCGTCGTTGACATTTACGGCTTCGACGTAACCGGCGTAATCGTTGGGGCGTGCGTATTGCAGCAGCTGGGTCACGATCAGGCGCATGCGCTCGATCTGCTGGTCCATCAGCTTGAGTTCGGGGGCGATGGGCAGCGCCTGCTGGCCCAGCGTTTCGCGCACCAGGTCCAGGTTGCCCTGCATCACGGCAATGGGGTTGTTGATTTCGTGCGCCACACTGGCAGTGAGCTGGCCAATGGCCGCCAGTTTTTCCGATTTCACCAGTTGCGCCTGCGCCTGCTTGAGGGACTGGTGACTCTCGGCCAGCGCGCGGGTGCGCTCGGTCACCTTGGCATCGAGCTCCTGACCCCAGCGCTGCAGGGTGCGGGTTTTGTCATCCACGGCCACCAGCAACTGGTCCAGATGGTTGGCCAACGCGCCCAGTTCGTCCTGTTGCGGCAACGGCCCCACGCGCGCTGCCGCATTGCCGTCCTCCACCTGCTGCATGGTGCGGTTCATCAGCTCCACCGGCTGGAAAATGCTGCGCGCCCAGCGCAGGGACAGCCAGGCCGCCAGCACCATGGCAATCGCAAAGATGCCCACAATGAGGGCCAGGATGCCGTATTTGGTCTGGCGAAAAGGCGTTTCCAGGTAACCCACATACAACATGCCGACGCGCGCGCCCTGGCCATTGTGCAGCGGCTCGTAGGCCGAGACATACCAGTCGTTGACCACAAAGGCCCGGTCCAGCCAGGTCTCGCCGCGCACCAGCACCGCCTCGCGCACGGCTTTTGATACGCGCGTGCCAATGGCGCGCTGGTCCTGAAACAGGCGCACATTGGTGGTCACACGCACATCGTCCAGAAACAGGGTGGCGGTGCCAACGCTGCCCAGCGGCAGCGATCCCTCGGGGTAAACGATGTGGTTGATGTGGTCGATCAGGGCCAGGTTCTGATTCAGCAGCACGCCGGCGCGCAACCATGCCATGGGCTGGCCCTGCGCGTCGGTGATGGCATGGCTGGCCAGCATCACCAGCGCCTGGTCCTCAACGCTGCGGGTGCTGGGCGCGGCGCCCTGGGTGGGAATCAGCGCGATGTTCAGGCGCTGCGCCAGGTGGGGTGCCAGCGCCAGCAAATCGGCCTGGCTGAGCAATTGCAGTTGGGCGCCTGTTTGCTTGTCGGGAGTCAGGTCCGGCGGCACCATGGGTGTGCCAGTGCCTGCTGCTGCGCTGGCGGTTTCCTGCCAGCTCGCGCTGAGCAGTTGCCCGTCGAGGGCATACAAATTGACAAAATCAAAATCCAGACGCTGCCGGGCTTGCGCCAGCTCGTCCTGCAATGCCAGCGGCTCTTGCGCGGCCAGTTTCACGTGCAGGGTGTGCGAATTGGCCAGTGCCTGGGTGCCGGTGCCTACTTCGGCCAGGACCTGGCCAAAGTAGCCGTGCGCCACCGCCAGGTCGCTGCGCACTTTGGTGATCAACAGGCTGTCATAGGCCGAGCTGCCCCACAGCACCAGGGCCGCCACCAGCAAGGGCAGCACCAACAGCAGCGGCAGCAAGGACAAAGTCATCAGCTTGTGGCGCACCGACAGGTGCCGCCAGCGCAGCCGCAAGCGCCCTGCGCTCAAGCGCCGGCCCATTCGGCGCAGCGGCGCTCCAGCGTGCGCCTTGAGATGCCGAGCAATTCCGCGGCGCGGCTCTTGTCGCCCTGCACGCTGTCGAGCACCGACTGGATGTGCTGCTTTTCCAGGCTGAGCAGGTTGGTGGTGGCACCCTGGCTGGCCATGGGGTGGTGCGCTGCGACATCGTAGAGGGCCGACACATTGAGCTCGCCCAGGATCAGCGAGCGCTCGATCAGGTTGCGCAACTCGCGGGCATTGCCAGGCCAGTCGTATTGCATCAGATAGTCCATTTGGGCCGGGCTGATCGCCAAGGGCGCCACGCCCATGCGCTGCGCCAGTTGCGCATTGAAATGGGCGACCAGTTCGACGATGTCCTGCCTGCGTTCACGCAGCGGGGCCAGCGTGATGTCCACCACCTGCAGGCGGTAATAAAGGTCCTTGCGAAAACGTCCGGCGGCCACCTCATCCCTGAGGGTTCGGTTGGTGGCGGCCATGATGCGCACGTTGACCGGCACCAACTGGCTGCTGCCAACCGGACGAATGTGCAGGTCTTCGAGGGCGCGCAACAGCGACCCCTGCACGGCCGGCGGCAACTCGGCCACCTCATCGAGAAACAGGGTCCCGCCCTGGGCGTAATAAAACAGGCCGTCGCGCGCATGCTGCGCCCCCTTGACGGCGCTTTTGGCGTAGCCAAACAGGCTGCCCTCCATGAGTTCGGGCGACATGCTGGCGCAGTTGACAGGCACAAACGGGCCGCGCTGGCGCGGGCTCATCTGGTGCAGGGCGCGCGCCACCATTTCCTTGCCGGTGCCCGATTCACCTTGCAGCAGCACGGTGCTGTCGACCATGGCGACCCGCGCCAGCGAATCGCGCAGCGCCTGCATGAAGGCCGAGTGGCCAATCAGGCCGGTGCTGGTGTCGATTTGCCGGGACAGCGTGTGCCTGA
Source organism: Rhodoferax sp. (assembly GCA_011391545.1). Lineage (GTDB taxonomy): Bacteria > Pseudomonadota > Gammaproteobacteria > Burkholderiales > Burkholderiaceae_C > Rhodoferax. The sequence continues at coordinate 8,016 of JAABQI010000312.1, forward strand.
GCACAAAATTCTCCCGGGCCAACCTGGCGCACTCAAAGCAGTGTTTGATGGCATTCAGGATCTGCGGCACCCGAAAGGGCTTGAGGATGAAGTCGGAGGCGCCGGCGCGCAGAGCCTCAATGGCGGTTTCCAGGTCGGCAAACGCAGTGATCAAAATGACATAGCCCCGGAAGCCCTGCTCTCGCAGGGATTGCAGCCACGCCACCCCGCTTTGACCGGGCAGCGAAATGTCCAGAATGATCAGGTCCACATGCTGCTGTTGCAGGCATTGCGCGCCTTCTTCGGCGCTGCCGGCAACCTGCACGCGGTGGCAGCGCGGTGCCAGGCTTTTGAGCAAAAAATTGCGCATGCCGGGCTCGTCGTCGACGATCAAAATGGTCCAGTCCGGCCAGCCCTCGGGGTGGGTGGCGGGCACAGAATCAGACAGCAGGGGCGCAGGAATAGTCGTCATGGGGTGTCCGAATTCTAGTCACAGACCTGACTAATTTAGTCAGGTATAAATATTTTCGGTCCTGATCAGGGGTCATCAGCACGGCGAAAGCGGTCGCTGCATGGCCTGGCAACAGCGAAGGCCAAGTGACAACTTGTCGCAAACGGTGTGACAGTTTGGCGTAACGCCGGGGTCTTTGAACCTGTTGGTCGCCCTGGCTCAGGAAGGCGCTCCTTGTTGCGTTGAGTAGATCCCGCGTGGATTGAATGGCATGTAATCTGCTTAAGCGCGGGCACGGCCTTGAAGCCACGCAACTGGCCGGCGCGCGCAACGCGTGTGACCCCTGACACACTGGGGACAGTGCTTGGGTTTGCCCCATTGATCAATGTCAAGCATGTTGTTAGATTAGCTGCTGTCAAGGCGATGTTCTTGCCTTCACAAGCATTTCACCTGAGGAGACTTTTCATGCCTTCATCCCCCTCCAAATTGTCGCGGCGCACCCTTTTTGGCGGTGCCGGCACCGCCGGCGCACTGGCCGTTGCCGTGAGTGTCTTGCCATCGGCCAAAGCGCTTCCTGAAGCGGCGGCGCTGTCCGTGTCCAAGCCCGAAAAGGGCGGTGGCTATGCTTTGAGTGAGCACGTCAAGCATTACTACCAGACTGCCCGCGTTTGATGGATCAAATCAGTTGGGGTCAGAGCACGTCGCTTCGCGATTGGTCTGACCCACAAAGAATCACAATTTTTCGGAGACTCCCATGCTGTTAACCAAAAAATCTGGTGCCCCCGGTGCGGTGCGATCCACGTTTGTGCACAGTCTGCGCCGTGGCCTGTCACAGGCGCTGCCGACCATGGACCGGCGTGCATTTTTGCGCCGCTCGGGTCTGGGGGTGGGCGTCGGGCTGGCGGCTTCGCAACTGACGCTGGTCAAGAAGGCGGGCGCCGCCACCGGCAAAGTCGCGGTGGGTGAAGGCAAGATCGAGATCAAGCGCACCATTTGCACCCACTGCTCGGTGGGCTGCGCTGTGGATGCGGTGGTGGAAAACGGCGTCTGGGTGCGCCAGGAGCCGGTGTTTGACTCGCCCATCAACCTCGGTGCGCATTGCGCCAAGGGCGCTGCCCTGCGCGAGCACGGCCATGGCGAGTTCCGCCTGCGCTACCCGATGAAGCTGGTCGCCGGAAAATACCAGCGCATCAGCTGGGACACCGCGCTGACCGAAATAACCGCCAAAATGCAGGAGCTGAAAAAGGCCAGCGGCCCGGACAGCGTTTATTTTGTCGGCTCCAGCAAGCACAACAACGAGCAAGCCTACCTGCTGCGCAAGTTTGTCAGCTTCTGGGGCACCAACAACTGCGACCACCAGGCGCGCATTTGCCACAGCACCACGGTGGCCGGAGTCGCCAACACCTGGGGTTATGGCGCCATGACCAATTCTTATAACGATATGCAAAACGCCAAGTGCGCGCTGTACATCGGCTCGAACGCCGCCGAGGCGCACCCGGTCAGCATGCTGCACATGCTGCACGCCAAGGAAAACGGCTGCAAGATGATCGTGGTGGACCCGCGTTTTACCCGAACGGCAGCCAAGGCCGATGAATTCGTGCGCATCCGCTCTGGCTCGGACATCGCCTTCTTGTTTGGCGTGCTCTACCACGTGTTTCAAAACGGCTGGGAAGACAAGCAGTACATCAACGACCGCGTCTATGGCATGGACAAGGTCAGGGAAGAGGTCATGTCACAGTGGACCCCCGACAAGGTCGAAGAAGTTTGCGGCGTCAAGGAAGACCAGGTGCTGCGTGTGGCCCGCATGATGGCCGAGAACCGCCCCAGCACGCTGGTGTGGTGCATGGGCCAGACCCAGCACACCATCGGCAACGCCATGGTGCGCGCCTCGTGCATTTTGCAGCTCGCCTTGGGCAACGTGGGCTAGAGTGGCGGCGGCACCAACATCTTCCGCGGCCACGACAACGTGCAGGGCGCCACCGACGTCGGCCCCAACCCTGACTCGCTGCCGGGCTACTACGGCATTGCTGAAGGTTCCTGGAAGCACTTTGCCAAGGTCTGGGGCGTCGACTTCGA
>JAABQI010000313.1 GCA_011391545.1 Rhodoferax sp.
GCGCCAGCACGATGGATCCCGAATTTGACTTGACGCCCACCCTCGGCCTGCTGCTGCGTTGGCAGCTCATCACCCACACCACCACCGGAGCCCAGCATCATGAACACACGCACTGAACCATCCAGCGCCACGACGGCGCATGGGCTGATCCCCGGCCTGATGCACCGCTTCATCGCCGTCTGCAGGCGCATTCCCCACACGCTGGTGGCGTTTGTGGCGCGCTTTTCGATTGCGGCGGTATTCTGGAAGTCTGGCCAGACCAAAATCGAGGGCTTTGCCGTCGACATCGTCAGTCAGGAATTCACGCTGGGTTGGCCGCGCCTGTCAGACTCGGTGGTGGATCTGTTCCGCGATGAATACCAGTTGCCCCTGATCCCGCCGGAAATCGCCGCCATCCTGGCCGCCTTCGCCGAGCACCTTTTTCCGCTGCTGATTTTGTTGGGGCTGGCCACCCGCCTGTCTGCGCTGGCGTTGCTGGGCATGACGCTGACCATCCAGTTGTTCGTTTATCCCGACGCCTATCCCACCCACGGCACCTGGGCCGCCGTGCTGTTGCTGCTGATGGTGCACGGTCCCGGCAAGCTGTCGCTGGACCATTGGATTGCGCGGCGCTACGCCTGACATTTTTCGCGTTGTTCATTGTGCGGGCTGATCTCCAGAGAGCTGATGCATTCCCGACAGGTGAGTCGCCCATAAGTCAAGTAACATTTCAGCTTTATTGGAGAAGCCCCATGAGTGATACCCGTTCCGTCAATAGACGCGTTCTGATTGAAGACACCAGACTATTGATTGCTGACACGCAGGACATTCTTAAGTTGATTGCAGACCAAGCCAGCGAAAACGTGACGGATCTGCGTTTCCGTCTGGAAGACAAAATCGCAAAATACAAGAAGGACTTGACCAGGCTGCAAGACGCATCGGTTATCAAAGTGAAGCAAGCGGGTCAGGCCGCCGATGATTACGTTCACGATGAGCCGTGGACGGCCATCGGCATGGCAGCGGGCGTTGCTTTCATTTTGGGCATGCTTGTTTGTCGTGGCAGCAGGGAATAGCAATCAACGACCGTCTTGCTCAGGAGGGGCGCCTGCACCTTGTTGCAGCAAATACTGCTCAAAGGCATCGGCTGAAAGGGCCTGGCTGAAGAAATAGCCCTGCACTTCGTCGCAGCCCTGCAGCCGCAGGAAATCCAGCTGGCTGTCGGTTTCCACGCCTTCTGCGATGGTTTTCAGGCCCAGGCTCCTGGCCATGTTGATGATGGCTTTCACGATGGCCTTGTCGTCGGAGTCGTTGATGATGTCGCTGACAAAAGACTGATCGATCTTGAGTTTGGAGACCTTGAATTTTTTCAGGTGACTCAGGCTGGAATAGCCGGTGCCGAAGTCGTCGATCGACATGCGGATGCCGTGCTCGTGCAGGCGATTCATGATGGCGATCGCCGTATCCGGGTTGTCCATGGCGGTGGCTTCGGTGAGCTCCAGCTCCAGGGCGCTGTGCGGCACCCCGGCCTCATCCAGAATGCGCGTCACCATTTCAAGCAGATTGGGGTGACGAAACTGCACGGCTGACAGGTTGACGGCCATGATCATCGGGGGCAAACCGCTTTGCATCCATTGCCCGAGCTGCGCCACGGCGCTGCGCAGCACCCATTCGCCAATCTCCAGAATCTGGCCACTTTCTTCCGCCAGCGCGATGAATTCGGCTGGAGAAATGGGCCCAAGCTCTGGCTGGTGCCAGCGCAACAGGGCCTCGGCACCGATCACACGGGCGTCCTGAATGGTCACCATGGGCTGGTACGCCAGGCTCAGTTCATTGCGAGCCAAAGCATGGCGCAGGGCGTTGACCAACTGCAGGCTGCGCGCGGAGTTGGCCTGCATTTCCTGTGTGAAAAAACAAAAATCGTTGCGCGCGGCGCGCTTGACGCGGTACATCGCGGTATCGGCATTTTTGGACAGGGTTTCAAAATCATGGCCATCCTGCGGGTACATGGCGATGCCAATGGAGACCGTGTTGATAAGTTCAAATTGCTCAATTTGGCAACTTTGGGCGACGTTGGCGATCAGTTTGAGCGCCACCCGACGGGCTCCCTCCTGGTTGGTGTCTGGCAGCAGCAAAATGAATTCATCTCCACCCAGGCGTGACAAGGTGTCCTCTTCGCGCAGCGCGGCCTTGAGGCGTTTTGCGACTTCCACCAGCAGCCGGTCGCCAATGCTGTGCCCGAGCGTGTCGTTGATGTTCTTGAAGTGGTCAAGGTCCAGGAACATGAGCGCCATGACGCCGCCACCGCGCTGGGCCAGCTGGAGTGCGAATTTGAAACGCTCTTGCAGTTTGGCCCGGTTGGGTAGCCCGGTGAGCTGGTCAAACAGGGCCAGTCGCTCGATTTGCGCATCGGCGCGTTTTTTGTCGGTCATGTCGCGCGTGATGCTCAAAATGCAGTCCACCTCCTTGAAGCGCACGATCTGTGCAGACATCAGGCCATGGCAGATGCTGCCGTCCTTGCGCACAAAATCGGCCTCCAGATTGACACAGCGCCCGTCGCGCTGCAAAGTTTCGACCAGCTTTTGCCGGTCAGCCGGGTCATGCCAGATGTTGAGCGAAGTCGAGGTTTTGCCCACCACCTCATCGGCGGTCCAGCCGGTGATGCGCTCGAAACCCTGGTTTACTTCCAGGTAAAGTCCATCAGACAGCCGATTGATGTTGACTGCGTCCGGGCTGGTATGAAACGCCTTGCGGTAGCGCTCTTCGCTGTCGCGCAGGGCGCCGAGCGCGGCGATGCGCTGCGCTTCATCGACAAAACGGTCGAGCGCAAAACTGATGTCCATCGCCATTTCCATCAGCAGCTGTTGCGCGTCATCGTCGAACGCATTTTTGACTTCGGAATAAACGGTCAGCAGGCCAATGGTTTGGCCCTTGCGATGCAAGGGTACGGCTGCCGAGGCGCCCCAGCCGAATTGCACCCCTTGCTGGCGCCAGCGCCGGGTGGCCGGGTCGTTCTGAAAATCCTGGCACCAGAACGGCTTGTCGTTGCGCAGGGCGATGCCCGAGGGGCCCTGCCCCTCGGGCGAAGCAGGGTCGGCTGACAAGGCGATGGTCGCCAGGTAGTCGGTGCCCGCACCGTAGGAGGCCACGGGTTTGATCAGCTGATCGGCCGGGTCCAGCACGCCAATCCACGCCATCTTCATGCCGCCGAAGTCGACCGCGTCGCGACACAGGACGGGAAACAGCTCGGCTTCGCTGTTGCACCGCACAATGGCCTGGTTGCATTGGCTCAGTGCGGCATACAACCTGGACAAACGCTCGACCTTTTGCCTGGCCAGCCTGCGTTCGGTGACGTCGCGCGACAGCACGATGAAGGTTGGCACGCTGCCCGCGTCCGATGCCTTGCGCGCCACCGAGAGTTCAAACCAATGCGGGCCATCGGGCAGCGCCAGTTCGAATTGTTGACCCTGCGAGTAGCCGTTTTGCTGCGCTTCCTGCAGCGCGCTCAGGCAGATGGACGCTGCCTCAGGCGGCAACACCTCGGCCAGCGTCTTGCCAATGAGATCTGACGTCGCCGCGGCCAGCAGTTCCTTGCGGGGTGAACGGTAGTCAAGGTAGCGGCCATTCAAATCCATCTCAAACATCAGGTCGGGCAGCGCATCCAGCGTGGCCAGCAGCCGCTGGTTGAGCGTGTTGACCTGGCTGGTCTGTTCGCTCAGGTCGCGCTGGAGCGCGCGAATGCGTCGGATGTTGTGAACGGTTTGTCCGACCACCAGCGCCAGTAGGGCGGCTGCCAGCAAACCCAGCATCAGCGTCATGTCCATTGAAATCCCTTGGTTGGCATCTGTCAGGCGTCAGGCTTGTTCAATTTATAGGTCTCTGTAGCCGCCGCCGTTTCAAGTGTAGGTCAAGCTGATGCGTTGACCACGCGGCGCTTTCATGCCCTGCTGATGCGGGGCACCAGGCGGGCAGGCTCAGATCTAGTTTTGCTGCAGTTGCTGAAGCTGCCGCATGATTCTGTCCATCACATCGTTCACGATGTCATTGAGCGGGTCGGCGGGCTGCTGAGGCTCGGGCGGAGGGGGCGGCCGTGGGCGCGGGATGTCGAATTCGACGTCCGGGTCGAGCCAGCGCTTGCGAAATGCCTGCTGGAACACCTCACCCACCATCGGCAGGGCGCTGCGCGCGCCCTGGCCCCAGGAACCCATGGTGGCGCTGTTGTCGTTAAAGCCGACCCGGGCACCCGCCACCAGCTGGCGGTTCATCATGATGAACCAGCCGTCGGTGTTGTCCTGCGTGGTGCCGGTCTTGCCGGCCACGTCGGCCTGGATGCCGTAGCGGTAGCGAATGGCCGAGCCGGTACCCTCGTCGATCACGCCGCGCATCACGTTGACCAGCGTCAGGGCTTGCGCACGCGGCATGGCCGGCTCGCGCTCGGTGACGGGTTCGAACTGTTCCAGCAGCTTGCCGTGGCGGTCTTCCACGCGCAGCAACATATAGGGCTGACGGTAAACGCCGCCATTGGCAATGGTGCCGTAGGCCGCGACCATCTCGATCAGCGTAACCGGGCTGGTGCCCAGCGCGAGCGAGGGAACCAGATCGAGCTTGCTCTGGCGCACGCCCATGGCCTGCGCCAATTGGCCAACGCTCGCCGGACCCACCTTTTGCATCAATTGGGCTGTGATGGTGTTTTTGGAGTACACCAGCCCGTTGCGCAGGCTGGTGGGCTGGTAGCTCGGCGGCGTGTCATCGCTGGGCGTCCAGACCGGGCTGCCAGGTATCGCGATGGCCACCGGCTGGTCCATGAACGTGTCTGTGGGCTTGAAACCCTGCATGAAAGCGGCGCCATACACAAAGGGCTTGAAGGTGGAGCCGGGCTGGCGCCTCGCCTGGCTCACATGGTCGAACTGCTCCTGGGCAAAGTCGCCGCTGCCGACCCACGCCCGAACGGCGCCATTGCGCGGGTCCAGCGCCAGAAAGCCGGCTTGCAGCACGGCGGGCTGTTGCCCCGCCTTGCTGCGCCGGTCTGCGAGCTTCTGCAGTTGTGCCAGCTGCTTCGAGACCGCCTGGTTGGCGACCTTCTGCAGATTGGCATCGAGTGTGAGGTACACGCGCAGGCCGTCGGATTCGATGTCGTAGTCGCGCTGGTCGGCCCAATCGATGAGCCACTTGCGCAGGTGCTGGGCCACATGCGGCGCCAGCCCGAGCGGCTCCACCTGCCGCGAAAAATCGAGCTTGAGCGGGCGTTTGACCAGTGCCTTGAGCCGGGCCGGATCCAGCGTGCCGTCCTTGGCCATTTGCGCCAGCACCAGGTTGCGGCGCTGCAGCGAGCGCTCGGGGTTCTGCACCGGGTTGTAGTAGCTGGTGCCCTTGAGCATGCCGATCAGCGTGGCGCTCTCCAGCACGTCGAGCTGGTCGGCCGACTTGTCGAAATAGGTGCGCGCCGCCATCTCGATGCCAAAGGCGTTGTAGAGAAACGGCACGGTATTGAGGTAGGTCTCCAGGATCTCGTTCTTGGAGTAAACCGCCTCGATCTTGACCGCCGTGATGGCCTCCTTGATCTTGCGCGTGAGCGTGGCGGCGCGGCCGATTTCTTCGGGGTAGAGGTTGCGCGCGAGCTGCTGGGTGATGGTGGAGCCGCCCTGCAGGTCGCCGCCAAGTGTGCTGAGCACGGCCCCGGCAATGCGCCTGAAGTCGATGCCGTGGTGCTGGAAAAAGCGGCGGTCCTCGATGGCGATCAGGGCGTTCACCACATGGGGTGCTATTTTGTCGAGTGCGACCCACTCCCGGTTGATGCGCTTGTACTCGGCCAGCACGGTGCCGTCCAGCGCCAGCAGACTGCTGGGTGTTTCAGATTTGGCCTTGCGCAGGTCGCCAATACCGGGCGTGAACGGAATCAGCAGCAGCACGTACAGCAGCAGCAGGGCGGGCAACAGCAAAGCCGCCCGCAGCGGATACCGCCTGATGGCCGCCGAGGCGCGTTGGAACTGTTGGGTGATGAAGGTGCTTGCGCGTTGGAGGCCTGGTGTCATGCGCGGGAGTTTAAGGCCCTCGCCGTTCCCTCATGCGCGCGGGTTACACATTCATACAAGTTGGAGCGCGCGACAAATCTCAGCGCTCCTGCAATCGGCTGAGGTACTCGATGAGCGCCAGGATACGGGCGCGCACAAAGGCTTCCGGATCGTAATCCACGTCGCCATGGTATTGGGCTGCCTTGATGCGGTACTGGGTGCCCCAAATGGGCATGTCGCGCGTGCCATGGCTGGGCACGTTGTTGCCCTCGATTATTTCGTACATGCGGCTGACCGGAAATACGCCGCCATTGCCCTTGCTCAACTGGGTCAGGTCGGGCGGGCTGCGCACCAGAAAATCGACGTAAGGGCCGCCGCCCTTGCCGCTGGGCGCATGGCACACCGCACAATTTGCCTCGTACTCCTGTTTGCCAAGGTCCGCCTTGCCGGATTGCGCATAGCTCATGCCAGCCATCAGGGTGAGTGCCAACCAAGTCAGCGTCAGCCTGGTCTTGTCTAGTCGTTTCATTTTGGGTCTCCTGCCGGGTTAGTCAAAAAAACACACTGCCGGTTGACCAAAGGCCAAAAAAAGCCCAGCGGCAATCGGCAAAAATGAATTTAGACAGTTCACCCAAGCGGGGATTGATTATTCTCATGCGCGCTCTGAAAAAGAGCTGCGCGGCTTATCGGCTCAGACCGCGCCGTCGAACATCATCACGTTGACTTCATCACCGACGGCGACGTTGCCCTGCCCATGGTGCAGCACGATGAGCCCATTGGCGCGCACCATGGAGCTGAGCACGCCCGAACCCTGGTTGCCGGTGGTGGCCACGTGCAGCGTGCCGTCGGGCGCGGTGCTGACGATGCCGCGCTGGTATTCGGTGCGGCCGGGTTTCTTGCGGATGGCCTCCGTGCTTTTGGCATGGAGCAGCGGGGGCACGCTGCTGGTGCAACCCATCATCTGCATCAGGGCAGGGCGCACAAAGGCCAGAAAGGTGACCATGACCGCCACCGGGTTGCCGGGCAGGCCAAAGAGAGCGGCGTTGCCCGCGCCGCGGCGATCACTGCCGGTGCTGCTGACGCTTTTGGCGCAGGAGCTGTCGGCCAGCTTTTCCCGGATGATGTGGCCCACGGCCATGGGCCTTCCGGGGCGCATGGCGATCTTCCAGAAGGCCACGTCACCGAGTTGCTTCATCATGGCCTTGGTGTAGTCGGCCTCGCCCACGCTGACGCCGCCGCTGGTGATGATGGCATCTGCCTGCAACGCGGCCTGCACAAAGGCGGCCTCCAGGGCCTCGGGCTGGTCGCGCACCACGCCCATGTCGATGACCTGGCAGCCCAGTCGGGTCAGCATGCCGAACACGGTGTAGCGGTTGCTGTCATACACCGCACCTTCGCGCGGCGGCTCGCCCAGGCTCAGGATTTCGTCGCCGGTGGAAAAGTAGGCGACCTTGAGGCGGCGCAGCACTGGCACCGTGCTGATGCCCAGGCTGGCGAGCAGACCCAGCGCGGCTGGGGTAAGCAGCTCACCTTTTGACAGCGCCGGCTGGCCCTGCATCAGGTCTTCACCAAGCTGGCGGCGGTTGTCGCCGGGCTGCAGCACCTTGGCTGGAATCACGATCTGGTCGCCCTTGAGCGTGGTGAATTCTTGCGGCACCACGGTGTCGAGCCCGGCGGGCATGATGGCACCGGTCATGATCTTGAGACACTCGCCACGCTGAACCGTGCCGCTCCAGGCTTTGCCCGCCAGCGCGGTGCCGATCACCTGCAGGGTCAGGTCCGTATCGGGTGAGAGCTGTGCGCCGTCGAAGGCATAGCCGTCCATGGCGGAATTGTCGTGCGGCGGCACGTTGATGGGACTGATGATGTCGGCTGCCAGCACGCGGTTCAGCGCGTCAAAAATGCCTGATTCTTCAAGCTCCGTGACAGGCTCGACCAGTTTTTTCAGGAAGGTGTTGACCATGTCGGCGCTCAGCGCCTGCGGGTCGTAGCCCGCGAGTTCACTGGCAATCTGGTCCAGTGTCTTCATGTCGCGCGGTTTTCCAGTTGCTGCAACTCGGCCAGGGTGTTGGCGTTGAAAAAGGCCTGCGGGTCATCGCCGGGCGCATCAAACGCCACCACGGAGGTGGGGTGCAATGCCGTCCAGGCGTCGATCTTGCGGCCTCCGTCCTGGGTAAAGCGCACCAGGCTTTCCAGCAGTTCGGTGCGCAGCAGGCAAAACACCGGCTGGGTGCGCACCTGCATGCGGCCGTCCCGCCCGGCCTCGGGGGCGGCCGCCATGGCGATGTCGGCGTCCTCGGCCTCCAAAGCTGCCGCCAGCCGTTGCGCCAGATCCAGCGGCAGCAGCGGGGTGTCGCAGGGCACCGTCAGCAAATAGGGGGTTTCGCAGCGCTCAAGCCCGGTCAGGAAACCCGCCAGAGGACCGGCATAGTCGGCCAGCACATCGGGCCAGACCGGGACGCCAAACGACTCGTAGGCGGCCAGGTTGCGGTTGGCGTTGATCATGATCTGCCCCACGCCGCCGCTCATTTGCAGCCGCGTCAGGGTGTGCAGCGCCAATGGCATGCCGTTGAAATTTTGCAGGCCCTTGTCAACCCCGCCCATGCGTGAGCCGCGCCCGCCCGCCAATATGAGGGCGGTGATGTCAGTTGGATTGATCAAGTCATCCTCCGATGTAGCTCATTTCCACCCGTTTCACCGGCGCGCCGGTGTCCGGGCCGAGTTGGCTGCGGGATTCAGAATAGTTGTCTGCCCGCCCTTGCCAGATATGACCAATCGCGTTCGCCAGATCAGCATCAGACGCGCCACCGCGCAGCAGGCTGCGCAAGTCGTAGCCTTTTTCGGCAAACAGGCACAGGTACAACTGGCCCTCGGTGGACAGGCGCGCCCGGTTGCAACTGTGACAAAAGGCTTGTGTGACGCTGCTGATGACGCCAATTTCGCCCAGCCCGGGGTCATGGCGGCCTTGTGCGTCGGCATAGCCCCAGCGCTGCGCCGTTTCACCGGGTTGCGATGCTTCCAGCGGCACCAGCGGCAGTTCGGACTGGATCAGCCTGACCACTTCGCTGGACGGCATGACCTCGTTCATGCGCCAGCCATTGGTGGCGCCCACGTCCATGTACTCAATGAAGCGCAGCACCATGCCGGAGCCCATGAAATGGCGCGCCATGGGCAAAATCTCCTGCTCGTTGGTGCCGCGCTTGACCACCATGTTGATCTTGATCGGCCCCAGGCCCACAGCGCGTGCGGCCTCGATGCCTGCCAGCACGTCGGCCACCGGAAAGTCCACGTCGTTCATGGCGCGAAACACGGCGTCGTCCAGCCCGTCGAGGCTGACGGTGACACGTTGCAGCCCGGCGGCCCTGAGGGCGGCGGCCTTGCGCGCCAACAGGCTGCCGTTGGTGGTGAGGGTGATGTCCAGCGGTGTGCCGTCCAGCGTGCGCAGGGCGGCGAGCTGCGCGATGAGCTGCTCCAGGTTTTTGCGCAGCAGCGGCTCGCCGCCCGTCAGGCGTATTTTTTGCACGCCATGGGCGATGAACTGGCGCGCCAACCGTGTGATTTCCTCAAACGACAGCAAGGCGGTGTGCGGCAGATAGGCGTAGTCCTTGTCAAAAATCTCTTTGGGCATGCAGTAGTTGCAGCGGAAGTTGCAACGGTCGGTGACGCTGATGCGCAGGTCGCGCAGGGATCGGCCGCGGGTGTCAGCGAGCAAGCCATTGGCTTGCACTCGAGTGGTTGGCATGGAGGCCGCTGCGGGCACCGCCAGGCCTTTGGGCCGGTGGTCCATCAGCGGAATAACGCGGTGGGTGTCTCGATCTGTCATTTTTGTGATGCTGGCGTTCGCCTTGGATGTTGCCGAATTTTGGCATGAATGAAAAAACCCGCCGCAGCGGGTTTTATTTGGGTTGGCGGAGCATCAGCCGCCGTGGATTTTCATCATCACCGGCACGATCAGCAGGGCCACGATGTTGATGATCTTGATCAGCGGGTTGATGGCCGGTCCGGCGGTGTCCTTGTAGGGGTCGCCCACAGTGTCGCCGGTCACGGCGGCCTTGTGCGCCTCCGAGCCCTTGCCGCCAAAGTTGCCGTCTTCAATGTACTTCTTGGCATTGTCCCAGGCACCGCCACCGGTGCACATGGAAATGGCCACAAACAAGCCGGTCACGATGGTGCCCATCAGCAGGCCGCCCAAAGCCGCCGGGCCGAGGATCAGGCCGACCAGGATCGGCACCACCACCGGCAGCAGGCTCGGGATCATCATTTCCTTGATGGCCGCCGTGGTCAGCATGTCGACCGCGGTGTCGTACTCGGGCTTGGCCGTGCCTTCCATGATGCCCTTGATGTCGCGGAACTGGCGGCGCACTTCCACCACCACGGCGCCGGCAGCGCGGCCCACGGCCTCCATTG
>JAABQI010000314.1 GCA_011391545.1 Rhodoferax sp.
GCCTGCGGCCAGCATCAGCAGAGTGCGCCGGTCGGGGTTGGGCACCGGCAGCCCCATGGCCAGCACCGCGCCGACGGCGATCAGCGCCACGCCAATTTGAATCCAGCGGCTGGCGAGCCAGGGCGCACTGTTGAAACGCGAAAAGCCCAGACCGGCAAGAAAATACGGCATCAAATAAATCGCGCCTTCCAGGCCGAACCACGGCCAGCCCCGCACTGTCAAATACACCGCGCAGGCTGTGCCAAGCACCAGCAAGTAGCCAGTGAGACTTCGCATGCGCTGCCAACGCTCCAGCGCCCAGATCACCAGAAACACCCAAAACAGCGACTCGACAAACCAGAAGTGGGCCACCGGTTGAATGTGCAGCAGGTACCACGGCCCGGCCGAGGTGTTGGTGCCAGGGGTCAGCGCCTGCAGCACGGCAAACAAGGTGCCGACGAACAGCATGGGAATGAGCAGGCGGCGCGCCTTGCCGCTCAGAAAGGCGCGGCTGTTGCCGCTGAAAGGCCGCAAGCCATACACCAACCCGGACAGAAAGGTGAACAGGGGCATGCGCAAATAGGCCAGGCCATCATTGAGCCAGCGTACCCAGCCGTCCGCCACTCGCAGACCCATGCCGGGGTCGGCACCAATCACATGGTAGGCCACCAGCAGCAGGCAGGCCAGTCCGCGCAAGGTTTCAATGCGCAGGTTCATGTCGGGCGCACCAGGTTGCGCACCATGCGCACAGTATTGACCCCCCGGTGGTGCAGGTAATCCACTCGGTCGCAGCTGCTGCGGATGATGGTCAGGCCAAAGCCACCCTCAGGAAAGGCGCCAAAATCGGTTTCCGCGATCTCTTCAGGGGGGGTGAATTGGTCCCCCAGGTAAACGATGTCCAGGGTCAGTGCCCCGGGCGTGTCAAGAATGATCAGTTCGACCGGCGCACCGGGCAGCAGACCCTTTGCGTGACGGATGACGTTGGTGAATACCTCCACCCCTGCCACCACAAAGATGCCGGCGTCATCTTCGGACAATCCCACGCGTTGTGCATGGGCCGCGACAAAGTGCCTGAACCCCCTGATGGCGTCCAGGGCGATGGGCAATTCGTAGCGCGTCGGATAGTCATGCAACGCGGTGCGCACGATCAGCACCATGGTGATGTCGTCAACCACTTGCACCCCCTCTCGCAGGACTTGGCGACGCAGGTTGTGCAGCGCCGCCGCCGGTGCCGGGTGCGCCCGCACGACCACCTTTACCGCCTCGCTGACCAGGTCGCGTCCGAGGCGCACGCCATCGGCACCGATGGCGTCGGTCAAGCCGTCCGAGCACAGAAACACGGCGTCGCCTATGGCCAGTGGCGCTTCGTCCTCGGTGAAATATTGCCGGTCGAGAATGCCCAGCGGCGGATGCTGGTTGGGCAGGAACTCAATTTCGCCGCGACCACGCACCACGATCGTTTCCTCGTGACCGCAGCCAATCCAGGTGATCACATTGCGCAGGCTGTCAATGCGCACATAGACCAGGGTGACAAAGGCCTCCAGGTCTTGCAGGTGCGGCGTCATGGCCTCGTGCACCGACGCCACGATGGCCGCAGGGTGCGGGGGCTCGCCGCCATGCCCACCCAGGGTCAGCAGTTCGGCAATGGAGCGGCTGAACTGGAGTTTGGTGGCCGCACCCATCAGCGCCGCCGGCACACCCTTGCCCATCACGTCGCCGGCGAGGATGTCAACGCAGTGATCACCCATCTGGATCACGTCGAAAAAGTCGCCGTCGACGCCTTTGGAGGCCTGGTTGTACGAGGTCAGCCACAGACCTGACAGTTGCCGCGACGGATTGGCCGCCAGCAAGGACTGCTGAATGCGACTGCCAATTTCGAGCTCGCGCAGGCGCGCCTCATGCAGCGCGTTTTCGGTTGCCCGCAATTCGGTGATGTCGCGCACCGTGGCGGTGAAGAACAACGCACCATTGACATTGGATGAAACGATTGTCAGCTCCAGCGGGAAGATGGTGCCGTCGCGGCGCATGCCAACGGTTTCCATGCGTTTGTTGAGGCGCTGCCGCACCGGCCCGTCATTGCCATCGACGAACTGCTTCAGGCCAGCCCGATGGTCATGCCGGAGGTGGCTGGGCACCAGAAAGTTCTCCATGGGGCGGCCCATCACCTCCGCACTGGTGCGGTCGAACATCATTTCTGCCGCCGGGTTGAAGCTGATGATGCAACCGCTCTCGTTGATGGCGAGCACGCCATCCAGCGACGACGCGAGCGTTGCCCGAAGGCGCGATTCGCTGGCAATGACCGACAAATTCGCCGCATGCAGCCTGGCTTGGACGGCGGCATCATGGCGCAAGCGCCTGGCAAAAACAAGGGTCAGGGCAAAAATGGCGAACCACGCCAGCAGCACGCCAGTGAGGGCCCAGTTTCTGACGATGGTCAACTGGCTCATGGTCGCGTCATAAGACCGTTCGACCAGCACCAGCACCGGCCAGTCGCGCGTGGTGCTGAATGAACTGATGGCTTGGTCACCCACCAGGCCAGCGCCGATGTAGTTTCCCGACTCAAGGCGCGGCAGAAAATCGGTAAATATCGGCAGGTGTCGCAACCCGCTGCCACCGGTCAGCGCCACATTGGACGTTGCCGCCAACAGTTCGCCACCATAAGCCAGCAGGGCAACGCGCAACGAGGGGTCGTCAAAAACAAGTTCATGCTGCTGGCTGAAGAAGTCGATGTTGATCAGCGCGACCAGCGTCAGCGTTTGCCCGTCTGCGGCATCGAAGCGCTGCAGCATGGGGATGACATTGAATGGGATAGTCTTGTTGTCTGCACTTTGCAGGCTCGACAAATCCCGGCCCTTCAGAAGGGGGCCCATCACCGCTTTGGCATACACGGCGGGCAAGCTGCCCAGCAGCGAGAGGTCGACTGCCGCGCCCAGATTGCCGGGTGTCGAACTGTGCAGCACACGGCCCTGGGGGTCGAGGATGGACAGGCTGCGCATTTGTGGCCGTCCGCGGATCACGTCGGCGAGGATGATTGACAGCTTTGGGTTGGCCGGTTCAGTCAGAATGTCCAGCCGTTGGCTGACTGATTTGACGTTGGCCTCGATGGCACTGATGTCGGTGGCGGTCTTTTGTTGCAGCAGCTTGGCATAAAGCTCGATTTGTGTGGCTGCGTTGGTCTCGATCTTGTTGCGGTCGTAAAGGACGAAGGCGACGGCCACCAGCAGTACCAGCGCGGCCATGCCGGCTGCCAGCCAAAACATCTTGCGTTGGTTGATCCACCCCGACAGGACCGGGGTGTTCACCTTGTTCGCCGTGGACATCGCGTCTCTCAGCGTCCCAGCACGATCTCGCCCAGGCCAAAGCGCGCGGCCGCGGCTTCAAGTCTTCCGTCCTGTTTGATTCTGGCGACAAAATCGTCCACCAACTTGAGCCAGGCCTTGTCACCCGGCTTGACGGCATAGGCGTAGGGCACCTTGTGGAATGGCTTGGGCGGTGCCACCAGGTGCGCCCAATCGGCGTTGTCGAGCAGGCGCCGGCTGTAGGGGTAGTCGGTCATGAAAACGTCGATGCGACCCGCCTCAAGTTCTTCCTCACGGCTGAGGGGCGGGCGAATGACCACCAGATTCGCCTGTTTCAGGGCTGCGGCCATGACCGGCTCCATGAAAGTGCCGGCCTGTACTGCCACCTGCACCCCGGGCTTGTCAATATCGTCCCAGTTCCTGACGATGCGGTTGCCCTTGGTGGTCACGCCATAGACATCGCTTTGCATGTAGGGCTGGGTAAAGCTGAGTGCCTTCTGCCGGTCTGGGGTGATGCCCACGGCAAACATGGCCACATCGCACCGGTCCTGGGTGACATCTGCCACCAGCGTTTGAAAGGAAGAATTCACGTACACAAGCTTGAACCCATGGTCTTTGGCAAACGCTGCCGACAGGTCAATATCGACGCCGGTCATTTGCTGGTTGCGCGGATTCAAAAACGTGACGCCGTAATAGGCAGGCCAGACACAGACGCGCACGGTTGCTGCGGCCTTGACACGGTCAAGCACCGGCCCTGCCGATGCCAGCCCTGGCGCCAGAAGACTCCAGCTGGCGACCAGCAAGGCAGCGCGCCAGGCGCCTGGTGTGCCCGATAGAAAAGATTTTTTTTGAATGCGACGGTTCATGGTTTGGTGCAGTTTCTGGCAGGTTCAGGCAAAAGACCGGACAGCATCTTCACGCGTGTCGTAAATGTTGAACACCCGGTGCATGCGCATCAGTTCAAACAAGGCGCGCACTGTCTTGGACATCGCGCAAAGTTTGAAGTCGCCCTGCTGGCCGTTAAGTTGTCGCAGGCAGGAAATCAGCGCGCCCAGGCCGGAACTGTCGACAAATTTGACGCCGGACATGTCCAGCACCACGCGGGCCTTGCCGTGCATGATGGCCTGCACGGCGTCCTTGAATTCGCGCACGTTGCTGGCGTCGAGGTTGTCTTCGCGCAGCTCGATGACGAGCACGTCATTGTCTGCCATGACCCCTTTGAGTTCGATCATCTTTTTCATGTGCAATGTGTCCCCGGTAATGTGAATAGGCGAATTAGAGCCTGAATGCGCCGGCCAAGTGTCACAAGAATGTGACCGAGGTTGGCCAGCGCCGGGCTAAGGCCCGGGGGGTGCGCCCGCCAGGGTTGATTCGAGTGCGCTTTTCAGCAAAACCAGGGTCTCGGCCAACTCGGCTGAATCACCCGACATGAGCTGGTTTTCAGCTTGATGCGCCAACTGGCTGAGGCGCTCGAAGCCGTAGCTGCCGGCACCGCCTGCCAGCCGGTGCAGCGCGTCCTGCCGTGCCGCCGGGTGAGTTGCCGCCGAGATGTCCATCCAGCGGGCGGGCAGCCCGAGTACAAAACGCTGCTGCAACAGCTTGAATTTGGACAAGGTTTCGGGCGAAAAGCCCTCAGTCGGCGATGCTGCCACGGCCATGCTCCCAATAAAGGCGAATGTCTTCGGGCAGCCTGACCGGATCAAATGGCTTGACGATGACGCCGGTGGCGCCATGCTGCAACAAGGCCTCGACCTCGTTGGGCATGGCCTTGGCCGTCATGAAGACCATCGGTACGCCCTTCATTTGTGGCAGCAGGCGCAAGGCCACCAGGGTCTCGGGGCCGTTGAGCCCGGGCATCATCACATCCAGCAACACCAGATCGGGCTTGAAGCCGGGTGCCTGTGCGATGGCAGACTGACCGTCGGGGCACATGCAGATCTCGAAGCCACCCAGTGTCGCCAGGCTGAATTCGACAATCAGGCGGATGTCGGGATCATCCTCGACACACATGACACGTTGCAGTTCACTCATGGCAAGCAGGGCTGGTTGATGGTGAGCAAGGCCCGGCGCGTGGCATCGAGCAGGGCCTGCTGCCCGGTGTTTGATTTTGGCAGCCAAGCCAGTCCCACGCGCGCGACAAACGCATCATCCACGGCGTCGCTGTAGAGCAGGATTGGGTTGCCTTTGGCCAGTGGCCGCAAGGCATTGCAAAATTCTTCGGCCGGGCCCTGCGCCTGGGGGTCGGCCAGAATGAGCGGCGCCTGCCGGCGCATGAGGGCTTGCTGCGCCTGCTGCAGGTTGGCAACGCCCTCCACCGGGCACAGCGCGGACAACCATTCGGCCGCCCTGGCACGCGCATCCACATCGCTGTCAATGTGCAGCACCCAGGGCGAGGCAGCGGTCGTGCCGGCGTCAAAAATCGGGAATTCCACAATGAACACGGCCCCTTCGCCGGGCACCGAGTCCACCGCCACCCGCGCGCCCATGCGCTGGGCCAGCATGCGGGTGATGTACAAACCCAGACCGGTGCCACCCTGGGCGCGCCGGTCGGAACTGTCGGCCTGGGAAAACTTTTCGAAGATGCGGGCGCGAAACTTCGGGTCAATGCCCGGTCCCTGGTCGCGCACCTTGATCAGCAGCAGCTGGGCGCGGCATTCGGTGCTGACGCGCACGGCGTCGCCTGCCCGCGAATGCTTGATGGCGTTGGACAGCAGGTTGGCCATGATTTGCAGAAAACGATCCGCATCCACCTGAACCAGGGGGTCGGTGGTGCTGCTTTCAAGGTGCAGCTTGACGCCCGCCCGCTCGGCGTAGCCCTGGTTGGCCGCAATCGACTCGGTCAACAACTGTTGCAGCCGCATCGGGCGCAGTTGCAGCAGCAATTGTTTGCCCTCAAGCTTGGTCAGATCCAGAATGTCATCAATCAGGCG
Source organism: Rhodoferax sp. (assembly GCA_011391545.1). Lineage (GTDB taxonomy): Bacteria > Pseudomonadota > Gammaproteobacteria > Burkholderiales > Burkholderiaceae_C > Rhodoferax. The sequence goes on from JAABQI010000314.1 coordinate 6,209, forward strand.
ACTCAAGCGCTCGCCATTGCGTTTGGCCACTTCCGCCAGTGGCAATGCCGCGTTGGGCAATGCGCCGGCCGCGCCCGAGGCCATCAAACCCAGCGCGCCCAGCACTGAGGTCAGCGGCGTGCGCAGCTCGTGGCTGACGGTGGCCAGAAACTCGTCTTTCATGCGTTCAACGTGGCGCCGCTCGGTCAGGTCGTGCACCACCATGGTGTAGCGCGTGCTCCCCGCGTCGGTCCAGGCGCTCACCGTCAGCTCTGCCGGCAACACCGTGCCGTCTGACTTGCGCAGGGAAATCTCGCGCTTTGCCAGGAGTTTGGCCAGCGGCACACCCAGTGCGGTTTCGCAATGGGTGCCCTCCAGCGTGATGGCATTGGTGCGGAAAATGCGCTGGGCGGCAAGATTGCCCTCCCGGATGTTGCCCTCGCCATCCAGCGTGATCACGGCGTCCAGAATGTTGTTATGGATGTCACGCTGGCGCCGGGCCAGCACGGCGAGGTCTGACTGCAGCGTCAGCACCCGGGCGTAGTGCCGCAGTTTGGCGGCCAGCAGGCCGGGGTTGACGGGGCGCGTCAGGTAGTCGTCGGCGCCGCACTCCAGCGCGTTGATGAAATGATCGTCGCCGTCCAGGGCCGACGTCACGATCACCGGCAGCCAGCGCTGTGTGACCTGGTTGCGCAGTTGCTGGATGACCTCCAGGCCGTTCATGTCGGGCATCAGCAGGTCGAGCAGGATCAGGTCGGGATTTTGCGTCGTGACCTGCTCAAGCGCGGCGGCACCGCCGGACGCGCTGAAGACCTCATGGCCGAGGTCGCGCAACAGATGGCACAGCTCCTGGCGCGACGACGCCATGTCGTCGGCCACCACGACCCTCAAGGCGGGCGTTGAATTCGGTGAATCTTGCATGCAGGCCTATGGGGCAGGGGTTAAGTCAAAGGTGGCGGGAATCTTAACAAGGAGTTGACAAAGCTGTCACAACTCCAGGCGCTGAAAGTCAGATGATCAGCATTCATTTTCGAGACCTGTCCCATGCCCACACTCCCCAAGCTCAGCACCCCCCTGACCAACCGGCTGCGCGCCCGCCGGGCCCGCCTGCTCTGGTGGTGGTCGACGCGCAGGTTTCCGCTGCTCAAGCGCGGTTTGGACATCGCGCTGGTATTGCCGGCGTTTGTGTTGCTGACGCCCCTGTTTGCGCTGGTGGCACTCTTCATCAAGCTGCACGACCGCGGCCCGGTGCTGTTCTGGCAGCAACGGGTGGGTTTGCATGGCCGGCTGTTTCCGTTTCCAAAATTCCGCTCCATGTGCGTCAACGCCGAGGCGGTGCGGGCTGAACTGCTGGCCAAGAATCAGCACGGCGGCGAAGGCGTGACCTTCAAGATGAAGCGCGACCCCCGCATCACCCCGATTGGCCGCCTGATCCGGCGCACCAGCATCGACGAACTGCCGCAACTCTGGTGCGTGCTGTGCGGCGACATGAGCCTGGTCGGGCCACGCCCGCCCCTGGTCAATGAAGTGGCGCGTTACTCCATGCTCGAGCGCCAGCGTTTGTCGGTGGTGCCAGGGCTCACCTGCACCTGGCAGGTTGGCGGGCGTTCTGAAATTCCGTTTCCGCAACAGGTGCGCATGGACATTGCGTACATCCAGCACCGCTCTCTGGGTGCCGATGTCAAGCTGCTGGCCAAAACCCCGCTGGCGGTGATCCGTGGCCGGGGCGCCTACTGAGTCTTCGAAAGAGTATGTCCGACTGGCTCAAACCCAACGCCTTGTCAGGCGCCGCTGAATTCGCGTTTGACGAGCGGGCGGATCGCATGCTGAGGCGCATGGACGTGCTGCTTGCTGTGCTGGCGCTGGCCGTTGCCGCCTTGCCCATGGCGTTTGGCTTGGTCTTTGGCAAACTGCGCGGGCGGTATTTTTTGGGAGCCGGGCGGCAGCGGTTTCAGCGCTGGCAGATTGATTTTCCTGACAACTTGATGGGCCGCCTGCTCGTCAAAACAGGCCTGGCAGGCTGGCCTGTGTTGTTCAATATTGTCCGCGGTGAGATGGCCTGGGTGGGCCCCTCGCCAATGCCGCAAGACAGCCCCGGGGAGCCCAATGCGGCGCTTGCCCGGCTGAGGCCCGGTCTGGTCAACCTGTGGCAGGTGCGCCGGCGCACCGCAGTGGACTTTGGCACCCAGCGCGACGCCGATCTGGAGTACGCTGCCCGGCGCGGCGTGCGTCATGATTTGGGTTTGCTGCTGCGCTCGCTGCTGGTGGCATGGCTGCCCGCACCCGCCATCGCCGGGCAGAAGCGCATTGCCGTGGGCGACGTGGTTTTTGACAATGTGAGCATGCAGGAAGCACTGGCGCGAATTGCCGGAATGCTCGATGCGTCGCAGGTGCAACAGGTGAGCTTTGTCAACCCGGCCTGCGTCAACATTGCCGCCCGCGACCGGGGTTACCGGCGACTGCTGTCGCGTGCTGCGCTGGTGCTGCCGGACGGCATCGGCATCAAGATTGCGGCCGACCTGCTGGGCGTGCCGCTCAAGCAAAACGTCAACGGCACCGACCTGTTTCCGCGCTTGTGCCAGCTGCTGGAATCGCGCGACGCCAGCCTGTTCCTGCTGGGGGGCCAGCCGGGTGTGGCCGAGAAAGTGGCCGGGGTCATTCGCGCCCAATGGCCGCGCTTGCGCATCGTGGGTGTGCGGGATGGTTTTTTTGGCGTGGCCGAAGAGGGCGAGGTGGCCGCTGAAGTGCGCGCCGCCGGCGCCGACGTGGTGCTGGTGGCCAGGGGCGTGCCGATGCAGGACGTGTTCATTGACCGGCACCTGCACCAGCTTGGCGTCAAGGTGGCGATGGGCGTGGGTGGCTTGTTTGACTTTGTCTCGGGCCGCATCAGCCGCGCGCCCACCTGGATGCGCGACAGCGGGCTGGAATGGGTTTACCGCCTGATGCAGGAGCCGTCGCGCATGTGGCAGCGCTACCTGGTCGGCAACTTCAGTTTTTTGGGCCGCATGCTGCTGCAGCGGCTGGGCTTGCGCCAGAGTGCCAATGATGATTTCAACCAGGAGGCAACCATGCCATTAGCGACCGATCAAGGACCCGAAAGCCTGCGTGCAGTGTTGTTTGCCACCGCCACCGTGGCCAAAGACATCCCGGTGCCAGGCGATTTCCCGCTGGCTTTGTTGCCCTACGGCTGGCGCAGCTTCATTGAGGCCGCGATTGAGCAATTGGCGGACCTGGGGGTGCGCCAGATCGATCTGGTGGTGAGTTCACGCCCGGAAGAATTGCGCCAGTTGCTTGGCCTGGGCGAGCGCTGGGGGGTGAGCCTGCGCTGGCACCTGGTGAAAGACGCGGCTTCGCCCTATGGCGTCCTGCGCGCCATGGGTCTGGACAGCGACCAGCGCTTGCTGCTGGGACAGGCTGGCCGGCTTATCAGCGAGCGCGCCCTGGCATCCCTGCTTGGGCAGGATCAGGTTGCCGCGCTCTCGCATGAGCGGGACGGGGTGACTTGGGCCGGATGGGCCAGCATGCGTGCCGACCGGCTCCTGAGCCTGCCGCCGCACAGTGATGAGCGCGCCCTGGGCAGTTTTTTGTGCCAGCCGCAAAACCCCCTGTTGCTGCTCGAGGCCGCCGAGTGGGTCAGCGTGAGCAACGCCCAGGATTTGCTGCAGGCACAACACCGGACCATGACCGACGAGGCGCTGGCCCGGGTCCCTGCCACCTGGCTGCAAGCGCCGTGGGGCGCTTACAGCCCCGAGGCCCTGGTGCAGGAGGGTGCCCTGATCGCCCGGCCAACCTTGGTCGGGCCCGGCTGTGTGGTGGCGGCGGGTGCGCGGCTGGGGCCTGGCACGGTGCTGACCCGCGATGTGATCGTGTCAAGCGATGCCACTGTTTGCAGCAGTCTGGTGTTTCCCGATACTTTTATCGGCCAGGGCCTGGAACTGGATGAAACCCTGGTCAACGCGCAAAGCGTGGAGCATCTGAGCCTGGGTGTGCGAACCGTCCTGCCGGCCTCCGAGGGCCTGTTGCTGGACCTGCACGCCACGGGCACGCCAGCGACTTCCTGGCTGTCACGCGCTGTGGCGGGGCTGATTTGCCTGCTGGCGCTGCCCTGGCTTGCGGTCGACACCCTGCTGCGCTCGGTGCGCGGCTT
>JAABQI010000315.1 GCA_011391545.1 Rhodoferax sp.
GCATTTGCCCGGCCCCGTGCGAAGCCGCCTGCACGCTCAACGTCAACCAGTTGCCGGTGGGCATCAAGAGTATCGAGCACGCCATCATCGACCGCGCCTGGGAGCACGGCTGGGTCACACCCCAGCCCGCCAAGGTCAAGACCGGCAAGCGCGTTGCCATCGTCGGCTCGGGCCCGGCCGGGCTGGCGGCGGCGCAGCAGCTGGCGCGCGTTGGCCATGAAGTCACCCTGTTCGAGAAGAACGACCGCCTGGGTGGCCTGCTGCGCTACGGCATTCCCGACTTCAAGATGGAAAAAACGCACATCGACCGCCGCGTCGAACAGCTCAAGGCCGAGGGCGTGATTGTGCGCACCGGGGTGCTGGTGGGCGAGATCCCCAAGGCCAGCAAAGTGACCAACTGGGCCAAGGAAACGATTTCGCCGGCGTTCCTGCAGCAGGACTACGACGCGGTGCTGCTCACCGGCGGCTCCGAGCAGTCGCGTGATTTGCCGGTGCCCGGGCGCGAACTCGACGGCGTCCATTTCGCCATGGAGTTTTTGCCGCAGCAAAACAAGGTCAACGCCGGCGACAAGCTCAAGAACCAGTTGCGCGCCGACGGCAAGCACGTCATCGTGATTGGTGGCGGCGACACCGGCTCGGACTGCGTCGGCACCAGCAATCGCCACGGTGCGGCCAGCGTGACCCAGTTCGAGGTCATGCCGCAGCCGCCAGAAGAAGAAAATCGCCCGCTGACCTGGCCCTACTGGCCCATGAAGCTGCGCACAAGTTCCAGCCACGACGAGGGATGCGTGCGCGAGTTTGCCATTTCCACCAAGGAGTTCATCGGCGAAAAAGGCAAGGTCAAGGGCTTGAAGACGGTGCACATCGAGCTCAAGGACGGCAAGATGGTTGAAATCCCGGGCACCGAAAAAACCTACCCGGCCGACCTGGTGCTGCTGGCCATGGGTTTTGTCAATCCGGTGGCCACCGTGCTCGATGCCTTCGGCGTGGAAAAAGACGCCCGCGGCAATGCCCGCGCCAGCACCGAGTTCACCGGTGGCTACGCCACCAATGTGGCCAGGGTGTTTGCCGCCGGCGACATGCGCCGCGGCCAAAGCCTGGTGGTGTGGGCCATCCGCGAAGGCCGCCAGGCGGCCCGCGCGATTGACGAATTTCTGATGGGATTCAGCGATCTGCCGCGGTGATTTAAAGGTTTAGAGTCGGCCTCGGCGGGTTTCTAGGTGTAATCCCTTATGATGGCGCGGCCGGGCATTCCCGGCCTTTCTGTTTATTTATGGCCCTAATTTCTTCAGACGCGCTTGTCGAGCTACGCAATCTCACCTTCGGGTATGGAGAGCGGGTGATCCTGGACGACGTTTCCCTGTCGATCCCGCGCGGCAAGGTGACGGCGCTGATGGGCGCCTCGGGCGGCGGCAAGACCACCATCCTGCGCCTGATGGGTGGCCAGAACCGGGCGCAGTCCGGCCAGATGCTGTTTGACGGGCAGGACGTGACGCCGATGAACCAGGCGCAAATTTACGCCGCGCGGCGCCGCATGGGCATGCTGTTTCAGTTCGGCGCGCTGTTTGCCGACCTGTCGGTGTTCGACAACGTGGCCTTTCCGCTGCGCGAGCACACCGATTTGCCGGAAGCGCTGATTCGCGACATCGTGCTCATGAAGCTCAACGCCGTGGGCCTGCGCGGCGCCCTTGATCTGATGCCGAGCGACCTGTCGGGCGGCATGGCCCGGCGCATCGCGCTGGCGCGCGCCATTGCGCTCGACCCCGAGTTGGTGATGTACGACGAACCCTTTTCCGGCCTGGACCCGATCTCGCTCGGCACGGCGGCGCGGCTGATTCGCCAGCTCAATGATTCGATGGGGCTGACCAGCGTCTTTGTCTCGCATGAGCTGGAACAAACTTTTTCAATTTCCGACCATGTGATCATTCTGGCCAATGGCAAAATTGCCATGGAGGGCACGCCCGAGCAGGTGCGCCAGAGCAGCGACCCGCTGGTGTACCAGTATGTCAACGCCCTGTCGGACGGGCCGGTGCGCTTTCATTACCCGGGTCCGTCGATGACCGAAGATTTTGGTGTGGAGGCTAACGCATGAGCTGGTACAAACCTGCCGATATCGGCCTGGCCACCCGGCGCCAACTGGCCGACATGGGCCTGGGTGCACGGTTATTTTTGCGCCTGCTCACCACTTTGCCGGGCAGCCTGAAACGCTTCGGCCTGATCCGCGACCAGATTCACTTTCTGGGCAATTACTCGCTGGCCATCATCGCGGTGTCGGGCCTGTTCGTTGGTTTTGTTTTTGGCCTGCAGGGCTACTACACGCTGCAGCGTTATGGTTCCTCTGAAGCGCTGGGCCTGCTGGTGGCGCTGAGCCTGGTGCGCGAACTCGGGCCGGTGGTCACCGCGCTGCTGTTTGCCGGGCGGGCCGGCACGTCGCTCACCGCCGAGATCGGCCTGATGAAGGCGGGCGAGCAGATCAGCGTCATGGAAATGATGGCGGTGGACCCGGTGCAACGCATCCTGGCGCCGCGCTTCTGGGCCGGCGTCATCACCATGCCGCTGCTGGCGGCGGTGTTCAGCGCCATGGGCATCATTGGCGGCTGGGTGGTGGGGGTGCTCATGATCGGCGTCGATGCCGGTTCGTTCTGGAGCCAGATCCAGGGTGGCGTGGATGTGTGGAAAGACGTGGGCAACGGCATCATCAAGAGCATCGTGTTTGGCTTTACCGTGACCTTTGTCGCGCTGCTGCAGGGCTTCGAGGCGCAGCCGACGCCCGAAGGTGTGGCCAGCGCCACCACGCGCACGGTGGTGGTGGCGTCGCTGGCCGTTCTGGGGCTGGACTTCATCCTGACGGCGATGATGTTCACCATTTAATCGAGGGAAAAATATGCAACGTTCAAAAAATGATATCTGGGTCGGCCTGTTCGTGCTGATCGGCGCGGTGGCCATTTTGTTTCTGGCCCTGCAGTCGGCCAACCTGCTGAGCCTGAGCTTCCAGAAAACCTACCAGGTCAAGGCCAAGTTCGACAATGTGGGCGGCGTCAAGCCCAAGGCGGCGGTGCGCAGCGCCGGCGTTGTGGTGGGGCGGGTGGACAACATCGTGTTCGACGACAAATCCTTCCAGGCGGTGGTGACGCTGGCGCTGGAAAACCGTTATGTGTTTCCCAAGGACAGTTCGCTCAAAATCCTGACCAGCGGGCTGCTGGGCGAGCAGTACCTGGGCATTGAAGCGGGCGCCGACGAAAAAAATCTGGCCCCGGGCGACACCATCTCCAGCACCCAATCGGCGGTGGTGCTGGAGAACCTGATCAGCCAGTTCTTGTTCAGCAAGGCGGCGGACGGCAGCAACGTCGATGCGAGCAGCTTAAATAAATGAAAGAAGAACAAGCGATGAAGTCAATCGATCCTGTGGGCCGTGGCGGCTTGTGGCGCGCCGGGCTGGCGCTCAGCCTGGCCATGCTGGCGGGCTGCGCCAGCGGCCCCAATGCCAACCCGAAAGATCCGCTGGAGCCCTTCAACCGGGGCGTGTACCAGTTCAATGATGTCGTGGACCGGGCCGTGCTCAAGCCGGTCGCCACGGCCTACCGCGACGTGTTGCCGTCGCCGGTGCGCACCGGGGTCACCAATGTGTTTGCCAACGCGAAGGATGGCTGGTCGGTATTGAACAATGCCCTGCAACTCAAGGGTGAGCAGACGGGCAACAGCCTGATGCGTTTTCTGGTCAACACGCTCTTGGGCCTGGGCGGTGTGCTGGACATTGCCTCCGAGATGCAGATCGAGCGAAGCACCGAAGATTTTGGCCAGACGCTGGGGCATTGGGGGGTGGGCGCCGGACCCTATCTTGTGCTGCCATTGCTGGGGCCGTCAACCCTGCGCGACACGGCAGCCTTGCCGGTGGATGGTCAAGGTGATTTGGCTTCCAGTGTCGGTGATGTGGCAGTCCGCAATTCGCTTATCGCCCTGAATTTGGTGAACCAGCGGTCCCGCTATCTGGATGCCTCGGCGATGCTGGATCAAGTGGCGCTTGACCCCTACACCTTTACCCGCGATGCCTTTTTGCAGAGCCGTCAGAACGATGTCTACGACGGCTATCCGCCAGATGACAACGACTCGAGTCCGTTTGTTGAAGACTATTCGGTCAACTAATTTTTTGGGAGCAAAAACCATGCACAGACGTTTATTCAACCAGGGCCTGCTGGTCCTTGCGGCCAGCGTGTCGCTGCTGATGGCGCTGCCGGCCCATGCCGCGGACGAAGCGCCTGACGCGCTGATCAAGCGCCTCACCCAGGAAGCGCTCGACACCATTCAGGCCGACAAGGCGGTGCAGGATGGCGATGTGACGCGCATCGCCGAACTGGTGGACGAAAAACTCCTTCCCCATGTGAACTTCCAGCGCATGACCGCTTCCGCGGTCGGTCCCGGATGGCGCCAGGCAACGCCCGAGCAGCGCAAGCGCCTGGAGGCCGAGTTCAAGATCCTGCTGATACGCACCTACGCCGGGGCCATAGGACAAGCGGAGAACCTGAGCTTCTCGGTCAGGCCGCTGCGCGCCGCACCAGGCGACAAGGAAGTGATCGTGCGCACCCTGATCAAGGGCCGTGGCGACCCGGTGCAGTTGGACTACCGGCTTGAAAAAACACCGGGTGTCGAGGCTGGCTGGAAAATATACAACTTCAATGTGCTCGGTGTCTGGCTGGTTGAAACCTACCGCAGCCAGTTCGCCCAGGAAATCAACGCCAAGGGCATTGACGGGCTGATCGCCACGCTGACCGCGCGCAACAAAGCCAACGCGGCGCCGGCCAAGACCGAAAAGCCTGTCAAGGGCTAGGCATGCTGCGCCTGCCCCAAACCTTGCTGCACGACACGGCGACAGCGACTCTGGCCGAGATGCTGGCTGGCGTCAGGGCCGAGCCATCCAACAGCGTCGCCGTGGACGCTTCAGCCCTGCAGCGTTTTGACTCCACGGCGCTGGCCGTGTTGCTGGAACTGCGCCGGGCCGCCTTGCAGGCCGGCAAAACCCTGGCCTTGCAGGGCTTGCCGCAGCGCCTGCGCGATCTGGCCGATCTTTACGGCATTGCCGAACTGCTGCCATCGCAGGCCTGATGCCCCGGTAAAATAGCGGCCCCATGCCCGCCATCTCATTCCAGTCCGTCTCCAAAAGCTACCCCTCCCCACGCGGCCCGCAGGGCGGCACGTTTCTGGCGCTTGACAACGTCAGCCTGGACATCGAGGCGGGTGAGTTTTTTGGCCTGCTCGGCCCCAATGGCGCGGGCAAAACCACCATGATCACCATTTTGGCGGGTCTGGCCAAGGCCAGTTCCGGGCGCATCAGCGTGATGGGCCACGACGTGCAAACCGACTTCGCCGCCGCCCGCCGTGCCCTTGGGGTGGTGCCGCAGGAGCTGGTGTTCGACCCCTTTTTCAAGGTGCGCGAGGCCTTGTTGTTTCAGTCGGGCTACTTTGGTGTCAAGCACAACGAAGCCTGGGTCGATGAGTTGCTCGACAACCTCGGCCTGACCGACAAGGCCCACGCCAACATGCGCGCGCTCTCGGGCGGCATGAAGCGCCGGGTGCTGGTGGCCTTGGCGCTGGTGCACAAGCCGCCGGTGATCGTGCTCGACGAGCCCACTGCCGGCGTCGATGTGGAACTGCGCCAGACGCTGTGGCACTTCATCGACAAGCTCAACAAACAGGGGCACACCGTGCTCCTGACCACCCATTACCTTGAAGAGGCCGAGGCCCTGTGCGGCCGCATTGCCATGCTGAAAACCGGCAAGGTGGTGGCACTCGACAGCACCAGCGCGCTGCTCAGTGCAGCCTCCGGCAATGTGTTGCGCTGCACCGTTGACGGAGACCTGCCACCTGAGCTGGCCAGCCTGGCGCGCGTCACCGGACGCGTGGTGCAACTGCCCGCCAAGGATGCCGCCGCCGTCGAGCACTACCTGGCGCAAATCCGCCAGGCGGGCCTGCAGGTGCAGGACATCGAGATTCGCCGTCCCGACCTCGAAGACGTTTTTTTAAAGGTGATGCAACAGCATCCCGGGCGCGACGATCGGAGCCCCGCATGACCGGCTGGCAAATGCTGTTTTACAAGGAAGTGCTGCGCTTCTGGCGGGTGGCTGCGCAGACCATCACCGGGCCCATCCTGACGGCCATGCTGTACCTGCTGGTCTTTGGCCAGGCGCTTGAATCGCACGTCAAGGTTTATGACAACGTGAGCTACACCGCCTTCCTGGTGCCGGGCCTGGCCATGATGAGCCTGCTGCAAAACGCATTTGCCAACAGCTCGTCGTCGCTGGTGGCCAGCAAGGTGATGGGCAACCTGGTGTTTTTGTTGCTCACGCCCTTGTCGCCCTGGCACTGGTTTGTGGCCTATGTCGGTGCGGCCGTGGTGCGCGGCCTGGTGGTGGGGGCGGGCGTGCTGGCGATCGCCCTGCTGTTTGCGGTGCCACCTTTTGCGCACCCGCTGTGGGCCTTGCTGTTTGCCGTGCTTGGTGCGGCACTGATGGGCTCGCTGGGCGTGGTGGCGGGCCTGTGGTCGGAAAAGTTCGACCACATGGCGGCTTTCCAGAACTTTGCCGTGATGCCCATGACGTTTTTGAGCGGGGTCTTTTACTCCATTCATTCGTTGCCGCCGTTTTGGCAAACCGTGAGCCATTTCAATCCGTTCTTCTACATGATCGACGGCTTTCGCTATGGCTTTTTCGGCACCAGCGACGTCTCGCCCTGGCTCAGCCTGGGCATTGTGGCCGGCGCCACGGCGGCTGTCGGCCTGTGGGCGTTGCAACTGCTGCGCATGGGCTACAAAATTCGCAACTGATGAAGGTATTCGCCCGTCATTGCCAAGATGACCGTCATTGCGAACGAAGTGAAGCAATCCACGACTGCCGGACTGCATGGATTGCCGCGCTACGCTCGCAATGAAGACAATTTCAAGAAAGTTAACAAATGAACGCTGACCAAATCAAACAACTCATTGCCGCCGGAATGGCCTGCGACTACATCGCCCTGGAGGGCGATGGCCGCCACTGGTATGCCACGGTGGTCTCGCCCGAATTTGAGGGCAAGCGCGCCATAGCGCGCCACCAGCGGGTCTATGCCACCTTGGGCAACAGGATGAAAACCGATGAGATTCACGCGCTGTCGATGAAAACCTTCACCCCTGCCGAGTGGGCAGCACAACCGGTCTGACACATGGACAAATTACTGATTCGCGGTGGCCGGGCGCTCAACGGCACGGTCACCATTTCGGGGGCGAAAAATGCCGCTTTGCCCGAGCTCTGCGCGACCCTGCTGACCCCCGAGCCGGTCAATCTGATCAACGTGCCGCGGCTGCATGACGTGGCGACCATGCGCAGGCTGCTCGGTCACATGGGCGTGCAGTCCCAGACCCACGGCGAGCGCGGTGGCATGAGCTTCTCTGCCGCCGGGCCCATCACACCAGAAGCCCCCTACGAGCTGGTCAAGACCATGCGCGCCTCGGTGCTGGTGCTGGGCCCGTTGCTGGCGCGCTTCGGGCATGCCCGCGTGTCGCTGCCCGGGGGCTGCGCCATTGGCTCGCGCCCGGTCGATCAGCACATCAAGGGCCTCACCGCCATGGGCGCCGAGATTGCCGTGGAACACGGCTACATGGTGGCCCGGCTGGTTGCGGGGCGAACGCGGCTCAAGGGCGCGCGCATTGCGACCGACATGGTCACGGTCACTGGCACCGAAAACTTCATGATGGCCGCGGCCCTGGCCGAGGGCGAAACCATTCTGGAGAACGCCGCCCAGGAGCCCGAGATTCCTGATCTGGCCGAAATGCTGATCCAGATGGGCGCCAAAATCGAAGGCCATGGCAGCAGCCGCATCCGCATCCAGGGCGTTGAGAAACTGCATGGCTGCACCCATCAGGTGGTGGCCGACCGCATTGAAACAGGCACTTTCCTGTGCGCCGTGGCGGTGACCGGCGGTGACGTGGTGGCGCAGTACGGCCGCATCGAGCACCTCGAAGCGGTGGTGGAAAAACTGCGCGATGCCGGGGTGACCGTGACCAAGGTGGCCGATGGCATACGTGTTCAGTCCGCCGGTGCCAGGCAGCTCAAGGCGCAAAGCTTTCGCACCACCGAATACCCGGGTTTTCCGACCGACATGCAGGCCCAGTTCATGGCGCTCAATGCGGTGGCACAAGGCACGGCGCTGGTGACCGAGACCATTTTCGAGAACCGCTTCATGCACGTCAACGAACTGGTTCGCCTTGGCGCCAACATCCAGATCGATGGCAAAGTTTCCATGGTCGAGGGCGTGCGCGCCTTGTCCGGTGCGACCGTCATGGCCACCGACTTGCGGGCCTCGGCCAGCCTGGTGATTGCCGGCCTGGTGGCCGAGGGCGAAACCCTGGTGGACCGCATTTACCACCTGGACCGCGGCTACGACCAGATGGAAGACAAGCTGCGCGCCCTGGGTGCCGACATTGAAAGAGTGAAAGCATGATCACCCTGGCCCTGTCCAAAGGTCGCATCTTCGAGGAAACCCTGCCGCTGCTCAAGGCCGCTGGCATCGAGGTGCTGGAAGACCCGGAAAAATCACGCAAACTCATCCTGACCACCAACCAACCCAATGTGCGGGTGCTGGTGGTGCGCGCCACCGACGTGCCCACCTATGTGCAATACGGCGGCGCCGACCTCGGCATCACCGGACGCGACACGCTGCTGGAGCACGGCAGCGAAGGCCTGTACCAGCCGCTGGATTTGCAGATCGCCAAGTGCCGCATCAGCGTGGCGGTGCGCTCCGACTTTGATTACGCAACGGCCATCAAGAAAGGCTCGCGCCTGACCGTGGCCACCAAATACGTGGCGATTTCGCGTGATTTTTTTGCGGCAAAAGGCGTGCATGTGGACCTGATCAAGCTCTACGGCAGCATGGAGCTGGCACCGCTGGTGGGCATGGCCGACGCCATCGTCGATCTGGTCTCCACCGGCAACACGCTCAAGGCCAACCACCTGGTCGAGGTGGAGCACATCATGGACATCAGCTCGCGCCTGGTGGTGAACCAGGCGGCGCTCAAGCTCAAGCAGGCCCCGATTCGCCGCATCATCGACGCGTTTGCCTCGGCCCTCGGAACATAAACCTGGAATGAATGCCATGCCACCCCTTGCCAACCCCGCCCGTCTTTCCACCGCCAGCAGCAACTTTGAGGCTGAGTTCAAGGCCCGCCTGCATTGGTCGGCTGAAACCGATGCCGGTATTGAGCAGCGCGTGGCCGACATTCTGCGCGATGTGCAGCAGCGCGGCGACGTCGCCGTGCTCGACTACACCGCGCGCTTCGACGGCTTGCAGGCAGCCAGCATGGGCGAACTTGAGCTGACCCAGGCCGAGCTCAAGGTGGCTTTTGATACCCTGCCGGCGGTTCAGCGCGACGCCCTGCAAGCTGCGGCTGTGCGGGTGCGCAGCTACCACGAGGCCCAGCGCAAGGCCAATGGCGAAAGCTGGAGCTACCGTGACGAGGACGGCACCTTGCTGGGCCAAAAAGTCACGCCGCTGGACCGGGTCGGCATTTACGTGCCCGGCGGCAAGGCCGCTTACCCCAGCAGCGTGCTGATGAACGCCATTCCGGCGCATGTGGCCGGTGTGGCCGAGATCATCATGGTGGTGCCCACCCCCAAAGGCGAGAAGAATGCCCTGGTGCTGGCCGCCGCCTACGTGGCCGGTGTCACCCGCGCCTTCACCATTGGCGGCGCCCAGGCCGTGGCCGCGCTGGCCCATGGCACGCAGACGATTCCCAAGGTGGACAAGATCACCGGCCCCGGCAACGCCTACGTGGCCGCCGCCAAACGCCGCGTGTTTGGCGTCGTTGGCATCGACATGATTGCCGGCCCCAGCGAGATTCTGGTGCTGGCCGACGGCAGCACGCCACCCGACTGGGTGGCCATGGATTTGTTCAGCCAGGCCGAGCACGACGAGCTGGCGCAAAGCATCTTGCTGTGCCCCGACGCCGCGTACATCGACCAGGTGCAGATGAGCATCAACCGGCTGCTGCCCGAGATGCCAAGGCGTGAGATCATCGCCAAGTCGCTCAGCGACCGCGGCGCCTTGATTCTGACCCGCAGCATGGAAGAAGCCTGCGACATCAGCAACCGGATTGCGCCGGAGCACCTGGAAGTGTCCAGTCGC
>JAABQI010000316.1 GCA_011391545.1 Rhodoferax sp.
CAGGAAACGAAGCCTTCGCCCGCGCCATCTTCCTCTTCGGTGCCGGCTACCGGGAAATCCACCGCCATCCTTGGTCGACTCAAGAATGCGGTCGCAGGGGAAGCGGACGAGCCCCCTGCAGGCCAGGTCAAGCTGGTCGGTAAAAGCGAACTGGCAAGCCGCACGCAGGTTCCGGTTTTATTCGACCTGTCAGCGTCCATTCCCGGTTTCAAGTTCGACGGGGAAATCGTTGAAACCGGCCAGGAGCAGGTGACGGGCATTCAATTGAGCCTCAGGCGCGCCAACAACGTGATCGTCGCCTCGCTGGGTATCCAGCTGATGATGGTCTTGCTGGCACTGAGCATGCTGGCCATGGTGCTGTTCGGAACGATGAAGGGCAAGGGCGCTGCGATCGACCCGCTTTACATCGCACCCGTCCTGATCTTCGGCCTGCCCGCGCTGCGCGATACCCAGCCTGGCGTGCCGCCGCTGGGCGCCTTCAGTGACTACCTTTCCTACATGTGGGCAGAATCGATCGTCGCCGCCTGCACCATCATCTCCATCTGGACCTGGATTGCCCGGCATCGCTCGGACAACGCCTCGGCCGCCCCAGACCAGGAACCCGTTGATGAGAAGGCGCCGCCCCAGGGCACTTGAGCCCGGCGCCGGCGATGTGGATACCCCCTGTCAAGAGATCCAAGGAGCAACAATGCGAACAATCTCCATGAAACCCGCCAAACTGCTGGGCGCCCTGGCCCTGCTGGCACTGGGCGGCTGCACCACTGTGCCCGAGGCGACCGCTCCGCCCACCGAGCTCGCCATCGCGCAGTCCTGGAGTGGCGACTACCCCGTGGCCGAACTGAAGCTGCTGCCGCCAGGGCAGCAGCAGTTGGCATCGGGTTACCTGGGCAGTGCCGCGGCATTCGGTCCCGTCTGGGCCGCCTTCAAGCCGGGCGAAGCTGCACCGGCGCTCGACTTCGGCAAGCAGATGGTGGTGTTCCACCGGAACGTGGCCTACTACAACCGCACCCGTATCTTCAAGGTCACGCTCAAGGACGGTGTCGCGGACGTGCTGGCTGCCGAGACCATGTCGGCCATCCCCGTGACTGACAGGGTGGCCATGGCCATGGCGGTGATTGCGCGCAGCGGCGTCACAGGCATTCAAGCCGGCACGGTGCGCATTCCTGTGCGCGCGCAATAGCGCCATGCCGGAATGAGACCCGGTCATCTGGTGTTCTGGGTCGTCCTGCTGGCGACCACCGTCTGGGGCAGCGCGGCCTTGTGGTTCGATGGCCCCGCCTCCCGGCTGCTGGCTGCTCTTCTCGCGGCGGCGTACGCCTTGGCCACCCTGGCGGCACTGCTCATGGTGCGGCCCATGCGCCGGGCCTATGGCGGCGCATTGGTCTTGTTTGCGGTCCTGCTTGGCTGGTGGCTCGGCATTGGGCCGAGCAACGACCGCAACTGGCAGCCGGAAGTCGCCCGCCTGGCCTATGCCGACATCAACGGTGACCTGGTGACGGTACACAACATCCGCAATTTCGATTACCGCAGCGAGACCGACTACACACCCGCCTGGTATGACAAAACCTACGACCTGCGCCAGCTCGAAGGTGTTGATATCGTGGCCTCCTACTGGATGGGTCCGGACATCGCCCATGTGTTCGTCAGCTTCGCCTTTGCCGGCGGCAACCATCTGGCCATGTCGATCGAGACGCGCACCGAAAAGGGCGAAGGCTATGACACGATCAAGGGTTTCTTCAGGCAGTACGAGCTTTACTACGTCGTTGCCGACGAGCGCGATGCCATCGGGCTGCGCACCAATTTTCGCCGCGATCCGCCCGAGGATGTTTACGTCTACCGGGTGAAGGGCTCACCCGAGGCGCTGCAGAAATTTTTTCTCTCGTACCTGAGCCAGATCAATGCACTCAAGGACCAGCCGCAGTTCTACAACACCCTGACCACCAACTGCACCACCAACATCTGGTTCAATTCGCTGGTCAACCCGGAGCACCTTCGTTTGAGCTGGAAGATTTTCGCCAGCGGCCATGTCCCGGAACTGCTGCATGAGCAGGGGCGACTGGAAGACGACGGCCTGCCTTTTGCCGAGCTTGCGCAACGTGCCCACATCAACGCCCGTGCGCAGGCGGCAGGTATCAGCGCTGACTTTTCGCGGCGCATCCGACAAGTGGAGCAAGCAAAAAAATGAATACAAGCCTTCGGTATTTCAACAAGTTTTCTGGCGTTTGCGCGGTCCTGCTCTGTGCAGCGCAGCTCCCCAGCATGGCATGGTCGGCCACCACGCCTGAATCAGGCCAGGCAGCGGACCCCGCCAGGCGACCGAAAATTTGCCTGGCGCTCTCAGGCGGTGGTGCCCGCGGCGCAGCCCACATTGGGGTGCTTAAGGTGCTCGAACGCTACCGCGTGCCGATCGACTGCATCGCCGGCACCAGCATGGGCGCGCTGGTGGGCGCCGCCTATGCGACCGGCATGAAGACTGAGGAAATGGACGAAATCACCGGGGCCATCAGCACCGAGCTGCTGTTCAAGGAAAAGCCGCCGCGCGAGGAGCTCTCCATGCGGCGCAAGCTGGAGGACTACACCCTGCTGTTCAGTCCCGAGATCGGTCTGGTGGACGGCAGCCTGAAGCTACCCAAGGGCGCGGTGACCGGCGTGCAACTGGAAACCGTGCTGCGCAAGCTCAGCAAAGCCAAAGGCTTCCATCGCTTTGATGATTTGCCCATTCCTTTCCGGGCCGTTGCCACCGATCTGGTGACTGGCAAGGCTGTGATTTTCAAGGAAGGTGAGCTGGCCAACGTGATGCGCGCCAGCATGTCGGTGCCGGTGGCCGTGGCACCGGCGGAGTTTAGCGGCATGATGCTGGTGGACGGCATGCTGACCGAGAACCTGCCGGTCCAGGTGGCGCGCTCAATGGGTGCGGACATTGTGATCGCGGTGAATGTGGGCACGCCCCTGCTCAGGCGCGACCAGCTCGACGGCATCCTGGGCGTGGCGGCGCAGATGGTCAGCATCCTGACCGAGCAAAATGTCCAGGCCTCGCTGGCCTTGCTCAAACCCACCGACATCCTGATCTCGCCAGAACTGGAAGACTACACCACCGCCGATTTCGACAGCCTGGCCAAAATCGCACCCCTGGGGCAAGCCGCCGCTGAAAAGGTCAGTGCTCAACTGGCGCAACTCTCCATCCCCGCCGGCCAGTACGCCGCGCTGCGACAGCGTCAGATTGTGGCCGTGGCCCCCGACGTGCAGCCGATCAACGAGATCCGCTTCGAAAACCTGAAACGCGTCAACCCGGAGACTGTGCGCAGCGTCATGGAAACGGCGGTCAACCAGCCAATGGACCAGGACACCGTGGACAAGGACATGCGCCGCATCTATGGAACGGGGGACTTCGAGCATGTGAATTACCGCCTCATCGATGAGCCTGGCCGCCGGGTTCTTGCGGTGGACGCGGTCGAAAAGACATGGGGGCCAGACTTCATGCGCTTTGGTCTGGGCCTGTCCAGCGACTTCAGCAGTGCGGCCTACTTTGAACTCGCAGCCAGCTACCGCAAGACCTGGATCAATTCGCTGGGTGCCTACTGGAACACGATGCTGCAATTTGGTCACACCAATTCATTGCTGAGTGAGTTCCACCAGCCGCTCAATGCCGAGGGTAGCTTCTTTGTTGCGCCCCGGGTGGAGCTCGTGGCGTCTTCTTTTGACCTGTACCAGGGCAGCACCAATGTTGCGACCTACAGCACGAATTCGGCCCTGATCGGACTCGATGTGGGTACCCAGTTCCAACGCTATGGCGAGTTGCGGATTGGTCTGGTGGGCGGCAAACTGTCAGCGGAACTGGAAACCGGGCCACCAGAACTCTCGCCGGGGGCCGGACGGATCACCGAGGGCGCGATCCGGGCCAGCCTGGTGCTGGACCGGCTCAACAGCACCCATTTCCCGCGCTCCGGCTGGCGCAGCACCATCGACATTTACAACTCGAACAGCGCGCTGGGCTCGGACGAGTCCTACACCAAGTGGAGCGCCGACGGGACGGCCGTCTATTCTTTCGGCGAACATACCTTTAACTTGTCTGCCAAGGCCGGCGGCAGGATCGGCTCGGACACCCTGCCGCGCTACAACCAGTTTCAGTGGGGCGGCTTCCTGGCCCAGTCGGGCTACAAGACCGGCCAGCTTTACGGCGAAAACCTGGCCTACGGGCGACTCATGTACTACCACCGGATCTGGCGTGGCAGCCTGCTCGAGGGCGCCTATGGCGGCTTGTCGCTGGAGCTGGGCAAGGTCGGCGATCCACTGGTGTCTGGATCGCCCGAAGGCTTGCTTAAATCGGGCAGTCTCTTTATCGGCGCAGACTTACCGCTGGGGCCCGCCTACCTGGGCTATGGCCGCGCAGCTGACGGCAACCAGAGTTTCTACTTCTTCCTTGGCCGGGCGTTCTGATCCGATAGTCTTTTCAGCTGTCGGACCTTCGCGTCAGACCCCGACAGGCTGTTTTATTTGGGGAACAGAAACGTTAGTTGCGTCCTCAAGCCCCAGCCCTGCGGGCCATCGTCGGGCGACTCGGCCCAATACTTGCCAGCCACCGACAGCTGGAGGATCTGGGGGCCGACCTTGAACAGTTGACCCGCCTGAACGATCAGGGGAACCTGCCACTGCTTGCCTTTCCAGTCGTAGGCGGATTCGGTGTAGGCACCAATCGTCGTGTGCGACTTGGTGGTGTAGCTGAAGAAGGGTTGCAGGGTGGTGACACTGATGTCGGCGCGGTCGTCGTTGCCGGCCACGGACCAGATATGGCCGGCCAGCATCCCGACCGTCCACGGTCCGGATTGCTTCAGGGCTACGCCAGTTGGCCCGAGGCCCCATTTTTCGGTGCCGAGCGCGTCCTGGGTGGCTGTCGGCAGCAAGAAGACCGGCCCCGCCCCCCAGATCCAGCCGCCGGCGGTCGGCGCTTTCGGCGAGAAGAATAAGCTGGGCGTGATGTCGCCGAGACCTGATTCGTTCAGCGCGGCAAGCGGGAAATCTTCCTGGTCGATGAGTGGAATCAGGGTGCGGGTGATCAAGTTCCAGTCCTGGTTCAATGAAAACGGGACCACCGGCTGGATGACGAGTTTACTGACTGTGGCGCCATCGTTCGCCCCGCCGTAGCTGTCGCGGTTGTACTGCAGCGGCACGCTGATCAACGACGCCACAGGGTTCGCCAGCTTCTTGGCCAGTTCGGCCGCCTGTTCGTCCTGGGCCTGCGCCGCCGACGCCAGCGCCAAGGCGCTCATTGCCAGAAAAATCTTGCTTGCCGAGTGCATCATGTTTTTTCCCCTTGGTTAAAAATAAAATTTTACCGGTGATTTCTCATGTTTGATCTGTCATGTGCACCGGCGATTCGGGTTCGCCCCGGCTGCCGATGTTGCTGGCACCGGGGGCTGCATGACGCTTATTTTTTGGCTGCCGGCTCGATGCTGATCGCCAGGGCCTCGGTGTAAACCGCCTCAATCTGGTCACCCTTCTTGACCACCTTGAAATGATCGGGGTTGCTCACCTTCAGGTCCACCACTTTGCCACGCGGGCCTTTCACGGTGATGGTCATTTTTTTCTGGTCGACAGCCAGCACATCAGCAACAATTGTCACCTGGCGCGCGCCAACGCCCGCCGGTTTATCGCCCGATTTGGCTCTTGCCGAATCTGACTCCTGCGTCAATTCACGCACCCCGCCACCCTTCTTGACTTCCAGTGTCAGCGCCTGGGCGTACTGAACGACGAGCTGATCGCCGACCTTGATCTGGTCAAAGTTTTTGACTTCTTCGCCAGCCACCACATCGAGCGTCTTGCCCTGGGCGGTCTTGAGCGTTAATGTGCGGGTGGCCTTGTCGATCGCGGCCACACCGGCGGTGAGCTTGATGGTTTCCATCGCGGCCGCTTTGCCAGGCTCGCTGGCCACCACGGTGCCGCCGGTGGGCGCCTGTTGGGCCCACAAGGGTGTGGAAAGCACAGACATGGCAATGGCAGCCGACAACATCGAGATACGCATGATTTGATTCCTTTGGTGACAGATTGAATGAGGCATTCATCCTGCCCGGTGCAACACGACCGGCGGCGCAGATGAATGCTTCAAGGGCGATTTGGCCAAGGGTTGAAGCCCGGCGCGGCGAGGATTGTAGGCCTGCATTCCGTCCGCTTTCCGATGGGCCACTTCACGCCTTGTCGGGCCTCGCGTCCCGCGACCCGAAGATGGCCGAGCCGACCCGCACCAGGGTGCTGCCCGAGGCGGTGGCGGCTTCCAGGTCGGCGCTCATGCCCATCGATAGGGTGTCGAGTGCCAGTCCTTGTGCCTTCAAAGCCTCAAACAGGTCACTGGCTCTTTTGAATACTTCGCAGGCGGCCCGCAAAGTCGGGCGCGGGCTCCGGGATGCACATGATGCCCCGCAACTGCAACCGCGGCAAACTCGCCACCGTCTCTAGCCAACGCAGCACACCGAGTTTGCTGCCAGGATCACACAGGCGGTTGAAGACCATCAGGCGCAGGCAGGTCAGGACATCGACCTCAGTTTTTGAGTGCCGCCAGGAAGCCGCCAGATCGTCAAATCCCAGGGAGCGCCAGAGTTCTGACTGCGCCCAGATGTCACCGGCGTGGCGGCTGGCATAGGCCCCATCACCGCCAGCGCATTGGTGGCATCACTTGGGGACGCCAAAGACTTTGATAACGGTCGTCAAGTGTCTGCATGGCTAGGACTGGTTCCCCGACAGCACTCAAGCGGAGGAAAGCAAAACCTCTTTGGCATCAGCAAGCGAGGTGACACATACCTGCGGACCCTTTTGATTCATGGGGCGCGCTCGGTCATTTACTACGCAAGTGCAAAGGCCGATCCAAATTCAACGTGCAAGTGGATCAACGGGATCGTGAGCCGACGCAACAACAATGTGGCGGCGGAGGCACTCGTCAATAAGAATGCCCGCATTGTGTGGGCTTTGCTGGCATCGTGCAGCAATTGACCAACCTGGGCGCGATGCCCCTGAGCGGCTTCATGGTGGGCTTCTTTCCCATCAAACTGGCCAATTGCAGCGCTGCGCCAGCGCGTGTTGTGGCTTTTGTGGACTAAGGGATGCGCTTGACGGTGCCAAGTTTTTCAGTGGTTTTCACGCCGCCATCCGTTCTTCCTCAGGTGGCGGGCCATGGCGGCGATATCTTGCCACGATTTTCGTCAGGTCAGGGTCAAAAACTGGAACTGCTAAAAATGGCATGAGGGTGGTGCGCAATGCACTTGCGACGATCAACTCAGAGGGAGGCATGTCCGGGTTCATGTTACGCAGCCACCAGATTTGAAGAATGGTTCAAGGTCAAGTTTCGGGCAAACACCCAATACATAAGCCTTTCGCGACCGTTCAGATTCAAACGTCCTGAAGGCCTAGCAGAAAATCAAGCACGGCAACGCCAAACTGATCGTTTACATCGCCAGCGACCATATGACCAGCATCCGCGACATTGGCATATTGGGCATGTGGCACGAGCTTGAGAAACTGGTCGACGTCGGCCGTGCTGACCAGCTCGCTGGCATCCCCCCGCACCAGCAATACCGGCATCTTGATTTCGCTGGCCGCCGCTGTGAGGCGTGCGCTCAGCGCAGCTGTCAAAGATTGTTGACTGAAATTCAGAAGTGCCGGGTCCCAATGCCAGCGGTAGCGGCCATCAACATGTTGCCGCAAGTTCTTTCCCAACCCGGCGAGCGAACGGGGCCGCGGGCGATGCGGCAGGTAGGCTGCGATCGAATCGGCAGCGGCTTCCACACTGGCAAATCCCTCCTTCGCTTGGGCACCCATGAACAGGCGAATTTTCTCGATTCCAGTCTGTTGCACGGTCGGCGTCACATCGACCAAAACAAGCGCGGCCATCAGGGGCGGGCCCTCGCCCTCGCAAACCAGACCCGTGATGCCGCCCAGCGAGGCGCCGATCACAACAGGTGGCTGACGGCAAGTCTTTGCAATGCAGCGCAGGTCAGCCACAAAACCATCCATTGAGTATTTGCCGCTGGGCGACCAACCGCTGTCGCCGTGGCCACGCAGATCCACCGCCATGGCGTAAAAGCCCTGTGCGGCCAGTTGGCGCGCGGTGTTTTTCCAGGCATGGCGGGTCTGTCCGCCGCCGTGCAGCAGGATCACCGGCGGATGCTCTGGCTGGCCCCAGGCGTGCGCGGCGAGCTCGATGTGATCGTCGGTTCGGAAATGAAGTTCGACGGGATCAGAGCTCCGGCGCCAATGGTGCTTCACGCTTTGCATGAATCAGGTCCGCGCACGCCTTGCCAGCGGCAGCCAGTGCAGCAAACCGAATAACAAGGTCAATGCAACGCTGTCGATCAATGGGCCCGGGTGCCGCCTGACGCTTTGATAGGCAACAACCAGTTCAAGCACATGCAAGCCCACCAAAATGGCGGCGATGTTTTGCAGAACCGATTCAGCCCCCCACGGCAGCGCCACAAAAGCGCCGCCAAGCGCCAGTAAATAGATCGCCAGGCAGCCCGCCTTCAGTAGTGCGTTCATGGTTTTCCTTCCTTCAAGGTCAACTGCGTCCGGTCGGGATCAGCCCAGCACCAGCACGTAATCCTTGCGCGTCATGGGTCGAGTCAGGCCCACCTGCATCATCGCCTGTCCGCCAAGACGTGCCGACAAACTGTCGAAGCGTTCGCGCGCCGAACCGCTCCAGGCACGCGCCTCGCTGGCGGCCTGCTCGAAATGCCAGAGGCCCTGCGGCATGCTGGCGCGTTGCATGGTGACGCCGCGCCACGGGTAATCGATCATGCCCAGCGTCGGATGCACGCTGCGCTCGCCATTGAGCGACACCAGGTGGCCGGCCGGCAAGTCAGGGTTGGCCTTGAGCCACGCATTCACATGCGCGGCATCGGCCATTAATTGCGCACCCCAATCCTGGAACATCAGCTTGAGCACCGGCTCCAGCGTGACCGGGATGGCATCATCGGGCAACCAGTCGGTGGCGTGATCCGGGAACTCGCCGTCGGCGATTTGCGCCCGGTTCATGCGCTCGGTCCACCGGTAGACATTGGGCGCGCGCTTCATCATCTGCGCCGCGGGCACGGGGTCGCGCCCGAGGTGGGCAAACAGCGGCGCCATGAAGCCAAAATCAGCGATGCAGGGTCGGCCGCCCAGCAGGTAGGGATGGTGCTGGAAATGAATGTCAAGCAGATCCAGCAGCTCCTCGTAGGCCGCTTCGATCGCGGGAATCGTTTCGGGCAGAACGCCCAGGCCCGGCAGAAAACTGTTGAAATAAGTCATAAACTGCGCGCCGGCTTGCAACCGGGCTTCCCGGTCCGGCCCGCAATGCATGGCGCGGCCGAACTCGGCTTGCAGAAAGTGCTCCTGCTCCGCCCGGTAACTCCAGCGGTAGTGCATGGCGGCGGGCAGCAGACATTCGGAGCCATAACCGTCGAGCAAGCGGGCAAGCACCCGTTGCACCGGACTGCTCGGCACCACCGGGTCGGCCGGAAAACGCCGCTCCAGTTCGGCGATGATGTCGCTGGTGTCCTGATAAAACTGACCGTCAGGGGTTTCAACGATGGGCACCACGACCAGGCGCACCGCCGGCACCACCTCGGCGCTGAAGCGCGGATGGTGGGGAAACAACTCGCGAAAGGCCAGACCCTTCTTGATCAGGTAGGAGCGTACCTTGCCCGTGTAGAGCGAATGCGGGGTTCCCCACAGGGTCAGGGTTTCTTCGGATGCCGACGCTTGGCCGGCGCGTGCGTTGAGTGTCATGTCTACCTCAGGGAATGTAATTGCAGGCCGCATCGAAACCACAGCCCATGTAGGTGTTGGCCAGGTTGTCGCGCATGATGTAGGCAATGCCTTTGGCCCGGCGCGGCTCCATCGACAGGTCTTTTTCCAGCACCTTGACCTCGAACTTCCAGCCCTCGGGCAGGGTGAGTTTGCTGCCGATCTGGTGCAGGTTGTCTGCCGCCAGGGTCTTGTCGACCGCATGGGAATACACCTGCATGACCCAGACCTTACCCTCCGGCGCGCGAAGCAGGTAAACAGGCTTGCCCTTGGCGAAGAACCA
>JAABQI010000317.1 GCA_011391545.1 Rhodoferax sp.
CGCGCGCATGAAGCGCTACAGTTTTCGCAGCAAGGTCGAACAGTTGCTGGTCGAGCCGATCAGCCAGAGTTCGGCGAACCAGCGCGCCGGGCGCTGCGGCCGGGTGGCCAACGGCATCTGCATCCGGCTCTATGACGAAAAAGACTTTGCCGGTCGCCCCAAATTCACCGACCCCGAAATCCTGCGCAGTTCGCTCGCGGGCGTGATCCTGCGCATGAAGTCGCTGCATCTGGGCGTGGTCGAGGACTTTCCGTTCATCGAGAAACCCTCGGGCCGCGCCATTGCCGACGGTTACCAGTTGCTCAACGAACTCGGCGCCGTGGACGACGCCAACGAGCTCACCGCCACCGGCCAGGAGCTGGCCAAATTGCCGCTGGATCCGCGCGTGGGCCGCATGATCCTGGAGGCGCGCACGCGTGAGGCGCTCGACGAGGTGCTGGTGATTGCGTCGGCGCTTTCCGTGCAGGACGTGCGCGACCGACCGATGGAAGCGCAGCAGCAGGCCGACCAGGCGCACGCCAAGTTCGACGATGAAAAGAGCGAATTCAGTGGCTACCTCAAGCTGTGGAAATGGATCAACGATGGCAAAGGCGGGGAGGGGCAGCACAAGCTCAGCAACCGCCAATACGAACAGTTGCTGCGGCAAAACTTTGTCAGCATGCGCCGTGTGCGCGAGTGGCGCGACATCCATTCGCAGTTGCACACCGTGGTGGCCGAGCACAAGTGGCGTTTGAACACCTTGCCGGCCAGTTACGAGCAATTGCACCTGTCAATGCTGGCGGGCCTGCTCGGCAACATTGGCTACAAGCTGGAGAGCGAAGGCGGTGGCGGGGGTGAGTACCTGGGCGCGCGCGGCATCAAGTTTTACCCGCACCCTGGCGCCCACCTGGTCAAGAAGCCGGGCCGCTGGATTGTGGCGGCTGAGCTGGTCGAGACCACGCGCCTGTTTGGCCGCGGCATTGCTGCCATCGAGCCTCAGTGGCTGGAGCAGGTGGGCGGCCACCTGCTCAAGAAACAGTTGCTTGACCCGCATTGGGAAAAGAAGTCGGCCGAGGTCAACGCGCTGGAGCGCGCCACGCTGTACGGCATCGTGGTCTACAGCGGCAGGCGCGTCAATTACGGCCGGGTCGATTTGGTCGGTGCCCGCGAGATTTTCATTCGCGAGGCGCTGGTCAACGGCCAGTGGGACTGCAAATGGCCGTTTTTGCAGGCCAACCAGAAGCTCATCAAACAGGTTGAAGACCTGGAGCACAAGGCGCGCCGGCAGGACGTGCTGATCGACGACGAACTGATCTACGCCTTTTACGACCAGCAACTGCCCGCCGACGTGTGCAGCGGCTACAGCTTTGATGCCTGGTACCGCGACGCCTGCAAAAGACCCGAGTTCCTGATGCACATGCCGGTGCGCGGCGCGGCCCCCACCGGCAACAGCAAGCTCCTGCTGCTCACGCGCGAGGAACTCATGCGCCACGAGGCGGCCGGCATCACCACGCAGTCCTTTCCCAAAACCGTCCGCCTGGGCGGTGTTGATTGCGCGGCGACTTACCTGCACGAGCCCGGCGACGCCAAGGACGGCCTGACGGTGACCGTGCCGCTGTTTGTGCTGAACCAGGTGAATGAGGAGCGTTGTGAATGGCTGGTGCCCGGCATGCTCAAGGACAAGATCCAGGCGCTGCTCAAGACCCTGCACCAGCGTCCGCGCTCGCGCCTGGTGCCGCTGCCCGAAAGCGCCCGCAAGATGGCCGAAACGCTGAACGCGCCAGAGCTGTTTGGCCATGGCTCCTTGCTCGATGCCGTGCTCAAGCTGGTGCGCGCCGCCACGGCGGTGGATGTGGTGCGCGCCGACATCAAGGTCGACATGCTCAGCCCGCATTTCTTCATGAATTTCCGGGTGGTTGACGAACATGGCCGCCAGCTTGGGCACGGGCGCAATCTGGGTGCCCTGAAGGCCGAGCTGGGGGCGCAGGCGCGCGGCGCATTTCAGGCGCTGGCCGGGCTCAAGTTGGGGCAGGGTGCCGACAACGTGGCTGCTTCTCCCGTCATGGCGAGCGAAGCGCGGCAATCCACGAATTCCGCAGGCATGGATCGCCACGGCCTGCGGCGTCGCGATGACGGACAAAAGGGTCTAGACGCGCCGGGGAAGCGCACCCCCGAAAACAAGGCCTCGGTGGCCAGCCAGCGCTACACCGCCTGGACCTTTGGCGAACTGCCCGAACTGCTTGAAATCCAGAAAGGCGGTCAGACGCTGATTGGTTACCCCGGCCTGATTGACGCGGGCGACGCGGTGACCATCGAGGTGTTTGACGAGCCCGATGTGGCCGCCGCCAAACACCGCGCCGGTCTGCGCCGCCTGTTTGCCCTGCAGATCAAGGACGCGCTCAAATACCTCGAAAAAAACGTGCCCGACCTGCAAAAAATGGCCGTCACCTACATGCAGGTCGGCAAAAACCCCGACGGCACGGGCACCGGCGGCACGCTGGAAGAATTGCGAGAGCAAATCATCCAGGTGGCGCTGGACCGGGCCTTTTTGCTCGACCCGCTGCCCACGGATGAATTTGCCTTCAAGAAGCGCATCGACGAGGGCCGCGGCCGCCTGACCCTGATCGCCACCGAAGTGGCGCGGCTGGCTGCGGCCATTCTGGCCGAGTACGCGGTCGCCGCGCGTAAGATCAAGGACACCAAGAACGCGCCGGAGGCCACGCAGGATGCGGCCCAGCAACTGGCGCGCCTGATGCCAAAGCGCTTTTTGAGCGTCACGCCCTGGGCATCACTGCACCACTTCAGTCGCTACCTCAAGGCCATCACCGCGCGCCTCGACAAATACCGCGCCGACCCGGCCCGCGACTCGGCACGCCTGAAAGAGCTGCAGCCGCTTGAGCAGCGCTATTGGCGCCTGCTCGCCGAACGCAAGGGCGTGGCTGACGAACGCTTGCAGGAGTTTCGCTGGCTGCTCGAGGAATTGCGCGTGAGCTTCTTTGCCCAGGAGCTGCGCACGCCGCAGCCGGTGAGTGTCAAGCGCCTGGAAAAGGCCTGGACGCAGTTGATGTGACTCCCCCGTGTTGACATGCGGGCGCGTCGGTTGGCGGTGGGGGTCCTCAATTCGGCACAAGCCGTCCGGAAACCACGAAACCATCAAGCGTGCAGCGTGGTTGACCCGGTAACATGACTCCATTTGGGAGTTTGCACCGTGACAACACCCACGCCTGCGCCAGACGCGCCGCCGCAATGGCACAGCACGGCCATCGACGAGGCCCTGCAGCGCCTTGGCGTCGATCCCAAAACTGGCTTGAACAGCGACGAGGTCAACCAGCGGCTGGCCAAATACGGCCCCAACAGCCTGCCCGAGTCCAGGCGGCGCGGTCCTTTGCTTCGCTTTGTGCTGCAGTTTCACAACCCGCTGATTTATGTGCTGGTGGCTGCCGGCATCGTCACCCTGGGTCTCAAGGACTACATCGATGCCGGTGTGATTGCCGGCGTGGTGGTCATCAACGCGCTGATCGGTTTCATCCAGGAGGGCAAGGCAGAAAAGGCGCTTGACGCCGTGCGCGCCATGCTGGCCAGCCATGCCATCGTGCTGCGCGACGGCGAGCACCTTGAGATCGATGCCGACGGCCTGGTGCCCGGCGACGTGGTGCTGCTTGAGTCGGGGGTCAAGGTGCCGGCCGACCTGCGCCTGTTGCATGTCAAAAACCTGCGCGTCAACGAAGCCGCTCTGACAGGCGAGTCGGTGCCGGTTGAGAAAGGCACGGAACCCGTGGCAGGTGGCGCCGCCATTGGCGACCGCAGCTGCATGGCCTATTCGGGCACGGTGGTCAGTTACGGCCAGGCGCGCGGTCTGGTGGTGGCCACCGGGGCGCAGAGCGAAATCGGCCGCATCAGCACACTGGTGAGCGAAGTGCAGACGCTGGCGACGCCGCTCACGCGCCGCCTGGACCAGTTCGCGCGCCAGATCACGCTGTTCATTCTGGGTGCGGCCCTGGTCACATTCCTGTACGGCTTTTACCTGCGCGAGATGCCGCTACTCGACATTTTTCTGGCGGTGGTCGGCCTCACCGTGGCCGCCATCCCCGAGGGCTTGCCCGCCATTGTGTCGATCGTGCTGGCCATCGGCACGCGCATCATGGCGCGCAACAAGGCCATCATCCGGCGCCTGCCGGCGGTGGAAACCTTGGGCTCGGTCACGGTGATTTGTTCGGACAAGACCGGCACCCTCACCAAGAACGAAATGTCGGCGGTGCAGGTCATGCTGGGCGGCCACACGCTGCAGGTCAGCGGCACCGGCTATGCGCCCGAGGGTGGTTTTCATCAGGACACCAGCACCGTGGAGGCGTCACAAGACGCGGCATTGCAGGCGCTGGCCCAGTGCGCCCTGCTGTGCAACAACGCCCAGCTCAAACACAAGGGCGACAGTGGGTGGCACCTTGCCGGCGACCCCACCGAGGGCGCGCTGCTGACGCTGGCGCGCAAGGCCGGGCTGGACCCGGCTGAGGCCGCGGCGGCAACACCGCGCACTGACGAAATCCCGTTCGAGTCAGAGCACCGTTTTATGGCGACGCTGCACCACGACCATGCCGGCCATGGTTTTGTGCTGCTCAAGGGCGCGCCCGAACGCGTGCTTGAACTGTGCCAGCACGATGCCAGCGGCCAGCCGCTGGAACTGGCTGAATGGCAGGCGCGCATGGACGCTGCTGCGAGCAATGGTCAGCGCGTGCTGGCGCTGGCGCGCTGCGACATGCCCGCCAACACCACCGCGCTGTCGATGGACGACATCACGCAGCGCTTCACCCTGCTCGGGCTGGTGGGCTTGATTGACCCGCCGCGCGAGGAAGCCATTGCCGCCGTGGCGGAGTGCCAGCGCGCCGGCATTCGCGTCAAGATGATCACCGGTGACCACGCCGTCACGGCCGCCGCCATCGGCCGCCAGTTGGGCCTCAACGCGGAGCGCGCCGTGACCGGCGATGAAATTGCCCGGCTCGACCACCTGGCGCTGCAGCGGGTGGCGCTGGAAACCGATGTATTTGCCCGCGCCAGCCCGGAGCACAAGCTGCGCCTGGTCGATGCCTTGCAGGCGCAGGGCGAACTGGTCGCCATGACCGGCGACGGCGTCAACGACGCGCCCGCGCTCAAGACCTCCGACATCGGCGTGGCGATGGGCAAAAAGGGCACCGACGCCGCCCGCGAAGCCGCCGACCTGGTGCTCACCGACGACAACTTTGCCACCATCGCGCAGGCCGTGCGCGAGGGCCGGGTGGTGTTCGACAACATCAAGAAATCGCTGCTCTTCATGCTGCCCACAAACGGCGGCGAGGCCGGGGTGATTTTGCTGGCCGTGTTTGGCGGCCTGGCGCTGCCGGTCACGGCGGGCCAGATTTTGTGGATCAACATGGTCACGGCCGTCACGCTGGCGCTGGCGCTGGCCTTCGAGCCGGCCGAGCCCGGCGTCATGGCGCGCGCGCCGCGCCGGCCCAGCGAGCCGCTGATCACGCCCGTGCTGGGTTTTCGGGTGGCCTATGTGAGTCTGCTCATGGTGGCCGTCACCTTTGGCGTTTTCGAATGGGAACTGGCGCGCGGCAGCAGCCTGGAGCTGGCGCGCACTTCTGCCGTCAACATGCTGGTGGTGGGCGAGCTGGTGTACCTGTTCAATGTGCGGCACTTCACATCCTCGGCCTTTGCGCGCGGCATCCTCACCGACAATCCGGTGGCCTTGTGGATGAGCATGCTGTTGATCGGCTTGCAGCTGCTGTTCACCTACGCGCCGCCTTTCCAGCACCTGTTTCAAACGGTGGCGCTGGACGCTGTTTCGTGGGCCGTGATCCTCGGTCTGGGCGGACTCAAATTTTTGGCAGTCGAGGCCGAAAAAGCCGTTTTGCGACGCATGAACATCAGGAACTTTTGAATGAGCTTGTTGCAACGCCTGCGCAGCCGCCTGGCCAGCCATCTCCCCAGCCGCGAGCAAATTGCCCGCAACCGCTGGCTGGCCTGGTTGCAGCCCTGGCTGCAACACCCCAAGCTGTGGCACTGGTCGCGCCGCGGTGTGGCCATGGGCGTGGCACTGGGGGTGTTCTTTGGCCTGCTGATCCCGATCGCGCAGATTCCGCTGTCGGTGGCTGCAGCCATCGTCATGCGCGCCAACATACCCACGGCGGTTGCGAGCACGCTGGTCAGCAACCCGGTCACCTTCGGGCCGATTTATTACGGCGCCTACCGGCTCGGGGTCTGGGTCACGGGCAGCAAGGAGCGCCCCAAAACCATCGACCTGCACGACCCGCAGTTAACCGTGGAACCTGAAGACACCAGCTTCTGGCAGCGCATCACCAACCTGGGCAAGCCGCTGCTGGTGGGCCTGTCGATCACGGCGGTGCTGATGGGGCTGCTCACCTACGGCATCATTTCGCTCATCTGGCGCTGGCGCACGCTGGCCAAACGGCGCGACAGAAGGCAACGCAGCCGACCCTGAAGGCTCGCACGATGAACAGCGCCTACCACGAATTTGCCTTGTTGCTGCTCCTGTCGGCGGTGGTGGGCGCCATTGCCGTGCGTCTGCGCCAACCGCTGCTGATGGCCTACATCATTGTCGGTATTCTGGTCGGCCCCTCGGTGTTCGGCTGGGTCGGTGCGCATGACCAGATCGACCTGCTGGCGCAGATCGGCATCACCGTGCTGCTGTTCGTGGTGGGCCTCAAGCTCGATCTGCGCCACGTGCGCCAGATCGGCCCGGTGGCGCTGGCTACCGGCCTCGGGCAGCTCGGCTTCACCATTCTGTTCGGGTTTTTCATCACGCTGGCGCTCGGTCGCGGCTGGCTGGAGGCCTTGTATGTGGCCGTGGCGCTCACTTTTTCCAGCACCATCATCATCGTCAAGCTGCTGTCCGACAAGCGCGAGCTCGAATCCCTGCACGGCCGCATTGCGGTGGGCTTTTTGATTGTGCAGGACCTGGCGGTGGTGATCGCCATGATGGTCATGAGCGGGCTCGGCGGCATTGGCGGCGAGGCCTTGAGCGGCGCCACACTGGCCCTGAGCCTGCTGGCCCGCCTGGGCGGCGCCGGCTTGCTGCTTTACCTGCTGATGCGCTTTGTTTTGCCGCGTGTGGTGGACACGCTGGCACGCTCGCAGGAACTGCTGCTGATCTTTGCCATCGCCTGGGGCACGGCGCTGGCCGCCTTGGGTGAATACGCCGGCTTCAGCAAGGAGGCGGGCGCCTTCATTGCCGGGTTTTCGCTCGCTTCCACCGCGTACCGCGAGGCCATCAGCGCCCGCATGACCAGCATTCGCGACTTTTTACTGCTGTTTTTCTTCATCGACCTGGGCGCCAAGCTCGATTTTTCCACGCTGGGCGCCGAGGTCGGCACGGCGCTAATCTTGTCGCTGTTCGTGCTGGTCGGCAACCCGCTGATCGTGATGGCCATCATGGGCTACATGGGCTACCGCAAGCGCACCAGCTTTTTGGCGGGCCTGACGGTGGCGCAGATTTCGGAGTTCTCCATCATCTTCGTCGCCATGGGCATCAGCCTTGGCCACATCAGCGCCAGCGCGCTGGGGCTGACCACGCTGGTGGGACTCATCACCATCGCCCTGTCGTCGTACATGATCCTGTATTCGCACCGGCTCTATGGCTGGCTGGCGCCCTGGCTCGGCATTTTTGAGCGCGGCACACCTTTCAGGGAGCTCGCCGTGGAAAATGCTCCCAGCCACACGCAGCGCCCCGACGTGGTGGTGTTCGGCCTGGGCCGCTACGGCAGCCGGCTGGCGCTGAAGCTGCAGGCGCAGGGCATGCGCGTGCTGGGCGTGGACTTCGACCCCGAGGTCATCAAGGAAAAGCAGAACAGCGGCCTGGATGCCCGTTTTGGCGACTGCGAGGCGCCCGACTTCATCGAGAGCCTGCCGCTCGCCGATGTGCCCTGGGTGGTCAGCAGCCTGCCCGATGTCGAGGCCAACCGGGCCCTGCTGCACGGCTTGAGCGAACACCATTACCGTGGCCACATGGCGGTGGTGGCGCGCCACGAATCCGATGTGGACGCGCTGTCCGCGCTGGGCCCGCTGGAGGTGATCCTGCCGTTTCACCAGGCCGCCGACTTTGCCGCGCTCGACATTGCCGGGCGCATTGCCACTGCAGAGCTCAATCAATCCACCCAAGTCAAGGAGCCATCATGAACACAGTGTTCTCACCGCTTGCCGCCACAGATTTGTCGGCACCCTCACGCCACGCGGCGCAGCGCGCCGCCATGCTGGCGCGCCAGAGCGGCGGCAAGCTGGCGCTGATCCATGTGCTTGAAAAAGATGCGCTGCTTGAACTGCGGCGCCTGTTTTCCCCGAACGCGGAGGAGCTTGAGCAGCGCATGCACGCGCAGGCCGAGCAATCGCTGGCGGATTTGGCTGCCGAACTCGGGCGCACCCAGCCTGGCGCGACCGCCCCGCTGCGCGTGGACTACCACCTGCAGGAGGGCACGGTGCTGACCAGCATTGCCGAGCAGGCCGAGGCGCTGGGCTGCAACCTGGTGGTGGTCGGCGCGCACGGCGCGGGTTTCATGCGCCACTGGCTGCTCGGCGCCACGGCCGAGCGCCTGTTGCGCAAGACCCTGCAACCTGTTCTGGTGGTCAAACAGGCGCCGCAGCTGGACTATCGCACGGTGCTGGTGCCGGTGGACTTTTCGCACTGGTCAAAGCGCGCCATCGCGCTGGCGCGCAGCTTTAGCCCGCAGGCAGCTCTGGTGCTGCTGCATGCCTGCGAAATTCCTTTTGAGGGCAAGATGCGCTTTGCCGGTATCGACGAAGAAACCATCCTGCAGCACCGTCAAAAAATAAAGCGCGAGGCGCTGGCCCGGCTTGACGAACTGGCGCACGATGCCGGCCTGACACCGGCGCAGTGGCAGCCCCTGGTGGCCTTTGCCAATCCACCCGACTTCATCCTGGAACAGGAAGAAGAGCAGAGCGCCGACCTGATCGTGCTGGGCAAGCACGGCACGGGCATGACCGAGGAACTGCTGCTGGGCAGCGTCACCAAGCATGTGCTGGGCCAGGCGCGCTCGGATGTGCTGGTGGTGCGCTGATGTAAGCAAGCGTAAAAAAACGGCGCATCACGCGGCTGCGTTGATTATTCGCATCTCTCTTCACGTCGGGGCGATTATTCTGGAACTCCTTTCTGGAACCTTCAACAAGGAGTCGCCATGGCAACAAAGCTCAAGGAATTTGCGACCACGCTGGTCGCCGTGGTCGAGCCCGACACCTCGGCGCGGGTGGTGGCGCAGCTCATGCGCCGGCACCATATCGGCGCCCTGGTGGTGGTGGATGCCCTCGACAAAAACAAGCCGGTTGGCATCGTCACCGACCGCGACCTGGTGCTTGAACTCATGGCTGAAGGGCTCGACCCGGCCATCTTCACGGCGGGCGACATCATGTCGGTCGATCTGATCAAGGCGCAGCCCGAGATGGACGCCATGGATGCCGTGCAGCTGATGAAAAAATACCGGCTGCGGCGTCTGGTGGTTGTTGACAAGGCGGGCAATCTGGCTGGCATCGTGACGATTGAAGACGTGCTGGGCTTGCTGACGCATGAGCTGGCCGACCTTGCCGTTGATCTGGGCAGCGCCAGAGACCGGGAGACGCGCGAGCAGGTGATGAAACAGGCTGCCTGATTGCCTGCAGATGCCATCAGACCCGAACCCCAGCGAGGCAGCGCATGAACCGACCGAGCATCATTCGCAAAGACGCCGCACAGCAGCGCCTGCGACCCAACTGGACCGACTACGCCGATGAGCGCAGCCGGTTTACCTGGGAGCAGGCGCGCCTGTCACTGCAAGGCCTGCCCGGGGGCGGGCTCAACATGGGCTTCGAGGCGGTGGACCGCCATGCCGCCGGCACGCTGCGCTACCACGCGGCGCTGCGTTTTGTGTCGCGCGACGCCCCCGCGCTGGAACTGAGTTACGCCGAGCTGGCGCGGCAAACCAACCGCTTTGCCAACGTGCTGCAAAGCC